>DASUFP010000088.1:0-2705 GCA_036274495.1 Bacteroidia bacterium
TCAGCATTCAGGAAGGTGTTCCGGTAAATTTTATATTCGCTGCCGTCCGTTTTTTCAAAGAAAAAATAACTGGAGGTGTTCACACTTACCTCATATGAATCGAAGTGTTTAAAACCAAGGTTGATGTAAAATACCGGTGCCAAATCGTTACGGACAAGTGAAGCACCAAAACCGGGATACAGATACACCCTGTTTTTAGACTCTGATGTATTTCCTGATGAGTCGGCAACAGCCGCCAGATCCTTATCTGAAACTTCCTGCGCAAAAAGCGAAGAGGATGCCGATACACTCAACATGGCAGCCGTAACATATCCCAGGATCCTTTTATTCATAATTCAGCTGATTTCTTTAACCCACAAATTGATTCCATCGAACCGGGTAACAACAATTTTCGTGCCCGATGTTGTAAACCCCGACTCTGAATTTGCTGTATAGCCTATTCCATCAATCATAACTTTGCCCGAAGGCCTCAAAGTTGAAAAGGCTTTTCCCTCTCTTCCTACCAGATCGTTCATCTGAGTGGCGGATGAGGTATATCCTTCTGTTGCCTGCATAGTGCCGCTCAGTACCATTTTACCAAACTTTTTCGATTTCATAAGTCTGGAACCGGACATAAATGCCAGCACTATTCCTGCCACCATAGCAACCATTACCACACCAAGTGCATTGAGTACGCTGCCTGCGGGAATACCTGAAAAATCAAATCCTTTGTTGCCCAGCATACTGAAAGTGAACGCCACAATAAGCAGTATTATCCCAGAAATACCGGCAACTCCGAATCCCGGAATTACAAAAATCTCGGCAGCGAGCAGTACAAATCCCGCTACTGCCAATAAAATTTCCCAGTTGGCAGCAAGTCCTTCAATGTAAAGAGGACCAAAATACAGCAGCGCCGCAACAAGTGCCGCGAACAACGGAAAGCCGATACCCGGTGTCTGTAATTCGAAGTATATTCCTCCCAGCATAATCAACAGCAGAATACCGCTGACCATCGGATTTACGAGAAAAGAGATTAGTTCATCAACAAACGAGGGGTAATACACAACCTGCCTCCAGTGAGTGGTATGTTCCAGACTATTTACTTCATCAAGCGACTCGGCCACACCTTCACAATAACCGTTTTTAATTGCTTCTGAGGTTGTAAAAGTGATCACCTTGCCGGAGTCATTTATCCCTTTAATGTACGTGCGGTCATCTACCATTGCTTCAGCAATAAGCGGATCGCGCCCTCTCTTTTCGGCGGTAGACCGCATAATGGAGCGCATGTACGACTGGTACTTGTCGGGCAATTGCCGGGCCTGGTCATCCACCACGGTGGCGGCCCCTATACTTGCTCCGCTGCGCATGTATATACGGTTGCAGGCAATGGAAATTAGTGCCCCGGCCGAAGCCGCGTTGTTATCGATAAATGCGACAACCGGAATATCTGAATTCAATATTTCAGTCCGGATAGAGTCTGCGGCATCCAATAACCCTCCGTAGGTATTTATATGCAGAATAATTCTTTGGGCCTTGAGTTGTTCAGCCGCCTGCATGGCTTTACTGAATTTGCGGGCCATTCCCGGAGTTATTTCTTCTCTGATGGAGATGGTGTAAACAAGTGAATCGGTGGAAGAAGCAGCCACAGAGGGCACCAAATTTGAAGCCACCAGCGTTAAGATGAAAAATAGCTGCCGAAGGATTAATCGCTGTAAAGAGGTATATTTCAGAGTAAAACTGTTAATTAAGATGTTGAAAACCCCGACTGGACGGGCCTTTCCCTGAGGCTTAAAAAAGGCTAACATTGTATAAAACTAACCGGATGGTGAAGATGCGAATTATTTTGATGAAAATCACAGGTTTAATGGTTTTTGTAACCCTTGTTTTAGCTGCATCAACGGCCGAAGCAGGATTAAGATTGCCGGGCGATTCGTTGCGTGTAAAGTGGATGGACGGCAAAAAGTATATCCTCCATAAAGTAGAAACTAAAGAAACATGGTCCTCTCTTTCGAGGCGGTATAATGTTACCATTGACGATATTAAACTGGCAAACACGGGTATCGATGACCTCAAAGTGGGTCAAATTATCCATGTACCTGTCCTTCCTGAAGGGCAATCCACAACGGAACCTGTAACCACCCCTGCCCCGCAACCTGCTCAGCGGCAGCCGGTATTTTATACGGTAAAACACGGCGAAACACTTTACAGTGTGTCGAAACGATTCAATAAAACTGTTGATGAAATGCGGGATCTCAACCACCTCGACTCTGATCAGCTTCGTGAAGGTCAGCAACTCGTGGTTCGTTACCTCGACCAAAGTGCAGAAACAACTGCCGCGGCAACCGCAACATCCCCCTCTCCTGCTCCTGCTGAAAAAGCTGCTGCTTCAGAGGGCAATCAAACCGCCAAGTCAGACGAAATGGCAACAATGCCTGCTACACTTTTTGAGAAGCCTACCAAGACGGTAGAGCCTATCCGCAAGGCAAGCGGAGGCAAAACACTGGTGCAGGTTACTGAAACAGGCATTGCTTCATGGATTCAGGACGGGGAAGTAAATCAGAATAAATACTACGGACTGCACCGTACGGCTCCTATTGGAACAATTATTAAGGTTACCAACCGGATGAATAACCAGTCGGTTTATGTAAAAATTGTAGGGGTACTTCCCGATACCGGTGACAATGATAATGTGATTATCAAGGTTTCACAGGCGGTTGCGGGAAAAC
>DASUFP010000089.1:0-26180 GCA_036274495.1 Bacteroidia bacterium
TTCAATCGAAAGTCAAGATTGATATCGACAAACAGCAAAGAGAATATTTTCTGAACCAGCAGTTAAAAACCATCCAGGAGGAACTGGGCGGTAACACTCAGGATCAGGAGATAAGTGATTTGCGTGAACGCTCGCTTGAGAAAAAGTGGAGCAAAGAAGTTGCTGCCGTGTTCGATAAAGAACTGGAACGGCTTGCTCGTATCAATCCGGCTGCTGCCGAATATTCAGTAACACTCAACTATCTTGAACTGTTACTAGATATCCCATGGAACGAAAATACCGAAGATAACTTCGACCTGAAACGCGCGCAGAAAATTCTTGATGCGGACCATTACGGTCTCGACAAAGTCAAAAACAGGATTCTTGAATACCTGGCCGTTTTAAAACTGAAGGGCAATCTTAAATCGCCCATCATGTGTTTATATGGTCCTCCCGGCGTTGGTAAAACTTCGTTGGGAAAATCCATTGCCAAAGCCCTTGGAAGAAAATATGTGCGCATGTCGTTAGGCGGACTCCGGGACGAAGCCGAAATAAGAGGACACAGAAAAACTTATATAGGAGCTATGCCGGGCCGGGTGATTCAAAATTTAAAGAAAGCGAAGTCATCCAATCCCGTGTTTGTGCTGGATGAGGTGGATAAGCTTTCGCATGACTTTCACGGCGACCCCTCCTCTGCCCTGCTTGAGGTGTTGGATCCGGAACAAAACAGTGCGTTTTACGACAACTATGTAGAAATTGAATACGACTTGTCGAAAGTAATGTTTATCGCTACAGCCAATTCGCTAAGTTCTATTCAGCCCGCTTTACGCGACAGAATGGAAATTATTGAAATTACCGGATATACTGTGGAAGAGAAAATACAGATTGCCGTTAAACATCTGATCCCAAAACAACTGGAGGCGCATGGACTTAAAAAAGGACAAGCCGTTTTTTCTGAAAAAATAATTGAACGGCTGGTTGAAGACTATACCAGTGAATCAGGTGTGAGAGCCTTGGAAAAACAGATTGCCGCTGTAATACGATCGCTTGCCAAATCTGTTGCTCTTGAAGAAAAATACAATCCAAAGGTCACAGCCGAACAACTTCATAAAATTCTGGGTGCACCAATCTTCCAGAAAGAAAAATCAATCGACAACAGTGTTGCGGGAGTAGTTACAGGCCTCGCATGGACACCGGTGGGCGGCGATATCTTGTTTATCGAAACATCACTCAGTAAAGGCAAAGGCAAACTTACCGTTACCGGAAATCTGGGAGAGGTAATGAAAGAATCAGCAGTTATTGCACTCGCTTATTTAAAATCACATAGCGGGCAATTGGGAATCGATGCCAGCATCATTGACAACTGGGATATTCACATTCACGTTCCCGAAGGAGCCACTCCCAAAGATGGTCCTTCGGCAGGTATTACCATGCTGACTTCCCTGGCTTCGGCTTTCACACAACGTAAAGTCCGCAGAAAAATGGCCATGACAGGAGAAATTACCCTGCGTGGTAAAGTATTGCCGGTTGGTGGTATCAAGGAAAAAATCCTGGCAGCAAAACGAGCCGGGATCAATCAGATCGTTCTTAGTGAAGATAACCGTAAGGATATTGACGAAATCAAAGCCGACTATATCAAAGGACTGGAATTTATTTATGTGAAGGAGATGATTGAAGTAGTACAATATGCACTTCTGAACGAAAAGGTGAAAAATGCGATAAAGTTTGATGTTGCCTTAAACTGAAATCCTACATTTCGTATCCAAGCAGTTCAAAATCCTTTTTGTAAATCTGCGCGGCTCTCCTAAACATTTCATCAGAATACTCGTCCCGGTAATATTTTTTACCGGGATTTTTATTTTCGTGGGGCAGCCTTTTGTCACCCAAACCAATATGTGCCGCGGCAGTTGCGAAATCAGCCGGCAGTGATTCAAACCTGCCTACAAAATCAAGGGCTATATTTTCCGGATCTGCTTTTAAAGTGATATACTCAACCTGTGGTCTGAGATGATAAATAAGTTGTTTTGATTCAGGACTCAACACCTCCATCACAAATTCACGGAAGTTCATATCACCATTCAGATAGTGATCTCTGAATGCCCTATCTTCACTGCTGATGCCTCCTGCTTTTAAAAAATAAAATGCCGAATGCAGCCGGTCGTAAGGATTTCGTACAAATGCAAACTTAAAATAAGACCTGAATGTTGCCTGCGGGTAACGGTCACTGTAATCGGCAAGTGTGGTATGTCCGCCGGCCAGGTTGCCAAACAACGTAGTACAAACCGATATGCCGGCCGTTTTGGGGATGTGCACAAACAGACATTTGTAATAATCGAAACAATGCGTCGAATAGTAATTTCCGGGGTGCTCCTTTTCATAATTCCGGAACCTCCGTGCGCTTCTTATTCTTCGAATCAGTTCAAACATCTGCAAGTCGGTAACAATTATTCACAACTCAAACAACCTAAATGTACCTGGTTAATATAGTGTTCCTTTAATCAGTGATCTTTTAATCTTCAGGTATTAAATTTCCATTCCGATCGGGTGTAGAATCTGGGATTACCCATAATATTAGGTACAAAACCCTCTTCATAAGGTATGTCCAACACCTCGAAGGTCACAATATTTTTATACGTAAATTCGGTTGTATGGGGCCGGATAAAGGATCCGACATCAACAGTATAGATACCGGGTGATATACCGCCTTCCATAGTGAGCGAGGTTTCGTAGGTGCCCGCAGTATCCAGTTTACCGGAAACAAGATCATTTAACGTATTGTAGCCGCAGATAAATTCTCCGGCCATGTTGTGAATTCTAACAGACAGTGAACGGGCAGGGAGGTCAGTTTTGAAGGTCCAGCTCATGTTCATTTCAATTTTCTCACCAAACAGAAAGTCGGCCTGACTGGAATCGCTTTTAGCGAACGAGATACTTTTTAACCCTCCTGTTACAGGTGAAAAATGCAAAAGTTTTTCGCCATGGTCCAGTTCTTCGCGGCACGACTGCAGGTAAGCTGCAATACCCGGATCGGTATCGCCCGAATAGAGCAGTTGTCCGTTTGATAATACCACCGACTTGTTGCAAAGCGATTTTACACTGGACATATTATGACTGACAAACAAAATGGTTCTGCCCTGGCTTTTGCTTACCTCATCCATTTTTCCCAGACATTTCTTTTGAAAGGATGCATCTCCCACTGCAAGCACCTCATCAACCACCAGTATTTCAGAATCGAGGTGCGCCGCAACCGCAAAGGCCAGCCGCACATACATTCCTGAGGAATATCTTTTAACCGGAGTATCCACAAAATTTTCAACTCCTGCAAAAGCAACTATCTCATCAAAGTTATTCCGGACCTCATGGCGTGTCATACCCAAAATAGCCCCATTCAGAAAAATATTTTCACGACCTGTAAGTTCCGGATGAAATCCGGTACCCACTTCAAGTAAACTGGCCACCCTTCCTTTAACTTTTACTATTCCGCTTGTAGGTGAGGTAACTCTGGAAAGCACTTTGAGCAAGGTACTCTTGCCGGCACCGTTTTTCCCTATTATCCCAAGCGAAGTTCCTTGTTCCACATCGAAACTAAGATCCCGGAGACTCCATAATTCCTGCCGATGGTGTTTGGACACCGGTCCGTCTCCAACTCTTGAGAAAGGATCCTCTTTGCCTCTTTTTAGTGCCCACCACCTTTCAATATCACGGGTGAGTGTCCCGGTTGAGAATTGCCCCAGCCTGTACATTTTCGATAAGTGCTCTACGTGCAGTACGGTTCTCATCAGATGGTATCGACAAAATTTTTCTCAACACGGTTGAACATAAATATACCAACAAGCAACAATACAACCGAAGCAGTGAAAGCATAGAGCATTCCGGAAAACGTACATGTTCCTGCACCAAAAAGACTGTACCGGACACCTTCCATAATATGCGTTAGCGGATTTAGTGAAACGATTGAATAAAATTTACCCGACAAACTGCTAAGAGGATACACTACGGTAGTGGAAAACATCAACAGCTGTACACCGAAATTCAAGAGTAAAGCAAGATCACGGTACCTGGTAGTAAGCGCTGAAACAATCATTCCAAGTCCTAATCCCTGCATCGCCATCAGGATTACCATAACCGGAAACCAAATCAGATTCCATGAAACAGAAACAAGAGCGCCCTGCAGGGAATAATACAGCATAAACAAGAGAAGCAATAATACCTGAACTCCGAACCGGACCAGATTTGAAATGACAATACTAAACGGGACAACAAGTCGCGGAAAATAAATTTTACCAAACATAGCTGCATTGTCTTTAAAAACAGTAGATGTTTTGATAAGACACTCCGAAAAATAAGACCATGCTGTTATTCCGGCAAGATAAAAGAGCGGACGCGGTAATCCGTCGGTTGAAATGCCTGCCATTTTACCAAAAACCAGAATGTACACCAGCATGGTGAACAAGGGCTGCAGGAAAAACCAGACCGGCCCTAATGCCGTCTGTTTATAGAATGCGACAAAATCGCGGCGCACAAACAAAAAAAGCAAATCTCTGTAACGCCATAAATCTTTCACTCCCAACCGGAACAAACTTCGGCGAGATGAAATAATCAGATCCCATGACTCGGCATTATCAGACATTTCGACAGATGAAAGGAGAGGTGCAGATTACACCTGAGGGACCAAAAATAACAAATATTCAGTCCTGAACTCTCTTTGTAAAATGCTATTCCAACAAAAAACCAGAGAATCCGGTTAAGGACGCTCTGGTTTAATTTGTTTTGAATAGATTTATTTCAATACATATGATGTTGCACCCGACAATTGTCCGTCGATATATATTTCAATTACATATGTTCCGGGCGCGAAAATACGATCCTGTTCTTCCCAGTTGAGGCACTGATCAATTTTGGCATTCATGTAATCAATCGTAGCAGTGCTTGTATATTGAACTTCCTCACCTGATCCGGCCATTTTGAACGTGCTGGAACCTTCGGCGCGTGCACCCATTGTTTTACCACCCGGTTCAACTATACGCAAGTAAACACTTCTGCTTCCGGCTTTTGCAATTTTATTTTCAATTACCGAGAAACAGACTTCCATTTTGTTAGTACGCTTGGCCATAGCTGTTTCAGAATACTTGCTGGTACCGCGCTTTTTGTATGTTTTAACATTAATGTACTCTGACTTCAAAACGGAAGCTACATTGATGGTGCTTTCCAGATTTTTAGAAAGATTTTCAACGGTGCTGGTGAGATCTTCCTTGTCTTTTTTGAGTTGCTGATTTTCTACCAGCAGCTGATCGATTTTCTCAAGATACTCATCTTTCATTTTCTTGAGTTCATCCAGTTCAGCCTGGAGTTTGCGGTTGAGATCCTTGGAATTTTTTTCGTTCCGGAGCAATTTTTCTATACGTGCTTTCTGCTGATCAATTGTTCCGTTTGCCTCAGCAAGCAAACTGTCGAGACGGGAATTAATTCCTTTGTACTGATTTAATTCCTCATAGGTATCAGTGAGTTGTTTGTCGACATCGGCCTTGGCAGATGCAAGACTGTCTGCCTTCATTTCCATTGTCTCTACAACAGTGACCTTGTTTTGCCATTGGTATACATTAAATATGACTGAGAGTGCAAGCAAAATCATCCAGATTTTACTACTCCCTTTGCTCTCCTGCTGAGAAGCATTGCCTTTAGTGTCCATTCCTTTAAGTTTTTTGAGTGGTTTGATTGTTGGTTTTAAGTTACTGATTCCCCGAATGCAAAATTATTGAAAAGCAAGACTTTGCCTAATTAAGTTTAAAACTTTTAACAAGTTAAACCATGCCCGAAAACCGGGCATCAGGACTTACCTCCGGATTTGCCAGTTGCCCTTCAAGAAGCTTGTAATATCCGGTAACCGCAACCATCGCTGCATTGTCAGTACACAATTCTAACCGGGGAATAAATAAGTCCCATTTGTATTCTGCCGCTAATGCCGTCAAATGCCGCCTGAGTTCTGAATTGGCACTAACCCCGCCCGATATTGCAATTTGATTGATTTTCAACTCTTTAGAAACAGATACGAGCTTTTCGGCTAATATCTCCACAATGGTATGCTGAACCGAAGCACAAATGGAATAAAGGTTTTGCTCAATAAAATCTGGCTCCGCAAGCTGGTTATTTTGAAGGAAGTAAAGGACTGAAGTTTTTAACCCGCTGAAGCTAAAGTTGTTACCCGGAACCCTCGGATGGGGAAATAGATACTTCAGCTTATCGCCTTTTGCCGCCAAACGGTCTATTTGCGGACCTCCCGGGTAAGGTAATCCGAGGAGCTTTGCCACCTTATCGAAAGCCTCCCCTGCAGCATCGTCAAGCGACTCCCCGATAATTTCCATGTTCAAATGACTGCGTACAAGGACAAGTTGGGTATGCCCGCCTGAAACCGTTAAACAGATGAATGGGAATGCGGGATACTTTTTATCACTCTCTTCTGTAAAACGGGCAAAATGTGCCAGGACATGACCCTGCATGTGATTCACCGATATGAGCGGAATATTCAAACCAACTGCCAATCCTTTCGCAAACGAACCACCCACAAGCAGCGAACCGAGCAATCCCGGACCGGTGGTAAACGCTACTGCCGACAGGTCATTTTTACTTACATTTGCCTGTCGCAGAGCCTGATCAACCACCGGAACAATCTTTTGCAGGTGCGCCCGGGAAGCCAATTCAGGAACTACGCCACCATAATCAGCATGAACCGATTGTCCGGCGACCACATTGGCAAGAATATTGTCATTGCAGCTGACCGCTGCCGAAGTGTCGTCACATGAAGATTCTATACCTAAAACAATAATATTTTCGTTCATAAACCACACATTATCCGGAAACAAAAATACTAAGATGTAACGATCCCGGTTCTGAATCAGACAAAGTGATAAAAAAAATCCTCAAAATATCAGCCTGGGTATTGCTTTGCATCTTTCTGCTTGCCGGAGTCCTCACCTATTCTATCAGAATTCCAGCTTTTCAAACATGGATTACTGCCAGGGCTACATCGTGGCTCTCTTCACAACTCGGCACCACCGTTTCAATCGATAATGTTTACATCCGGTTTTTCAGTAAACTGGAATTAAAAGGAGTTTATGTTGAAGATTTACAGCATGACACACTACTGTATGCAAAATCAATAACAACGGACATTGAATTGTTTTCGCCCAAAAACAGAAAAATATTTTTATCGGGCGCAGAGCTGAAAGACGGCACCATTAAAATTATCAAATACAAAGATATTCCGGGTTTAAACTTCAAATTCATTGCTGATTATTTCAGCTCCGGCGACACCACATCAACATCTAAACCGTTTGATTTCAATCCGGGAGAAATCAAGCTTACCAATGTTTCTTTTGCCTATATAGACAAACGTTATAATGAAACTTCAAGAGGGATTAACTTTGAGGACATCAGACTGGAAGCACTTGATGCTACACTTGGAAATATCAACCAGCAGGCTGATACCCTTAACCTTGAAATAGAAAATCTGTCGTTCAGGGAAAAAAGCGGATTCAAACTGGACTATCTCGAAAGCACCATTAAATTTACCCCGGACTATGTTCAGTTCAGCAACCTGCTTATCAACACTGCACACTCTAATGTGCAATGCGATTACAGAATGAGCTTCAATTCCATTGATGATTTTGATGACTATATCAAAAAAGTCAAAATGAATGGTGATTTTGAAGAGTCCACTCTCTCCTCCTCCGATCTGCAGTTCTTTGCTCCCGAACTCATTGGAATGAACCAAAAAATTATTTTCAGCGGAAAAATTAAGGGAACAATAGACCAATTGCGCGGTAAGGACCTGAACATCCGGTTTGGAAAAAAAAGTCATTTCAGAGGCGACGCGAATTTGTCCGGCTTACCTGAAATCAATGAAACATTTTTCGATATTGAAGTAAAAGAACTTTTAACACAGAAACAAGATCTGGAATCGTTGCCCACCTATCCTTTTACCGACAGCACCCACCTGCAGCTGCCCGCTAATTTTGCGGCTATCGGCACCATAAAAATTAACGGTAAGTTCACCGGATTCCTGAACGACTTTGTAGCTTTTGGGAACGCAACCACCGACATTGGTTATTTGTCGTCCGATTTAAATCTTAAAATTGATCAAAACAGCGACAAGAGTTCTTATTCAGGACACTTGTCCGCTATCGGCTTTGATATCGGACAACTCACGGGAGAACGGGAATTGCTGGGTAAAATCTCATTTAATACAAAAGTGAACGGCTCCGGCTTTGCACTGAAATCGGTTGATGCAAAAATGGAGGGCGTGATCTCTCAATTTGAACTTAAAGGATATTCATACAGCAACATTACCATTAACGGCCGAATCAGCCGGCGTTTATTCAATGGTATACTTACAGTTGACGAACCGAACTTCGCAATGGATTTTAAAGGAGCAATTGACCTGAAAGGCGCTGTTCCGGTATACGATTTCACCACTTCGGTAAAACAAGCACGACTGGCCAAATTAAATTTGCTTGATCGCGACAGCTCCGCCAACCTCCAATTTAATGCAGATATCAATATCAGAGGAAAGGAACTTGATGAACTCACCGGATTTATCAATGTGAGAAACCTGCAATACTTCGAACTGAACGATACGATTTTGATAAACAGGATGAATTTTCAATCCGAAAAGGGGAACGATATCCAATCGACAACATTCCGATCCGACATACTTGACTTTGATATAAGCGGAAACTACAAACGATCCTGGCTGTTTGCAGGAATAAATGAGGTGCTTTCAAAATACATCCCGTTATTTGCCGACTCAAAAGCAAAACCGGCCCCGCCTCTTGACATCAAATTTGATTTGAGACTCCACAACACCTCTCACGTCACAAATATTTTTATGCCGGTGTTGGCAGTCAGCCCTGAAACCCATTTTAGTGCCAGAGTTAACAACCGAACCGGAGAACTAAAAGCACACCTCACCTCCGACAGCATCCGTTACAATGCACTCATGGTCCGAAATACCGATTTAAATGCGAACTCCGCCGCAACCGGCAAACTAAATATAGATTACCTGGCCGGAGAAATAGTTGTAATGGATACGCTTTCGTTCAGGAACATTGTGCTTGAGGCAGCTTCAGATAAAAAATCAGCCACCTTCCGTCTTGCCGCCGCCTCACTCGACACTACCAATAACAAAATATTGTTTTCAGGAGAAGCGCTATATTATTCCGACAAAATAAACATTAACATCAATCCATCCATAATTCAACTGGGTGGCGAGCTGTTTACCACAGGAACAAAGTCATCTTTCAGCATATCCGATTCAAGTACTACCATCAGCAATTTCAGGCTGGAACACGACAGCTCTTTTGTTGACATTAATGGTACCATATCTTCAAACCCCGATGACAAAATAACCATTCGTTTAAATGAATTCAACACCCAGGCTCTTAATCCGATACTTTCGATGTACGACTTTCGGATGGGTGGTTCGGCATCGGGCGAAGGTACCTGTTCAGGGATATTGGAAAAACCCAGAATTGATGCTGATATACTCATTAAAGACCTGAGTATTTATGGCGACACGCTGGGTAACGCATCTTTTCTTTTCAACTACGATACCTTCAGGAAAATTATTACAGTTGATGCTTTTGCCGACAGGGGTGGTGTAAGAAACATAGAACTTAAAGGGAAGATGACTTTGGAAAGCAGTGATGATGAACTTGACTTCACCATCGATCTCAAAAAGACTAATCTTACAGCCTTTGCATCTTATGCTTCCGATTTAGTTTCAGATGTCAGAGGCAAAGCCAGCGGAAAACTTGCATTAAAGGGGACTTTAAAAAGACCGGTACTTACAGGAAAAGTTCTGTTGCAATCAACCAGCTTTACCGTTAACTATCTTCAGACACATTATAATTTTTCTGATGAGATCACCTTCACCGAAAAAGCAATCCGGTTCGATCACATAAAAGTGAACGACATAAATGGAAATCAGGCCGACGTAACCGGAGCTGTTTACCATAATCATTTTTCCGATTTTATTCTCTCAGTAGACATCAATGCCAAAAACTTTCAGTCGCTGAATACAAAATTCAGCGACAACGAATTGTTTTACGGAACCGCCTATGCAAGTGGTAAAATAAAAATTGCCGGACCGCTTGATCTTATTACCATGAGCATGGTACTGAAAACCGAAAAAAATACCTTAATCGAAATACCGCTTACCAACCCCGAAGAAGTTTCAAAAAGCAATTTTATCAACTTCATTAATACCGGTGCCCATACGATTGATATTTCCAATCAGCCGGCCAAGCTCACAGGCATCGACATGACACTTGAGATAGATGCAACGCCCGATGCTGAAATCCGGCTTATTTTCGATTCAAAAATAGGGGATATTATCAAAGGACGCGGAAACGGAAACCTTACCCTTACCATTGATCCGCTTGGCGAATTTGAAATGTACGGAAACTATGAAGTGGTATCCGGCGATTACCTCTTTACCTTACAAAACCTGCTGAATAAAAAATTTGTGATAACTCCGGGAGGAAATATCAGATGGAGCGGATCACCCTATGATGCGGAAATAGACCTTGAAGGCATTTATAAGTTAAAGACCTCACTCTATGACCTCTTCCAGGATACTGCGTATAAAAAGCGCGTTCCTGTTGAAGTAGTCCTGAATCTGTCCGACAAATTGTTTAATCCCAACATATCATTCAACATTGTAGTTCCTGATGTTGACCCTACCACGGAAACCCTGATCAACAGATACATCAACACAGAGCAGGAGCTGAACAAACAAACTATGAGTTTATTGGTACTGAACCGTTTTTCAAGAGCCTCGGATGTTGAATACAGCGGCACCGCCTCTTCTACCGGATTATCGGCAAATGTATCTGAAGTGCTATCGCAGCAACTCAGCGTGTGGGCATCACAAATAAGCGATGCGTTTGATGTGGGTGTCAACTACAGGGCCGCCGATCAATATTCCAAAGAAGAACTTGAAGTAGCCCTTTCCACTAACTTGTTTAACGATCGTGTAACTGTTGACGGCGCCGTAAATATGTCCGAAAACAACCAGACCACATCCAATCTTGTCGGTGATTTTAACGTAGAAGTTAAAGTAAGCAAAGACGGCCGATTCAGGTTTAAAGCATTTAACAAAAGTGTTGAAAACAACATTGTAAACAACTACAGTTCGCAGTACACACAGGGAATTGGTATTTTTTACCGAGAAGAATTTAATTCCGTAGGAGAGTTATTTAACCGGTTCAGAAGCCATTTTACCAAGAAGGAAGATGATCCTGAGGTTCCTCTCAACCCCTGATTTCCATATAAATGAGTTAGGCGTTTGGGCCGTTTTCCGGCCTTAAAAAAATATTACCTGTCCCTCCTTTTTTTGCCTCAGAAAACTTACTTTTGGTTACGTCAACATTTTTGTATGATCCGACCACGCCCAGTTGCCCTGATAATACTGCTAACCGTTATTCAGGCTGCAAGTTTTTCGAATCATGCCCTGGCACAATCCCTGATCAAAGGAACCATTTTCGACCTCCTTACCGGAGAAACACTTATTGGTGCCAATGTAGTGCTCAAAGGAACTACAACCGGAAGTCAGAGCGGACTGGACGGGACATTTGAAATAAAAACCGATAAGCCCTACCCAATTGAAATTTCTGTCTCTTACATCGGTTATGTTTCTCAAGATATAATGGTGAAAGATTCCGTACCAATCAAAATAATTCTCAAGGCTAACAAAATTTCACTGCAAAGTGTAGATGTTACGGGAAGCCGGATCAGCGAAAAGCAAAAAGAATCTGCGCTCACCATTGAATCGATGGACATAATTGCCGTAAAAGAGACACCTGCGGTCAGTTTTTATGACGGACTCGGTCAGCTTACAGGCGTTGATCTGACCGCTGCCAGCATCGGATTTAAAATTGTAAATACGAGAGGTTTTAACAGCACATCTCCCGTACGTTCATTGCAAATTATTGACGGAGTCGACAATGCCTCACCCGGATTGAATTTTTCGCTCGGAAATTTTTTGGGCGCAAGCGAATTGGATATTTCAAAGGTAGATCTGGTTGTGGGAGCAAGCTCCGCCTTCTACGGACCCAATGCATTTAACGGGGTTATAAGTATGTCAACACGCTCCCCTTTCGCGGCTCCCGGACTTGAGGTATCGTTTAAAACCGGAACCAACAGTCTCCTTGAAAATGCCGTCCGGTTTGCTCAAATTATCAAGAACCGCAAGGGGGAGGAAAAATTCGCCTACAAATTCAACCTCTATTATCTGAAAGTAAACGACTGGGAAGCTGATAATTATTCCGCCACCCCTCAGTCGAAGAGCAACGAGAGCAATCCGGGAGGATACGATGCAGTAAATATTTATGGTGATGAATACCAGACCGGCTTTGATCAATCGCAAAATCCGGGTTCCTATCCGGGGTTCGGAGTAATAGCACGCAAGGGATACAAAGAATCGGACCTGGTAGATTACAACACCGAGAACTTAAAAGCAGGCCTGGCGTTGCACTATAAGGTTACTCCCAATACCGAACTGATCTATGCTTTTAATTTTGGAACCGGCACCACCATTTATCAGGGAGATAACAGGTATTCGTTAAAGGATATCAAATTTTACCAGAACAGGATAGAACTGCGGCATAAGGATAAATGGTTTATAAGAGCTTATTCCACACAGGAAGATGCCGGTAAATCATATGACGCGTTTTTTACCGCTCTGCTTTTGCAGAATGCAGCCAAAAGCAACGGTGACTGGTATCAGGATTATGTGAATTACTGGACGGCTCAGGTTAAAAATCCGCTTCAGCATTTACCCGGTTATCCGCAGCCACCTGCCTGGCCGTACACTCCTGAAGAGTATCAGGCCTATCTTAATTCAATCAATCCGTTTCTTGCAGCAAATTACAACGACACGCTTATTTATTATCATGGATTAACTCAGGCCTATGCAAATGGAATCGGCAATCCTATCAATCAAAATGTACCTTTTCTGGAACCCGGTACAGAAGCGTTTGATACTGCTTTCGCAGGAATTACCTCCCGTCTGACATTCGGTCAGGGAGGGTCCAGATTTTACGACAGGTCTGCTTTGTACCATATCCATGGCGAATACAAGTTTACACCGAAAATTATGGATATAACGGTCGGGGGAAACTTCAGAATTTACACTCCGAATTCCGCAGGCACCATTTTCAGCGATACCTCAGGTGTGAAAATTACCAATAAGGAGGGAGGCATTTACGGAGGCATTGAAAAACGGCTTGCCAACCAAAAACTAAAACTAAACCTTACCATCAGAGCTGATAAAAATGAAAATTTTGATTTGCTGCTTTCTCCTGCAGCTTCTGCCGTTTACAACATCAATTCAAAAAATATTGTCCGCGCTTCATTATCAAGTGCTATCCGAAACCCGACATTATCCGATCAATACCTCTATTATCAGGTAGGACGCGCCATCTTGATCGGTAACAAGGATGGTTATCACAACCTGGTGACCATCCCGTCACTTCAGGCGTTTGTGGACGCCCCCTTTCAGGATTACAACACACTTGAATACTTTGATGTGAAAGCAGTGCGACCCGAAGAAGTTAAAACTGTGGAACTGGGTTACAGAGCAACTCTTTCAGAACGACTGTATGTTGATGTTGGCGGGTATTACAGCTGGTACAATAATTTTATCGGGTATAAAATAGGTGCGGACATTGATACTTTCACAGTGTCGATACCCGGACTTCCGCCTTATAAAACCTGGGTGTTTAACAATGTGCTTCGTGTTGCAACAAATTCTGTCGATCAGGTAACCACCAACGGGGTATCTGTCAGCCTCAATTATTATGTCGGAAACAATTATGCCATTACTACCAATTATTCCTGGAATACGCTGGACAGACATGGTTCCGAAGATCCGCTGATACCGGCATTCAATACACCCGAGCACAAGTACAACATCGGATTCAGCGGAAGAGACCTCAAACAGTTCAGCTTTAATGTTAATTACAAATGGGTTGATGGGTTTAAGTACGAGGGATCGCCCCAGTTTACAGGGTATATCGGCAGCTACGGAACGCTGGATGCACAGGTTTCCTATAAAGTTAATCAGGAAAAGCTTATCTTTAAACTCGGTTGTTCCAATGTGCTCAACAATGAGCATTACGAGGTGTATGGAGGACCTCTGGTAGGCCGGCTTACCTACTTCAGTATTTTTATTAAAACTGCAGATCTATAAACATAAAAAAACCAAAACATAAAACTCACACCTATGAAAGCAAAGTTACTAGCGCTGCCGGTTATTACCGCGCTCACCTTGTTGGCCTCTGAGGTTTCAGCACAGCGATACCAAGCTGAAGTATTCTCAAATGTTAACATAACTACCGACGTACAGTACGCCACAAACATTTCCGTACTCAGCGGATCGCCGGCTATGGTAAATCTGAATATGGATATTTATGAGCCCGCCGGAGATACAGCAACGCAGCGTCCTTTAATAATTTTTATGCACACCGGCAGTTACCTGCCTGCTTATATAAACGGTACGCCTACCGGCAGCCGCAACGACAGCGCCACAGTTGAAATGTGCAACCAATTTGCAAGGAGAGGTTATGTTGTGGCGAACATGGATTACCGGTTAGGATGGAATCCGGTTAGTTCATCACTCGATGTGCGCCGGGGAACATTACTACAGGCTGTATACCGTTCCATTCAAGATGCAAAAGCCTGTGTGCGCTGGCACCGTGCCGAAGCTGCGGGAGCAAACACTTATAAGATTGATCCGAATCTGATTATTTTGGGCGGACAGGGAACAGGCGGATATATTGCACTTAATTATGCGGTGCTTGACAAACCTTCTGAAATCAATCTGCAGAAATTTATCAGTTCAATTACTGTACCCGGGTTGTATATAGCAGGACAATCATATGTATTACAGGATACCTTAGGAGATTTTGATGGGTATGGCGGCGTTCCATGGTGGAATAACCCCAACAACACTCCCGGATTTCCAACCAACGTACAATTTGTCTTCAATTTAGGCGGCGCAATGGGCGACAGCAGCTGGATTGAAGCAGGAGACGCGCCAATGGTTGCCATGCATGTGATTGGCGATCCGTTTGCACCCTACGATTCAGGAATTGTATATGTTCCCGGCACGCCTCCTCAGGCTGTTGTTGATGTTGCCGGATCCAGAAGAGTACTTAAGATCGCGAATCAGCTTGGAAACAACAACTGCTTTGCCAATAATGGATTTACCGACCCTTATACACAAACGGCTAATTTGAGCAACGAAGGATTTGAGGGACTGTTCCCCTTCCCTACTGTTCCGGCAGTGCAAGCCGGTCCTTGGGAGTGGGTCGACTCTGCAACTGTTTATAATGTTGCTCCACTCTATGGTCAGAATCCAACAAATATCTATTACGGATTTCTGCAAACCAATCCCGCCAACAGCAAAACAAGAGCGCTTGCTTATATCGACTCAATTATGGGCTACCTGAACCCACGGATGTGCTATTGCCTCGGCTTTTGCCCGCCCTGGTCGCCAACAGGACTTAACCCTAATGCAGAACTTGCGTCACTTGTATCGATTGGGCCCAACCCGTCGGCAGGCAATGTTGACATAAACCTGGATCAGATCACACAACCGGTTCAATCTATTGAACTCACTGATATATCAGGAAGAGTGATCAGGAATTTTGCAATTGATACCAGAAAAAGATATACTGTTTATCGTGATGATCTGAATGCAGGCATTTATTTTGTCCGGCTCAGGTTTGATTCGGGAGAAGTAAACAAAAAAATTATATTAGAATAGCGAATCTTGCAACTGTTAAAAACTGCCGCCATAAAAGCGGCAGTTTTTTTTATATCCCTGCGGCAGCGGAACCTGCAATCCAGCCTGTGGTCCAGGCTGCCTGAAAATTAAATCCACCGGTCACCCCGTCTATATCAAGTACCTCGCCTGCGAAATAAAGACCTTCGTGCAACTTGCTTTCCATCCGTTTCATGTTTATTTCCTTCAGGCTCACTCCACCGCATGTAACAAATTCCTCCTTGAATGTTGTCTTTCCTGAAACATTAAAACGACATCGAAGAAGCATATTAATTAAATTGCTGATACGTTTTTTGCCGGCATCACTCCACCGCATTGCCGGAGAAATATCTGACAAGAGACATAAACGTTCCCACAACCGTGAGGCAATCGGCTCTAACGGAGACTTATGAATTGTTTTAGCCGGATTTTTATTGCTTTTCTCATTCAGTAATTCGCGCAGTTCTTCATCTTTAAAATGAGGAAAATAAGATACTAAAACTGCAAACCGGTAATGCTCTCCGGCCAGCCGGCGGGCAGCCCATGCACTTGTTTTGAGAACTGCAGGGCCGCTCAATCCCCAATGCGTAAACAACAATGGCCCCTCAAATTTATAAGCTGTACCCTCTATCAATACACTTGCATTGGGCACCGACAACCCCTGAAGTCCTTCGAAGGGATTATCAGGTATATTGAAAGTAAACAAGGATGGTACCGGCGGAACTATAGTATGCCCGGTGGATTGCAGCCAGTTGTATCCGCTTAAAACCGGTGAACCTCCGGTAGCAATAATGAAAGATTTGGCTGTTAAACATGCACCAACTGTTGTTTCAATATTCCAGATACCATTTATCTTTTTAAATGCGGAAATAGTAGTTCCGGTACGAATGTCAACGTTATTCGTTTGCGCATCATTCAAAAAACAATCAATTATTGTTTGAGACGAATCGGTAACGGGGAACATCCTTCCGTCAGCTTCCGTTTTCAAATGTACATTGCGCTGCTTAAACCAGTTTATGGTTTCAACAGGACCAAAACGGGTTAACGGTCCGAGCAGTTCCTTTGAACCACGCGGATAATATCCTGCCAGAAGCCGTGGTTCGAAACAGTTGTGGGTAACATTACAGCGACCACCGCCCGAAACACGCACTTTTGCAAGCAGTTTCGCGCTTTTTTCAATTATGGTAACTCTTGCTCCGGATGAAGCAGCTCTTAAAGCAGCAAAAAAACCTGCAGCACCACCACCGGCAACAATAACATCGTACATGCTGTAAAAATGGACAAAATCATTTACAGCAGAAAATGATTTAGAAAGAAATGGTTCCCATCTCCGTCAGGTTCCCGGTAGTAACAACTACTCCGTTTACTGTTTGATTTGCATACGGGGCAACAGGGAAAAATGAAACATCGTAAGTACCTGCAGGAACACCGGAAAACAAATATTCACCGGAAACGGTATCGCAACCTGTAGAAAGGGTATCTGAACCCATCACTGCAATAACAAGGGGCTGAGCAGCCGGCGGGCTCACAGTGCCATGGATGGAACCTCCGAGTGCCTGTTCTATGACGCGGATTACCGGCTTTAATGAATAACCACCATTGCCATTGGTAACAATTGAACGGGCTACATCAAAATCGAGAAGCAGCATGTAGGCCACCCCCGGTTCAAGATCGGCATGCAGATTTAATTTAAGCCCCGATTCCTGTGCACTTGGTGTCCCTAACGGATAAGCGATTCCGCCCACAACTACTGTATTTCCGGGTCCCAGAATCAGTCGTACCTGACTCACCTTACCCGAAGGAATGCCTGCCTGGGCAATAAGTGTATCAACCCCGTTTACAAAGTCAAGCAAATTGTAAATACCGCTGTTGATGTTAAGCAGGAAGGTACCTGAATTTGATTTTACTTCAACTCCTTGTATATCGATGTTAACTGCATCATAAGGACCGGGAGCATCGGTTAAACGAACCGAAAACTGTGAGTCACCTGCATTTGAGTTATCGTCTTTGCTGCAGCCGGTAGTAAATAGTATAGCCGCCATTAAAGCAAGCAGCATGACATCCAATAAGTAATTTGAGTTCTTTTTCATAGCGATATAATATAATTCAACATGCCTGTGATGTCAATTGTTTTCAAAATTGTATTGTGTAAGATTATGGTTGAAAACGGATCATTTTGTGCGTGTATAGTTGGAAATAATCGATTCGAGGTGAGGATACATTTTAATCAATTCTTCTCTTTCAGCCAATTCAAAATCCCTGAAATCAAAGCCGGGAGCCACCGTACAGCCGGTTAGTGTGTAATGTCCCCCTTCGACCACATCAGCGGCAAACCAGTGACCTGCTTTAACAGTATACTGAAACACATCACCTTTATCGATGTAAGGACCCAGGATTGTTTCAACCCGTTTTCCGTCACCGGTAATTTCAATTATCATTACCGGATCGCCGGTATAATAGTGCCACATCTCATCGGATTGGATCCGGTGAAAGGCGGAAAACCTTCCCTTTAATAACAAAAAGTAAATTGCCGTAGCATAATTTCTTCCGGCAGGAAACTGCTCACCGACACCGTCGAATGCGGCGGACGAACGATAGGTTTCGCAATAATACCCACCCTCGGGGTGAGGTACTAAATTCAGTTGCCGAATGAGTTGTTCCGCTTTTAACATGAGTACTTAAAATTCAGGCACGTGGATGAAACTGTAATATTGCGGAACGCAGATAGTCCCTGTCGAGATGGGTATAAATTTCGGTCGTAGTTATGCTTTCATGACCCAGCATCTCCTGTACCGCCCTCAAATCGGCTCCGCCTTCAATCAAATGGGTAGCAAATGAATGTCTGAACGTGTGAGGGCTTACCGATTTGCGGATACCCGCTACTTTCACCAGTTCTTTTATTATTGTAAACACCATTACTCTCGATAATTTAGCACCGCGCCGGTTCAGAAACAGAAAGTCCTCATTTCCGGGCTTAATGGTGATGTGATTACGGTATGCATCCTCATACACTTTTATCTGTTTAAGTGCTACTCCGCCAATAGGCACCAGCCGCTCCTTATTACCTTTCCCGGTTACCCGCAACAACCCGACTTCGTGATAGAGATTTGATTTTTTAAGGCCCACCAACTCTGACACGCGAAGTCCGCTACTATACAACGTCTCCATCATTGCTTTATTTCGTTCGCCTTCGGGCTTACTCAAATCTATCGCCGCAATAATAGAGTTGATTTCTTCGATGCTGAGAAAATCGGGGAGTTTTCTTCCCAAACGGGGACCCTCCAGCAAGGTTGTCGGATCGTCCTTTACCACATTTTCAAGCAGCAGGTATTTGTAAAATGATTTTATTCCCGACAACACTCTGGCCTGTGAACGTGCACTCATCCCCAGTTCATTTACCCATTTAATAAACTGTCGAAGATCATCATAGGTAAGCTTATCCGGTCCTTTAACGATACCATTGGCGTCAAGAAACTGGCTCAGCTTCTCAACATCGTGCTCATATGCTTCTACTGAATTACCCGACAGCGAGCGTTCGAGCTGAAGATACGAGCGAAATCCTTTTATGTATGCGTTCCACGACATGGTATTTCAACAAGATAGTAAATTCCGGGCAAAGGTATTAATCGGCCCGTTTGGATGGGTTTAAAGAGTATTTCCTAAATTGATTGTGGTAAACTACCTTTACACACATGAAAGTGATGATTATCAATGGCGCAAACCTTAATCTACTTGGGACCAGGGAGACATCCATATATGGAAACGAACGTTTTGAAACGTATCTGTCGAGACTCAAGGCCGGCTATCCCGATGTAACAATTGGCTATTTTCAAAGCAATATTGAAGGTGAATTGGTTGACAGTATTCAGCAAAACGGATTTAACTGCGACGGACTCATTATAAATGCCGGCGGATATACGCATACCTCCGTTGCAATTGCAGATGCAGTAGCCGCTGTTTCCGCACCTGTAATTGAAGTACACATTTCCAATATTTTTGCGAGGGAATCTTTTCGGAAAGAATCGTTTTTATCTTCCAAATCAAAAGGCATCATTTCTGGATTGGGCCTGGATGTATACGAGCTCGCGCTGCTGCATCTTTGCAAGCTGCTGAAAGCAGGCTCCTGATCTGAAATAAAAAAAGCGGCTGATGCCGCTTTATATTCACAAATCCTTTTCCGTTAATTGATCATTACAGGCATCACCAGCATCAGAATATCCTCACCATTTTCATCATTTCCGGTAGGACGAATAATCCCAGCCCTGTTTGGCAGTGATAATTCAAGTGTAACATTTTCCGTCTCCAGGTTGCTCAGCATATCAGAAAGGAAACGCGCGTTGAAGGCAATTTCCATGTCCTGACCATTATAGTCGCACGAAAGCCGTTCATTTGCTTCGTTGCTGAAATCGATATCCTCGGCAGATATTGCCAGCTCCGATCCGGCTATTTTTAACTTAACCTGATGGGTTGTTTTATTGGAGAAAATGGACACACGACGAATGGCATTTAAAAACGAATCGCGTGAAACAACCATCCGGTTCGGATTGTCAAGCGGAATTACTGCCTCGTAATTCGGGTACTTGCCGTCAATTAATCTGCAAATTAAGTTGAAGTGATCGAACGAGAAAAATGCATTTGCATCGTTGTATTCAATTTTCACTTTCGATTCGAGTCCCATGAGCGCACTTTTTAAAAGGGTGAGCGGTTTGCGGGGAACAATGAAAGAAGTGGATTTGGATGAACGGATATCGTTTCTTCTGTAACGTACCAAACGGTGTGCATCAGTTGCAACAAATGTGGTGTTGTCTTTGTTAAGTTGAAAAAAGACTCCTGACATTACCGGACGAAGTTCATCCGTGCCCGTAGCGAAAATTGTTTTGTTTACAGCTTCAAGTAAAACTTCAGCCGAAATTTCAATCGAATTGGCTTGTTCTACAACCGGAATTTTCGGAAACTCAACTCCGTCGTGACCTGCCAGCTTAAACTTTCCGTTCTCAGACGAAATCTCAATCTGGAAGTTTTTGTCATTAATAGTAAACGTGAGCGGCTGCTCAGCAAATGTTTTAAGGGTATCGAGTAAAATACGGGCCGGTACTGAAACCATTCCCTGCTCCTTGGAGGTAACTTCCATCGAAGTGGTCATGGTTGTCTCCAGATCAGAGGCCGAAATTTTAAGATTGCCTTTTGCCACCTCAAACAGAAAGTTTTCCAGAATGGGCAACGGACTGTTATTATTAAGCGCACCACTAACGGACTGAAGGTGCCTGAGTAAAAGTGTGCTGGAAACAATAAACTTCATAACTTGCTGATTATTAACGCTTTAATATTAAAATTCGGTTGTTAAGGAAGACAAATATACTCTTATTCGATCAAATTGCCGGAATAGCACTATCACCTTGCAACAACAAAATCGGCAGGTTTCCTGAATAGCTTATCGAAGACAAAAAACTGGACCACAACGAGCGCTGTATCGTTATTGAATCTGGCAGTCATACGGTCAATATCGTAAGCAAACGGATCGCCGGAAGCATTGGTTTTATGGGTGGTGGTAGGTGTGATGGGACGTTTCCACAATTCAATGCGCTTATTTTTCCCGTCTTTCCCTGTAATTGAAATTTCTCTGTAGGGAACAGTTTTCAAAAGAGAATCACGCTGTTCGGGTGAGATGGAGGTCTCCTCCATTTCGTAATTTATATTTTCATAAAATTGCAGGTAGCTGGTTATCTTATCCTGACTAACAGGTTCTATTTTTTTCCCATTGCTGTCATACAAATCATAATCGCCTTTGCCATCCGCTTCCAGCTTTATAAACTGGCCTTTCACCTCTTTGTCTACAGCAGCCAGCATTTGTATTTCGCCGGAGGCATATCTGAATAACCTGTGGGTTTTCCAGTCGCTGGCATTGGTAATAAATCTGGGTGTAAGATACCCGTTAAAGCCCGGTATCTGAGTTACAAATGGAACAGAGGAACCATCGAGATACATAAAGGTTCCCATCTGATCCTGCGTGGGTCCTCCCACATAATAGGTCTTTACTTTTTCATTACCCTTATAAATTTCGATTTTGATACCTTTTGTAGCGATTGCTTTAACCACATTATTATAAGCGGCCTTAGCTACAGGGCTTCTGATACCTATATTGCGGATGACGTCAAGCAACGCGTTTATTGCATCATTCCTGGCTTCAGAACCATCATCAAGCACCCAGTTGCCGGGACCTTTGCGGTTAACGGCCACTTGTTTTCCGGTCCTGTCGGCCAGAAAAATCCGGGTAACCGAACCCGTATCACGATAGGCAAAATCGCTGAGTTCTCTTTCAAGTGTTCCCGATTTTTTTTGGGTCACAAAATAGGCTGTTACCGCTATCAGAACCAAAAGCACAATTAAAATATTTCTGTTTTTTTTCATGTTCAGTTAAATAGCATACTTCCTTTTCCGCATGATAAATTTGATAACCGCAAAAATCAGCACAAGAAGTACCGGAACAATTGTATTAATGAGTTGCCATTTCAACAACTCGGTATCAAGGCGTGTTTTATCAAGCAAAAGCAATTTAAATTCCTTTGCACGAACATTCATAAGACCTGAGTCATCAAATAAATAATCCACACAATTCATGATGAGTGCCTTATTCCCATACACGGTTCCGGTATACCTGTCAAGTCCCAGGGGTGCAATTGCACCATCGGATTTGCGGACATTATTCCGGATAACGTCAGCGTCCCCGATCACAATCATCCGGGTAGTATCACCCTGAGAACGGAAACCAATGGCTGAATCCTGAGAAATTAAAGGCGACACCCTGTTCCGATAATTCGATACAAAAGCGCCTTCGAGCAAGACAGCAACAGGAAGTTCTGACTTATTAAAGTCGTTTACATCAGGTTCCCTCCGCATAATATCCAGGTCGACCCGAACAGGCGCGTTCATTTCTCTTGAATATTTGGATGTGGAAAGCAACACCGTTTTTTTAATGCCGGCATTTCCTACGGTATCAAGCGAGCTCACAAATTCAAACTTTAACGCGTTCAGGTTTTTTACCAGCGGATGGGTACTCGAGGGAACAATAACCGGAAAATAATACCAGGGCAGCAGCGACTGCTGGGGCCTGTTTCCGACAACTCCGGTCACAACCGGTATCGGTGCCGATTGCAAATCCATGAGTAAATTATAATTAACGCGGACACCATACCTGAAGAGCATGTCTTCGAGATTGACATCGTTTGCAAGTGCGATGGTCTCAGGTGCATATTGCAAACTATCCATGGTGGCGGTAGTTCCGTCAAGCAGCCAGAGCACCTTGCCGCCATTCATGATATACTGATCCAGGATAAACTTATCTTTTTCGCTCCACAAACTATCAGAGCCGGCAATAATTACCGCATGAATGCCTTTTAAAGCGCCCAGCTTTTCATCTATTTTAACCCGCTCAACCAGGTAAGATGTTTTGAGTTCACGTGTAATATCGGCAACCTGATTTTCTTCCCATTCACCATGTCCTTCAATAAACGCCACCCGTTGCGGAAGCAAATTGGTTACTTTACGGATCGCATTCATAATGTTGTACTCCATCGATTGTATAGAGTTATTCAACATCTGTTCTGTTCCCACTCCCGATTGGTCCTGCAGCAGCATAACGGGCATCTCCTGACTGAGATAGGTTATCATGGCACCCGGAAACACCACCTGTTCGGAAGTTCCCTCTTTATTGCGTGCGGTAAGATTTGTCGGCTGTATGCCCTGAGCCGCAAGTTGCTGGTATATCTTTTTTCGCTCGGCGTCGTCCGGGTTGGCGGAGGGGTTTATAAATTCATACTCCAGGTTACCGTTTGAATAGGCTCTTAACTCATCCAGCATTTCTCTGGTAGCATTTTGCAATCTCTTGAACGCGGGAGGAAAATCACCTTCCAGGTATACTCTCACATATACAACATCTTTAAGTGAACTTACCACTTTGATGGTTGAGGGATCAAGTGTAAATCGCTTGTCGGAAGTAAGATCAAAGCGTGTAAAAACAAAACCGGAAAGGATATTTACTGAGACAAGAATACTGATCAACAATACCAGTTTGGTCAGGTTTTGTTGTTTCCTTGATCCGGGAGGCCTCCCCTCCTTGTGTGTTTCCGCTTTCACCATTTTCTTGACTCAAGGATTGTACGGGTTACCATCACAAAAAAAGCAATCACACTTAAAAAATAAATCACATCACGGGTATCAATCACTCCCCGGCTCATGGATGCGTAATGGGCACTTAAACCCAGGTTGTAAACAATTGCGGCGGCATCGGTACTGCCGAGAAGAGTACTTGAAGCATCAAATCCGGCATAACAAATAAAACAGAGAAACAATCCTATGATAAATGCCACCACCTGATTATCGGAGAGTGCAGATGCAAATACGCCTATAGAAACAAATACAGCTCCCAGAAACAACAATCCCGCATACGACCCCCACATGGAACCGGTGTCAATATTACCCGGAGGTGCACCCAGTAAATGAACACTAATATAAAATACAAGTGTGGGCAATAACGAAAACAGCACCAGCATTACACCTGAAACATATTTTGCAAGCACTACCTGCATTTCAGTCAAAGGACGCGTCAACAACAACTCGATTGTACCCGACTTTTTTTCCTCAGAAAAAAGGCGCATGGTAATAGCGGGCACCAGAAACATATATACCCATGGTGTGATAATGAACAGCGGGTCAATAGATGCATAACCTGCTTCCGGAATATTAAACTCTGTTTCAGGAAAAATCCAGGTTATCAGACTTATGGTCAGCAAAAAGACGATAACAGCCAGGTATCCAATCAGTGAATTTAGAAAACCATTTATTTCCTTTCGGATAAGCGTGAGCATCAGTTTGATTGGATTGCGGCAAAAATACAAATACCACCCGAAAGCGGCCGGAAACATCCGGCAATATTTACAATAGTTTTACCCGGCATGATTCAGGCTCCAGGCTTCCGCTTTTGCTGCAAACATAGGTTTCACCTGTTTCCAGATTGACAGAAAGAGTTCCGATTCCAAATAACCGCGCAAGTCAGCTTCCGACTCCCAATGGCTGAGGGTAAACAACACTCCCGATAAATTGGTTTCCTGAAGCAGTTCCAGATACCGGCAGCCCCGGGATGCATGAATGGAATCGCGGACGGTTTCGAAATGCCTTATAAAGGCATCCATATAATCGGTCTTTAAGGTGAGTTTTACAATTCTGACTATCATTTCAGGAAGTCTATCCTAATTGTATCGCCATACCTCAGATACAGCAATTCTGCCGCATTCCCTTCACAAATAGCGATTTCGAGGTACCCTGAACTGTTAAAGAGCACCAGCATGTTTCCGGGACCCGCTTCTTTATAGTCGGTGCTGATATTGCTGAGCATATACTCCCGCATTCGGAGGTGAATTTCAAAAGCTCTTCCTCCTCCAATCCTGTTAAAGAGTTCGCTGGTGACATTGGTAATAAGGTTGCCGAATGAATCCTGATAAATAACAGCGCCGCTGATGGAATCGTCTTCCAGATACGGCTGGAACATGGTTTTAACCAGATAATCATCAACCGGCTTGCCCATGTCGCTAACTTTTCCCCCTTTAGCCAGATATGCTGCCGAATCGGCCAGCACCTGCAGCGAAGGAATTACCATTGCTCCTTTCGCATCCATGATGTAATACTTTTCTGAAGGCACTTCATCGAAAGCAAGCGAAAAGAATCCGTCGTTGTTTCCTATAAAATAATGGCCTTTGTGCTTCAGGGCTATGGCCGATGATTTGTGTCCGCCATGGGCAATTAAGCCCACTACATGAACCGTCCCTTCCGGATAATGACTCCATGAATTACGCAGAATCAGGGCACCTTCAATAATATCGTACTGCTTTACGTGATGAGAGATATCAATTACAGGCACATTCGGGCATTGTTTTAACAATTCGCCCTTCAGTGCAGCAACAAAAAAGTCTCTGGTTCCCCAGTCGGTGGTTAATGTAATGACAGCCATTTAAGGATCATATGGCCATTTAGGCGGCCTCAAAAATAAGGAATCACACGCAACCGATCATTTATTTAATTTTGAACCTTTAAACAATTACTGTTAACTAACTCCAGCTTCTTTTGAAAGAAATCACATTCCCTGTTGGCATGAACCCGGTTGGCTTTTTCGGGGTAAATGACGCCAATCTTGAGCTTATCAGAAAAAAATTTCCCGGTCTCCGCATTATTTCAAGGGGCAACGATTTAAAAATCCTAGGCGACGAGGCACAGATTGCCCTTGTTCAGGAAAAACTTGAAATGCTTCTTGCCGGTTACGAAAAAGCAGGACATCTGGACGAAAGGACGGTGACTGAAATACTCGAAAACAATGGTTCTCAGGACC
>DASUFP010000090.1:0-18212 GCA_036274495.1 Bacteroidia bacterium
ACAGTATTTAGTAGGCGACCAGTTCCAGCAGCTGTTTTTCAAACCGTTGTTTAGGTAAAAAATTCCACTCGAGTTTTGAGGACATCGGCACGGGTGTGTCGAGACTGCCGCTTCTGATAACAGGGGCATCGAGCAGAGCGAAACAGGATTCAGCAATAACGGCGGCTATTTCGGCTCCTATTCCACCGGTGATAGTATCCTCGTGCAGGATGATGGCCTTACCCGTTTTTTTAACACCTTCCAGAACTGCCTCCCTGTCCCAGGGTAAAAGTGATCGAAGGTCAATGAGTTCAGCACTTATCTCGGGATGGTTATCGAGTATTTCCATTGCCCAGTGTACGCCAAAACCATACGTGATAACTGTAACATCGGTTCCCTGACGAACAGTGCGCGCTTTACCGATTGGTGTGGTGTAATAGTTATCGGGCACAGGACCTGAAATACTTCTGTACAGTGCCTTGTGTTCAAAAAACATAACCGGGTTCGGATCTTCAACGGCTGCTGCAATAAGCCCCTTGGCATCATCCGGAAATGCCGGGTATAAAATTTTTAATCCCGGTACATGAAAAAACCAGGCTTCTGTTGACTGTGAGTGAAATGGTCCGGCCGCAACACCTGCACCGGTAGGCATGCGTACTACTACATCGGCAGCTTGTCCCCACCTGTAATGTGTTTTAGCCAGGTTGTTTACTATCTGATTAAAACCACACGTTACAAAATCGGCAAACTGCATCTCCACAATTGATTTCATGCCACGGATGGCAAGACCCAGGCCCGCTCCCACTATGGCCGATTCACAAATGGGAGTATTGCGAATGCGGTCATGACCAAACTGCTCTACAAAACCTGCAGTGGCTTTGAACACACCTCCGTATTCGGCAATATCCTGACCCATGATTATCAGGTTTTCATGTCGCTCCATAGCCTGCCGCATGCCGTCGGTGACAGCATCGAGAAACCGTTTTTCGGTAGCGTTACCCGTTGGTTGAATAACAGCAGGTGCAGGTGCGTACATGTCGGAGAGTTCTTGTTCGGTCACCGGTTCAGGTTCGGCACCCGATTCGGCCTGTTCCAGTCCCCGTTCTATTTCTTCTCTGATGGAAGTACGTATCCCGCTAATGATTTCATTATTCAGCAGTCCTTCTTTTACAAGATAATCTTCAAAGTTTTTCAGCGGATCTTTTTGTCCCCATTGCTCAAATAATTCCTGCGGGACATATTTTGTTCCTGATGCCTCTTCGTGACCGCGCATTCTGAAGGTCATACATTCGAGCAAAACAGGTCTCGGGTTTTCACGCATCGAAACAGCAAGTGCACTTACCGCATGGTATACATCCGGTAAATTATTGCCATCAACCTGTACTCCTTCAATACCGTAACCAATGGCCTTATCGATAAACTGTTTGCACCGAAATTGCTCGCGTGAGGGTGTCGATAAACCATAACCGTTGTTTTCAACGATAAAAATTACCGGTAAATCCCATACAGCTGCCACGTTCACCGATTCATGGAAATCGCCCTCACTGGCACCGCCATCACCGGTAAATACCGCAGTCACCCTGCGGGTTTGTTTTATTTTTTCGGCTAACGCGATTCCATCGGCAACGCCCATTTGCGGACCTAAATGCGAAATCATACCAACAATATGAAATTCGTTGGTGCCAAAGTGAAACGATCGGTCGCGGCTGCGTGTAAAGCCATCCGGCTTGCCCTGCCACTGTGAAAAAAGGCGGCGCAACGGTATTTCTCTAACGGTAAAAACACCCAGATTCCGGTGCATGGGTAAGATGTACTCTTCGGGGTTTAATGCCAGGGCAGTACCTACAGAGATGGCCTCCTGTCCTATACCCGAGAACCACTTTGCTATCCGGCCCTGTCGCAGCAGCACCAGCATCTTCTCCTCAATCATCCGTGGTTTCAGCAATTGCATGTAAAACCTGATCAGGTCGGTGTCGGTGAGCGATTTTCGGTCGAAATTCATAGCCAGGGGGATTCCAGGCTCAAAAGTAGGAAAAGGTTATCTTTGTGGAGTCTTAAACTATTAATTGCGAAAACGATGTGGCAGGTGATTTTGGTTGGCATTATCTTTGGTATCAGCATCGCCTATCTGATAAACCGTTTCAGGAGTAATCACAAACCGGGATGCAGCGACTGCGCCGGGAGTATGAGGAGTAAGTCTTCTGCACAATGATTTTCAGCTACTGCGAAAAAGATACCCGGTCATTCAACAACAAATACTATTAATCCAAACACTATGAAATTATTAAAAACCTTAAGCTTTTTTGCTGCTGCGGCAACTGTTTTTTCCTGGAGCTCGTGCGGTCAAAAAGGTGACACAGGTCCAGTTGGTCCCCAGGGGCCTGCCGGCAACGCCAATGTTTATGTGGTTAATTACACTATTACTCAGGGACAGTGGTTAACCTACCTTGCTCCCAACCAACCCCAGCACTCCATTTATTTTGAACAGTACGTTCCTCAGCTCACACAGCAAATTATTGATTACGGCATGACCGCCGCTTATGTAAACGACCCGGTGTTGGGATGGGCCACCTTACCCTACACGGTTACGGGTGTTGGCGTACAGGCCTATTACAACACTTACCGGTACCTGAATTATTTTGGTGTGGATATATCGCTGAGCAATCTGCAAACGCCGCCTGCACCTGCCTACTTCGATGTAAAACTGGTGATAGTAGACGGACTGGTTCGTCAGCAAAACCCCGATCTCGACTGGAGCAATTATGAAATGGTAAGAAAAAGACTCCATCTCAAAGATTAACTTTCGGATTGTATTCTATGAAAAAAGCCCGCGGTTGCGGGCTTTTTTCATTTTGAGGTTGTGTTACTGGGCAACCATTGTGGTGTCATTCAGTCTGGAGAGCGAATCTTTAATAGCTTCCTGAGCCAGTGCCGCTTCTTCGGCTGCTTTTTTAGCTGCTGCCGCCGATGCTACAGAGTCAGCCATTTTTTGAGCTTCCGCAGCTTTCTCTTCAGCACCCGGACCACATGAAGAGATAAATCCTAAAGCGATGATACATGCAAATACAACTAATCGTTTCATGGTTTTTACTTTTTTGCAAAGAAACGAAGGTATTCAGCTGTAATGCCTGTTGCAGAAGTTTCTTTTATTAACAATCGCAGGTTGAAATTTATAGAAGAATGAACGGGAGCAGCCCCATCCCGACAACCCCGGCATGCTTATCTTTAAGGCTTTAAATTCAATCCTGTAAAAATGACTCAACATCCGTTTTTTTATGCTTTCAAACGCACCTGTTTGTGGTCCGTATGTTCCATGGCACTAATACTTTCAATTTCATCGTGTAAAAAAGACACCGATAACTCACCTCCGAAAATTACACTCAACGGCAATCAGGTTGAAAACATTTTTCTGCAAAGCACCTACACTGACCCCGGTGCAATTGCCATTGATGATCAGGATGGGGTGGTTAACGTAACGGTAACAGGAAGTTTTAATGTAAATAAAACAGGCACCTACTATCTTACCTATACCGCCACCGACGGCGCCGGAAATGCTACAAGCGCATCGAGGCAGATAAATGTTTCCAATGAACTTACCGGCAGTTCCTGGAATGCAAACTATACCTGCGAAAAAGACTCGGCCGGAGTTACACTTTACCAGTATACCGACTCACTTGGCTTCTCCAACACACTCAACAATCAAATGGCATTTATGAAGTTTGGCGACCGCTCCAATGCCGATGCATTATTTAATATACTCATTTCCGGAACCGCCATTGACCCTTACAACCAAACAATAACAGCCGGAACTCCGCCTGTTGCGGTTAATTATTCGGGTGCCGGCATCACCAACTCCGGGCCTCCCGATCAGCTGATTCTTACGGTAACCGAGACAACCGCCTCAGATACAGTTGACTACACCTACGTTATGACAAAGAATTAAAGAAAGTAGACAATGCCTCAAGGCTGTCCCAAACAGGACAGCCTTATTTTTTTCCATTAACTTTCAGCCGTGATTTCCTACCGAGAACAACTCCGGGTTCTTGCCCTGCGAATGCTGGCGGTAATGCTGGTATATGAGCTTAGCCGGCTCTCCTTTTTAATTGCCAACTACACCTATTTCGGAGAAGCTTCGGCACTGCAAATAATAAAGTCGTTTGTAGTTGGTATCCGCTTCGATCTTTCGGCGATAGCCTTCACCAATGCAATCGTTATTTTGCTCCACCTTATTCCGGGCCGAAGTTTTTACCGCAAAAGCATGCAAAAAACCATCGCTTTTGTATTTATCATCTGTAACCTGCCCGCCCTGTTACTCAACAGTGTTGACCTCGAATATTTTAAATTCCAGGGGAAGCGCACCACCGCCGATTTATTCAGTTTGTTTACCATGGGTGGCGATATGGCTAACACCCTCCCTGCAATGGCCAGAGACTTCTGGTATGTGTTAGTGGTATTTGCTTTTCTGGCGTTTCTGCTCATTCGGATGTATTTCCGTGTCAAGCCCAAGACACCTCCTGTTTTGCAGAGAAGTTACAAACCGGTACTCATTGCATTACTGCTTACAGCCGTTACCGTTATCGCCGCAAGAGGCGGGCTACAGTACCGTCCGCTCAGTGCCATGTCGGCAGCGCAGCACGTTCCCCAGCGGCTGGTGCCATTGGTACTCAACACACCTTTCACCATAATCAGATCGCTGGGAAAGTCGACACTCGAAGAGAAGAACTACCTGACTGCCGCCGATGCCTCCCGGTGGTTTAAAAAGGAAAGGAGCTATGCCGATTCAACCGGTTTTATCCCCAAAAATGTGGTGATTATTATTATGGAGAGCTTTTCGGCTGAATACATCGGTTATTTTAATAACGGTAAAGGATATACGCCGGTACTTGACAGTATTATGAACCAGAGCCTGGTGTTTGTGAACGGATTTGCCAATGCCAAGAAGTCCATAGACGGAATACCTGCAGTAGCCGCTTCCCTGCCTGTATTGATGCCCTTCTCATTTATCACCAGCACTTACAGCAGTAACAGAGTTGAATCGATCGCCGGGCTCCTGCAAAACAAGGGGTATTCATCCGGATTTTTTCATGGCGGAAACAACGGAACAATGGGCTTCGACAATTTTGCTCACATCACCGGCTTTAACGGATATTACGGCAGAAACGAATATCCCGGTGACGGCTACGACGGTCAATGGGGCGTTTTTGACGGACCCTTTTTCCAGTACTTCTGCAATGCTATGAACAAACAGCAGGAGCCTTTTGTAAATGTCTTTTTTTCATTATCGTCGCATCATCCTTATGCGATTCCCGATTCGTTACAAAACCACTTTCCGAAAGGCCCGCTCCCTATTCATGAAAGTTTGGGATACGCCGATTATTCTCTGGGAAAGTTCTTTGAGACGGCACGCAAAACCAGCTGGTACCCTAACACCCTTTTTGTAATTACTGCCGATCATACCGGGCCGAATTCGGCTGCCGGCTATAATTCGTCTCTGGGTATGTTCCGTATTCCTATTGTTTTCTTTACTCCCGATCATTCATTAAAAGGCGTGAGCAGAAGAGCGACAGAACAAATTGATATAATTCCCAGCATACTTGATTACCTGCATTACGATTTAACCTTCAGTTCGTTTGGCAACAGTGTATTTGACAGATCCAAAAGCGGCAGAGCATTGAATTACACAGGAAGTTTATTCCAGTCGTTTAACGATTCGCTGATGATCCAGACCGATGGCGAAGAAATTACCGCCGCCTACCGATACGAAAACGACCCCTTACTTAAAAACAATGTATCAGGCAGTTTTCCTTCAGCAGAAAAAGCATTACTGAAATATACCCAATCGGTAATCCAGCAATTTAACCGGTCGATGATAAAGAATGAAATGACCTATACCCATAAACCGTGAGTACAAGCCTGTTATTTATCATCAATCCTATTGCAGGTGGTTCGGCTAACAGACCCGATGCCGCATTAATCGACCATAAATTCAAAAACAGCGGTGTTGATTATAAAATTGTCTTCACCACGGGGCCGGGACATGCCGGGGTGCTTGCCCGCGAAGCGGCTGCTGCAGGTGTATCAACAGTTGTTGCCGCCGGTGGCGACGGTACGGTTAATGAAGCTGCGACCGGTGTATATGGCTCCGCAACACGGCTTGGAATTATCCCGTGCGGATCGGGTAACGGACTGGCTCGGCACCACCATATACCGCTTCGGTTTGCAGAAGCGCTGGATGTAATCGAAAAAGGCAAAACCGTTGCACATGATGCCACGCGTATCAACGACAAACTGTCGTTTAATGTTTCCGGAATCGGATTTGATGCACACGTTGCCAATTTATTCGGTTCTGACGGAAAGCGGGGATTTTCGGGATACCTTAAACTGGTGGTTACCGAATTCAGCAACTACCACCCTCACCTGTTTACGGTAACAGATGGCAATAGCCGGTTCGAATACAAGGGATTTTTTATGGCCATTGGCAATGCATCGCAATATGGCAACGGTGCACGCATTGCTCCTGATGCTTCAACGCAAGACGGGTTAGTTGATTTCACGGTGATACTTCCCCTCAGGGGATATGCTGTACCCGGAGTTGCCTTAAAGGTGTTTACCGGTACAGTAAAAAAATCGCGTTATGCAAATACATTCCGTTCAAATAAAATAACCCTTACTTGTGAACCACCTGCTCCACTGCATATAGACGGGGAACCCGGCGGTACCTTTGGCCGGTTCACGATCGCATGTGAATCGGACAAACTGCAATTGATTGTTCCATAATATACCGGTATGTCCAATAAAAACAAAGGTAAATCGGGAATAGTATATTCTACTAACCCCCAATTCGGAAGCCACTCTCAACAGGAGGAATCAAATACGACACTCCCTCCTGCGGAACAACATTTGAGAGTGCTTATCGACAGAAAACAGAGAGGCGGAAAACAAGTTACGTTGATAACGGGATTTATCGGAACCGAAGAGGATTTAACGGCACTTGCCAAGATGCTTAAAACGAAATGCGGAGTTGGCGGCGGAGCAAAAAACGGCGAAATCCTGATTCAGGGTGACGTAAGACAAAAGGTGCTGAAAATACTGACGGATAACGGCTACAAGGCAAAAGCCGCAGGAGGTTAATGAGCTGTTATTAAAAATTAAATTCTCTGCTGTTCCGTGATCAGGCCGTTATTGCAGACTGCCCTGAATTGGAATGAAATACTTTGAGTACATTTTTGTACAGTTGTTCATACTGCGGCATAATCACCTGCAAATCGAATTTCTTAGCTTGTTCGAAAGCATTTTTTTTGAATTCAGCATGTTTACCGGCATCAGATAAAATCATCTCGGCATGCAGCGCCATGCAATCGGTATCGCCAACGTTACACAAATACCCGGTCACTCCCTGAATATTCAACTCAGGCATTCCTCCTGTATTGGATGATATTACAGGCACCTGGCAGGCCATGGCTTCGAGTGCTGCCAAACCAAAACTTTCAGTCTCCGAGGGCATAATAAACAAATCGCTCACGGATAATATCTCCTCAATGGCTTCCTGTTTTCCGAGGAACCGTACATTATCACATGTTCCTGTTTCGCGGCATAATTGTTCAATAGCGGCACGTTCGGGGCCATCGCCTATCAACAGTAATTTAGCCGGGATTTTATGGTACAGTTTATCAAATGTGCGCACTACATCTTCTACCCTTTTAACTTTTCTGAAGTTAGAGGTATGTACAATTATTTTCTCACCAAAGGGGGCAATCGCTTTTTTGAAATGATCTTTGGGTTTTTTGCTGAAACGCTTCATATCAACAAAATTGTAGATCACTTCAATATCTTTTTTGATTTTAAAGTTATCATAGGTCTCTGAACGAAGGCTTTTGGATACAGCAGTAACACCGTCGGAGTGATTAATAGCAAATGTTACCACAGGCTCATAGCTGACATCCTTACCTACCAGTGTGATATCTGTTCCGTGCAGTGTTGTTACAACAGGAATATAGATGCCCTGTGAGGCGAGTATTTGTTTTGCGAGCCAGGCAACCGATGCATGCGGAATGGCATAATGCACATGCAGTAAATCCAGCTTTTCATACTTCACTACTTCTACCAGTTTGCTGGTGAGCGCACTTTCGTATGGCGCATATTCAAAAAGCGGATAATTGGCTACAGTGACTTCGTGATAGGTAATGTTCTCTGAAAAAAAGTCGAGCCGTACCGGCTGACTGTATGTAATAAAATGTATTTCGTGTCCATTTTCAGCCAGTGCCTTACCCAGTTCGGTGGCAAGTACTCCCGAACCACCAAATGTGGGGTAACAAACAATTCCAATTTTCATGATAGTTTTCGAATAGGTAAAGAATAATAAAAGTGTAAACTAATTTGCTAATATACCGAACTTATTTGCCGTATGGGTATCAGCCATTGTGTTAATAATGAAAGTATTAAAAATCTCCGGCCTGAAATAAAACTATAAACTAACAAGGCCGGCGGCAGATTGTTTACCTGTGTTCCAAATTATAGGCCTTATACACTGCTTCCATCATGTCGGTGCGGTAGTTTCCTTTGGCCAGTTTGTTATTGGTGGCATCGGGGTAAACCCTGTTGGAAAGAAATATAAACACAAGGTCGTTTTGAGGATCGGCCCATGCACATGTTCCTGTAAATCCGGTATGTCCGAATGTGGCAGGCGACGCCGAACGGGCAGCCGGGCTTTCTTTTCCCGGGGAGGTTTCGGGTTTATCAAAAATAAGCCCCCTTCTGTTAAGTGAATTGGTAAAATAGCGTCTGGTAAAAAAATCAACAGTTGATTGTTCAAGATACCTGCGTCCCCCGTATTCGCCGCCGTTGAGCAGCATTTGCATAATCATAGCCACACTGGATGCATCACTAAAGAGGCCTGCGTTGCCCGCTACCCCACCCAGCAGGGCCGCTGCAGGGTCATGCACCGTGCCTCTGATTTGCTGTTTACGGAATGACGTATCGTTTTCGGTGGGTGCAATTCGGCTGACAGGAAAATGATTCAGCGGGTTAAAGCACAAACGGTAAATTCCCATAGGCCGGTAAAACTCCTCCTCCAGGTATTCATCGAGAGGCATACCCGTAATATGTTCAACCATACGCTGCATAATCAACATGCCAAGGTCGGAGTAAACATAATTTCCCGGCGCGGTAACTTCAGACTTCAACACTCCTTCCCATACAAAATCTTTGTAAAGGGAGAGCATAAACAAGCTGTCGGTAACAGGAATGGTATAATTCACATCCTTTTCGGGATGATAAATATTGTAGGCAGGCTTTCCCTTTTCCATTGTTTCTTTCCAGAACGGAATCCATGCCTTCAGTCCGGCCTGATGGGTCAGTATATCTGCTATTACACAATTTTTTAAGGCGGTCTTTTTAAGTTCCGGCAAATAGTGTGACGCTTTTTTGGTTACATCAATTTTATGGTGTTCATACAGCCGCATTACAGCAAGTGCCGTTGCAGCCATTTTTGTAACGGAAGCTATATCGTACAAATCGCTGTTCTGTACCATGCGGGAGCTGTCGTAGTCGAAAGTGCCAAATGCCTTTTCATAAATTACAGTCCCGTTTTTGGCAACAAGTACCTGACACCCCGGAGTTACTTTTTCATTTATTGCTTTTATGGCAAGAGAGTCAATTGTCTTTAGAGCTCCCTCTTGCAAGCCGCCTTCCTCAACAGTCGAAAAACCCAAACGTGTCAGCGGAACGGATGACTTTAATCCTGAGCCTTTGGTAAAATCGGATGATACTGACACCGGCAAATCGCCTGAGGCGTTTTCACCGCCAAAGAGTATCTGGGCAGTTGCCACCTGGGGCCAGTAGGTATCTTCGTAAGAAATAACCAGTCCGGCACCCGCCACTGCCGGTTCAAGCCGCGTAAGACTGTACGAGTTGCCAAAAACAACGGTAATCAGTTTTGTTTTTTTTCTCAATGCTTCAATAAACGCGGGCAAGGTGTCGGTGATGCCATACCGGATGGAAGCCTTTGTAAAGATGTTGTGCACACTCAGGATTACCGTACTGTAAGGTGCCAGCAGCTTAACAAGTGAATCACCGGTTTCCGTGGAGAAATTCATGGGAAGACCGTAACAGTCGACCGGAGCATAACGGTTGAGTGTCTGCTGAAAGGGGTTCATCAGCGAATCACCTATTTCGATGGCTGCAACAGTGCCGGGCATTACATTTGAAACAGGAATGCATTGCTCATGATTCTCCAATACCGTTATGGCCGATTCAAATGCAGATCGTGCCAGAAACAGATCTGTTTCATTGTTCAGATCTGCTGTCAATGCTGTTGTATCAATAGGAACATATTTATTCAGGCCGCTCCAGTATTTAGCCATGAGAATTTTTTTTACTCTGCTGTCAACGGCTTCCTGATCGAGTTCGCAATTCTGAATGGCATAATGCAACCGTGTAAAGGCGGCAGGCACATCAGCCGAAAACAACAGCACATCGTTACCTGCATGCAAGGCTTTTAATGCGATTTCTCCCGGAGGATAATAATCGGCTACTCCTTTCATGTTGAGTGCATCGGTGAAAACCAAACCGTTGTAATTAAGTTCATTTTTGAGCAACCCTGTAACCACGGGAGCCGACAAGGAAGAGGCTAGATTGGGAGTTGTATCCAGTGCGGGAATAAACAGGTGCGCTACCATTACCGATGCGGCTCCGTTTGAAAGCAGTTTGCGGAACGGTACCAGTTCAACTGTATCCAGTGCTTCCCGTTTTTTTGTAATCATTGGCAATGCCAGATGCGAATCGGCATCGGTATCGCCATGTCCGGGAAAATGTTTTACACAGGCAAGTACATGCTGCTGCTGGAGGGCGAGCATATAATTCATGCTCATTTCTGTTACCTCCGATGGATCATCGCCAAATGATCTGGTATTGATAACCGGGTTCCGGGGATTGTTATTTACATCGGCAACCGGTGCAAAATTAATTTGTATGCCCATCCGCTTGCACTGGCGGGCTATGGCCGAGCCGATCCGATATACCAATGAATCGCTCGAAGCCGCAGATAATGTCATTTGTCGTGGAAAACGGATGGTACTGTCGAGACGCATCGATAACCCCCACTCCCCGTCGATGCCAACCATGAGCGGCACTTTTGAAATGGATTGATAGTAATTAGTTTGAACTGCCTGCCGCACGGGACCACCCTGAAAGAAAATAATACCTCCGATGTGGTACTCTTTTATCAGCCGGGCGATTTGCTGAATATGCACCGAATCCCTGTTTGAATAAGCATCGACCATAAACAACTGACCGATCCGTTCCTCATAGGAGAGTGTTTTGAGGACCGAGTCGGCCCAGGCTTCGGAACTTTTACTGATAAATGGAGGATTGGAATGCTGGGAAAGTGCGGCCTTTGGTATTGCCGACAACAGACCAACAGCAAAACCAAGGAGAAAAAACCGATAGCAACCCTTCATTGGTGCGAAATTAGTAATTCTGTGGTTTACATTGATTATCAGGAATAAAACAAACCTGCTGAGAAGGCTGAAAGAATAGAATGGTGCAGAGGAAATAAGTACCTTTGCAGGTAACGAAAAGCCGGTACGGGGTATTTTTGTACCTGTAGTATTTTTTATTCCACTCATGTCCGATATCATTCGCCTTCTCCCCGACTCGGTTGCCAACCAGATTGCCGCCGGTGAAGTAATCCAGCGGCCGGCATCGGCAGTGAAAGAACTCATTGAAAATGCCATTGATTCAGGTGCCGATCAGATAACGGTTGTGGTAAAGGATGCCGGCAAATCGCTTATTCAGGTAACCGACAATGGTTGCGGAATGAGCGAAACGGATGCGAGAATGTGTTTTGAACGGCATGCAACATCAAAAATCAACCGGGCCGAAGACCTCTTTGCCATTCGTACAATGGGATTCAGAGGCGAGGCAATGGCTTCCATTGCTGCAGTTGCACAGGTGGAACTCAAATCGCGGCGTCACGATCAAAAAACAGGAACCCATCTGTTAATTGAAGGGAGTAAATTTGTTTCGCAGGAGCCTCATGCCGGTAACGAAGGCACCGGTATTTATGTAAAAAATCTCTTTTACAATATTCCTGCAAGACGTAATTTTCTTAAGTCCAACGCCTCCGAGCTCCGCCATATCGCGGAGGAATTTCAACGCACTGCAATCGCCAGACCTGATATCAGTTTTTCGCTTGTGTCGGACGGTATTCAGCTCTTTAATCTGAAGCCCGGAAATCTGCGGCAGCGACTTACAGGCATATTCGGAAATGCTTACAACGAGCGGCTGGTACCGGTGGAAGAACAGACAACCATTTTAGGGCTCAACGGATTTATACTAAAGCCTGAGTTTGCAAAGAAGACCCGTGGCGAGCAATACTTTTTTGTGAATGGCCGCTATATCCGCGATGGTTACCTGAATCATGCCGTGGTACATGCCTTCGAAAACCTGCTGCCTCCCGGTACGCACCCCTCCTATTTTCTGATGATTGAAATGGATCCGGCCAGAATCGACATCAACATCCATCCTACCAAAACAGAAATTAAATTTGAAGATGAGAAGTCGGTTTACGCTATTATGCGTGCGGCAGTAAAAAGAGCGCTCGGGAAATTCAGTATCGCTCCTACACTCGATTTTGAGCAGGAAACCGCGTTTAATATTCCCGTGAGCATGTATAATACCCTTCCGAAACAACCATCCATTTCTATAAATCCCTCCTACAATCCATTTGCAACGGGCGGCTCATCAACAGAGAGGATTCAAGTGTTTCCGGATCAAAACAGAGAGCCCCGCAGACAGCATGCAGTTCCGCTGTTTGATACCGATTCCGAAAACGAAACCGAAAAAACCATTAAGGTTTTGAGTCTCCTTTCGAACCGATTTATTGTAGCTGTACAGAACAACGATTTACTTATTATTGATCCAAGAGCTGCTCATGAAAGGGTATTGTATGAAAAACACCTCGCGCGTCTCAGCAATCAGCCCGAAAAAGCACAGCAACAGTTGTTTCCTCAGGTGCTGGAACTCAGCACGGCGGATCACCTCACCATGACCGAATGTTTGGAAGGTATGCAGCGAATCGGATTTGATATCAGCAGTCTCGGCGGAACCTCCTATTCCATAAACGGATTGCCACACGGTATAAATGCCATTGATGTAAAGCCTGTTGTCGAGCGCATTTTAGAATATTACCGGAACAGCTCGGGCGACGTAGCAACAACCATTAACGAATCACTGGCACGCAGTACCGCCTCGGCAATGGCAATGAGGAGAGGTGAAATTACCGATACTGCTTCGGCCGATCACCTTGTGAAACAGCTTATGCAATGCGTTCAGCCGGCACTTACGCCTAACGGAAAACCTGTGTTTTATTTACTGTCTGTAGGAGCAATCGAAAACATGTTCGGCGTTTGAACGTTCAACAACAATAAAAGCATATATGTCATACCAGGAATACCGGCCCTCTTCCTTTAATCTTCTTCCACCGGTCATCAAAAATCTGCTGATTATTAACGGCCTGCTCTGGCTCGCCGAAACAGTATTTACCGAAAGACTGGGTTTTAGTTTCAACGAACATTTTGGTCTCTATTATCCGCTTTCGCAATATTTTAATCCCGTTCAGTATGTGAGTTACATGTTTCTGCATGGCAGTTTTATGCACCTGCTTTCAAACATGTTCGCGTTATGGATGTTTGGCACGGTGCTGGAAAACTACTGGGGTCCCAAACGGTTTCTGATCTATTTTTTTGTGACGGGAATCGGCGCTGCCATCATTCAAACCTGCATGGCCTGGTACGGTATCAACCAGCTGCAGCATGCCGTTGATGTGTATGCCGCCGCTCCCGATATGATGGACTTTATTACTCTTGTGAAGCAGAACGGTATGTATCTGAATGCGGAAACCGTAAATAAGATGAACGACTTTTTAACGCAATGGCAAAACGTTCCTGAAAGCAGTCAGCTGGCCGGCCGCTCCATTGAATATGCCAATATGCTGGTAACGGCCAAAATGGATGTACCGACTGTTGGCGCGTCGGGTGCTGTTTTTGGTGTGCTGCTGGCATTTGGAATGCTGTTTCCCAACACGCTTATTTACCTCTATTTTGCCATTCCCATAAAGGCCAAATACTTCGTGATTCTTTATGGTCTCTTTGAATTATTTTCGGGAGTGTCAAATAATCCCGGCGATAATGTGGCGCATTTTGCACACTTGGGTGGTATGTTATTTGGATTTTTCCTGATCCGGTACTGGAACAAACGCAACCGAAACCAATTCTACTGACCCTGATATGAGGTGGATTGATGAACTGAGAATGAATTTTATTAAGGCCGAAGGACTCTTCCGCCTGATGGCAATTAATATCGGATTGTTTTTACTTCTCAGTCTGCTCAAGTTGTTTTTCTTTTTGGCGGGGATCCATGGTTTTTCAGCCGACATTGTTGCCGACTGGCTGGCTTTCCCTGCCGCTATTGTCGCTTTTCTGAAACAACCCTGGTCGATAGTTACTTATATGTTTGTCCATATAAATTTCTTTCACATCCTGTTTAATATGCTCATCCTCTATTGGGCCGGAAAACTTTTTTGCGATATGCTCGGCAGCCGGCGGGTAGTTATCGTTTATCTGATGGGCGGTATATGGGGTGGATTACTTTATATGATACTCTTCAACGTGTTACCTGCATTTACGGGCACCGTTGAAATGTCGCGGCTCATAGGTGCTTCTGCCGGAGTAATTGCCGTTTTATGCGCTATCGCCACACTGGTACCCGACTACACCATCCACTTGTTGTTTTTTGGCCCGGTACGGCTAAAATATATCGCGCTGTTTTTGGTTGTACTCTATCTGATAAGCATCCCTGATGGAAATGCGGGAGGAAATATCAGTCACCTGGGTGGCGCATTATACGGCTATTTGTACACCCGTTCATTGAAAAACGGAGGCTCGCCCGGTTTGCTGCCGGAGAAAATCTTTGCATGGTTTACCAACCGGGGCAAGGGTAATTTGCGGATGGTGCATAAAAAAAGCTCCCGTCAAACACCTGACAGGCATTCGCGGCAAGAGGTAATTGATGCCATTCTGGATAAAATCAATCAATCAGGTTACGACAGCTTGTCAACGGAAGAAAAAGATATACTTTTTAAAGCGAGTGGAAATTCCGAATCAGAATCCTAAATTCAAGGTATCAATTGTCTATGAGTCCTTTTGCTTTTGAGAAACGAAAATCGGGTTTTTCCGGGACCATTCTCCGGGCTGCAACACTTGTTTTTGCTCTTTTTACCATATTATCGGCACATGTATCGCTGGTATCACCAGCCCTGTTCTGGTATATAGCCATACTGGGACTCTTTTTCCCGTTTTTTCTCATCATCAACCTCATCTTCCTCATCATTTGGCTCTTGCGCCGAAGAGTCTTTCTGTTTGTCCCGCTGGCAGCATTACTGCTGTGTATACCCCGATTGCCTGAATATTTTCAAATAGACGGCAAGCCTGTTCCCCAATCAGATACCAATGGGAAGCCTATTAAAGTGATGAGCTATAATGTCAGGTTATTCGACCTTTACAACTGGACACACAACAAAGAAACCAGAGCCTCCATTTTCGCCTATTTTGACAAAGAGCAACCTGATATTTTGTGCATGCAGGAATTTTTTAATTCCACGGGTAAACTGTTCCACAACGAAACCGATCTCAAAACCTTTCTCAAAGCCAAATACGCTCATGTTGAATATCCTATCATACTCAGAGGTGCCGATTGCTGGGGAATAGCAACCTACAGCACCTTCCCCATTGTGGGTAAAGGTGTCCTCTATTTTGATGAAAAAACAGCCAATATTTGTATTTACACCGATATTGCCACTCCGCAGGATACCATCAGGGTGTATAACTGCCACTTACAGTCGGTACGCTTCAGAGACGAAGACTACCGTTTTTTTGAAGATTTGGGAGAAGGACAGGAGGAGATGGAGAAACTGCGAAGCACCAGAAGAATCATTTCCCGGTTGAGACGGGCCTACATAAAGAGGGCAAGTCAGGCTGAATTAATTGCCGCACACATCAAAGAGTCGCCCTACCCTGTTATCCTTTGCGGCGATTTTAACGATACGCCTGCTTCGTACACCTATCAGACCATTTCCGACCACCTTATCGACTCGTTCAGAGAGAGCGGATCGGGAACCGGCACCAGCTATGCAGGGCCGCTGCCGGGGCTGAGAATCGACTATCTGCTTCATTCGGATGCATTTAAATCGTTCGGGTTTGAAACTCAAAACATCCGTTTGAGCGACCATTTTCCTATTCAGGCGACCCTGTTCAGGAAAAAACAGCCACTTTAATCGCTTCACCGAACAATAATATTGTTTTATATTTGACCATTGATTGCGGAACAGGTGAACACACCATTTTTCCGGTGATTTTCAGGAAATTTATGACCGGAGTCATGCTTATTGGGACTGAATTGAATTTATTTTGTGAAATGTTTGATATAGGTGTAGTTTTACCTTCAGGTAAAACATCAGATGTATTGCCGCATTTACCTGCTTTGAATTACTTTTGTCAACCACTTTAAATGATATGAGAATCAAGATTTCTTTTCTTCGGGAACACGCCTCCGCAAACTCAATCCCCTTACACCACCAAAAGCTGCTTTCTGACAGCCTGGTTGAAATCAGCGATACAATTACGACCGACAGGACGTTTTTTAATTTTTCGTCTCTCAAAGGCACTTCCAAAATTCAGAATGGATTCATGCGATTCCTCTCCTCAAAAATTACGCTGGTAATCTCGAGCAGGAACCATGAGTTTGCCGAGTTGCTCGTGAAAAAGATTTTTGAAAAACCATTTCTTGCTGCCGGCAAAATGAATCTCGTTCCAAAAACCTACGAGGTAATCCCGGATCCCTCTTTCCAAACAAAGATGCGCTACCTCTGCATTTCGCCTCTGATCCTGTTTAACCCGGATCAGGACCTTGAAAAAGCTCAGGAGATCATTGATCCTACTTCACAACAATTTTCAGATATTCTTTACAACGTTACACTTGACAGAATGGAACGGGCAGGTTATCCTGAATCGGCGCTGAATGAGTTTGCCGAATTTGAGGCCATGCCCGACATGGAGTATGTGAATAAAATTCACGAAACAGGAAAGAAATATGCCCGTTTTTATAAGTCGTCGATGGGTAACACGATGATGGGCTACCTGCTGCCATTTACCCTCCACGCCCATCCCGAAGTACATAAGTTTATCTGGGAATCGGGACTTGGCATGCTCACCGAAGAGGGATACGGCATGGTTGACCTGGTAAGAATCTGACCCTAAAATAAAAACCCATAAAAAAACAGGACTGGTTCCTGTTTTTTTATTTTTGGAGATGCCCTTACTCAAAAAGGTCTTTGTTGGATTACTGATCGTTCTGGCCACAGCACTGGGAGCCTATTTTCTCTTCAGGCAGCTATTGCTCGACACTGCCATTCAAAAAATCGAAGAAAAGGTATCCGACAGGCTGCATTGCACCCTTTCGGTAAGGCAGGCAGGATTTGCCGGATTTGCAAGGGTACGGCTGACAGGCATATCACTACTACCAGAAGACAAGGATACACTCTTCACTTGCGAAACCGCAACCGGAAGTTTTTCGCTGGCCCGGCTGTTAAGACAGCAACCGCCTATCGACAATCTGGAATTAATCGGAGGTAGCATCAGGCTGGTTCAAAGCGATTCTCTGAACTCAAATTTCTCATCACTGATACATTCCGAACGTCAGGAAGCAGAACCGGATTCGACTTTGCATCCCGGTTCGGGATACGGCGCGATGCTTCAGACTTTTTGGAACCGGTTTCTCGCATTGGCCGATTTTAATTTTACGATACGTTCATTTGAAATCGTCTGGACAGCATCCGGGTACTCCGAACGGCTTCAGCTGGAGGAATTCACCCTCTTTGAAACGCACCTGATTGCCATGGCTACCGACAGCATTGAAGGTATTCCGGTTAATTGGGAAATGAACGGCACCATTAACAGCAAGAAGGGCATCATTGCCCTTGAGGGAAACTGCGGCGATGCCCCATCCAGGCCGCTCCCCTTCTTCAAAAAGATAACCGGCTTTGCATTCAACATGAAAAGTGTCTCGCTGCGCCTCAGTCAGGATGCCGGAAAAAAAGACAAATTCAATCTGAAATTTCATTTTCTGAAACCCTCTGTCGAACACTGGCGAATTGCCGACAATCCGGTATCTGTCGATTC
>DASUFP010000091.1:0-20162 GCA_036274495.1 Bacteroidia bacterium
AGTAAAAGTCCAATGACTGAATTGCGGTCCATTATAAAGTTGAGTGAGGCGCAAAGATAGCCATGCAGGCCGAATTAGCGCATTTAATAATAATCACTTATCTCGAAAATTCGAGTGCTGCCTTGACAAACCGGACGAAAAGCGGATGCGGATTTTCGACCGTACTCTTGTATTCGGGGTGAAACTGAACGCCAATAAACCAGGGATGATTTTTAAGCTCTACAATTTCGACCAGGTTACTATCGGGATTTATGCCTGACGGTGTCATCCCGGCATCTTCGAATTTTTTGAGGTATTTGTTATTGAATTCATACCGGTGGCGGTGTCGTTCCGTAATTCTGGATTTTCCATATACCTGGTAGGTTCTTGTGTTTTTTGTAATCACACAGGGGTATTCGCCCAGCCGCATGGTGCCGCCTTTTTTAGTTACAGATTTCTGTTCTTTCATAATATCTATAACCGGATGCTTGGTCTCCGGATTCATCTCGGTGGAGTGGGCATCTTCCATTCCCAGTACATTTCTGCTGAACTCAATCACTGCACATTGCATGCCCAGGCAAATTCCCAGGAATGGAATTTTATTTTCACGGGCAAATTGAATGGCACTTATTTTTCCTTCGATACCTCTGTCGCCAAAACCGGGAGCCACCAAAATACCCTGCAGGCTGCCTAATTTTTCAGCTACATTTTTGTCGTCAATCTTTTCTGAATGTATCCAGTCAACCACCACCCGCGACTCATTTGCAACGCCGGCGTGTATCAATGCCTCAGCAATTGATTTGTAAGCATCTTTTAATTCTATATACTTTCCAATCAGCCCGATTCTAACTTCTGATGTAGGGTGTTTGAGCTTTCCCAGGAAATTCTTCCAGCTCTCCATATCAGGTTCGCCTCTTACAGGCAATTTGAGTTTGGCAAGCACTACTTTGTCGAGTTGCTCTTTGAGCATCAGCAGTGGCACATCATAAATGGTTGATGCATCTATCGATTCAATGACTGCGTTTACGTTGACATTGCAGAAGAGGGCAATTTTACGTCGCAGCTCCATATTAATAGCCTTTTCGGTTCTGCAAACCAGAATGTCAGGCTGTACACCGTATTCGAGCAATGTTTTTACGGAGTGCTGGGTGGGCTTGGTTTTAAGTTCACCCGTTACGTTGAGGTAGGGGAGTAATGTTAAATGTATAACAGCACAACTCGATCCCATTTCCCAAATCAGCTGCCGCACGGCTTCAATAAAGGGCAGTGATTCAATGTCGCCGACAGTTCCTCCGATTTCAGTAATTACTATTTCAAATTTCCCGGTCTCTCCCAGTAATTTGATACGGTGCTTGATTTCATCAGTGATATGCGGAATTACCTGTACGGTTTTTCCGAGATAGGCCCCTTCGCGTTCTTTGTTGATGACCGTCTGATAAATCTTGCCGGTAGTAACATTGTTCGATTGTGAGGTAGGTACATTCAAAAACCGTTCATAATGGCCCAAATCGAGGTCCGTTTCCGCCCCATCATCCGTTACAAAGCATTCGCCGTGTTCATATGGATTTAATGTTCCTGGATCTACATTGATGTAGGGATCGAGTTTCTGAATGGTAACGGAATAGCCCCTGGCCTGAAGTAATTTGGCCAGAGATGCCGATATAATACCCTTTCCGAGCGACGAAGAAACGCCGCCGGTGACGAAAATGTATTTAACAGGGGAGGTTTTATGCTCGGTGGTGACCATCATACCGGGATGCAAAGTTAGGGTATTCGGTCAATGACCGAAGAATTATTTTTTATTCGGGTGTAATTATTTTGATTAAACCAATATTGATTTATAAGTTATTGGAAGTCAAAAATTTAATAGATAAATTAAAATACGCATCCGGACGAGCGGCTTTCTCCGCCCAAAGCAATCTTTATCAGATCCTGAATTATTTTTTGGCAGTCACCGATTACTTTTCTAAATTGCATAATAATGAAAAGCCGGTATTACCGGCTTTTATGATCTATTAACAGCTAACCTTATTCTCATGAAAAGAATCTTACTCACCCTGGGCTTATTATCCTCCACATTGGTTCCGGCACTCTCTCAATGTATCCCCGACCTCAGCATCACGGTACCGGGCATCTATCCTGATACCCTCACCAACTTACCTGAGGGAATTGCAGGTGTTTTTTACACTACCGAAATTCAGGTGCGTGTATTTACCGACACCACCGTTGGACCTGTTACCGTAAACGTGGTGGATATCACCGTTGACAGTGTAGCGGGACTTCCTCCCGGCATCAATTATGTTTGCAACCCGCTATCGGGTGCCTTTCCCGGCGGCGGTAACGGATGTATTTCCTTGTCGGGAACATGTGCCGTACCAGGCACTTACGATTTAACGGTGTATGTTACGCTGAACGGACTTGTATTTGGAACATTTCCTGCCTCTTTTCAATCAGTGATTACCGGTTATGTCATCGATCTGGCGGCATTACCTCCTCCGGGAGCTGCTTTTACACAGGATCAAACCTCTTTGTGTGAGGATGGTGTAGTGCAGTTTACCGATATGAGCACCAACTCACCTACATCGTGGGAGTGGATATTGCCCGGCGGTGTTCCGTCGTCAACAACCGTTCAGAGTCCGCTGGTGCAATACAATACCCCGGGTGTGTATGATGTTACCCTTATTGCCACCAATGCGTTTGGAACAGATACACTGACACAATCGGCGCTTATCAACGTAATCGCAAAACCTTTTGCCCAGGTTACCCCGGGTATCGGACATACGATCGGATTCTGTCCCAATGATTCAATTCATCTCTATGCCAACCAGGGAGTCAATCTCTCATACGAATGGTATTTTTATGGGAACCTGGTTAGCACAGCACAAAATTTCTGGGCAACAAAGGCAGGAACCTATAAGGTTAAAGTTACCGATAACACCACAGGTTGCACCAAGCGTTCAGGTCTTCGTTATGTTGAAGCCTATCCGCGGCCCTTTGTCTTTGTATTTCCGCCTGCTGCAAATACCATTTGTTTAGGTGACAGTATGCTGCTCGAAACCGTAAACACTGCCGGCTATCAATACCAGTGGTACAGGGGCCCGAATGCGGTGAACGGTGCCACATCATACCAGTTTTACGCAACTAAATCGGGTTATTACAGAGTGGAACTTACCAATACATTCGGGTGCAAAAAGAAATCCGGGAAATTTGACAATCCAATAACAGTCAACTGCCGGATAGGACAGGAACAGGCAATTACCAGCGGAGCTGTTTCGGTGTATCCGAATCCGACTGCCGGAGATGTACATATAGATATTGATAATCCAACTGCAGGAACGGTAATTGTTGCCGTATACGATTTAACAGGAAAACTGGTAGAACAGTTAGCTCCGGTTGAACTGGAAGCAGGATCACATTCACTTACGTTTGATGCTTCAGGATTTGAATCGGGCATCTATTTCATGAAAGTAACAGCGGAAGGCTGGGAGAGAACCAGCAAGCTTATCGTAGAAAAATAAAAAGTTCTGACAAAAAAAAGGCGCTGTTATCAGCGCCTTTTTTTTGTTATTAAACGAGTCAGGCCATATTGTGGTACACCGCCTGTACATCGTCATCTTCTTCAAATTTCTCTATCAGGTTTTCAACTTCTTTTGTCTGCTCCTCATTCAGGGCAACAGTGTTGAGTGGTATTCGCTGCAGTTCGGAGCTGATCACTTCCATACCTTTTTCCTCGAGTGCTTTTGACATTGCCCCATAATTCAGGAAACTGCAATAAACAAAAATATCACCCTCATCTTCAAAAACTTCTTCGGCTCCGTAGTCAATAAGCTCCAGCTCCAGTTCTTCGAGGTCAATATCTTTTTTTGCAATTTTAAAAATCCCTTTTCGCTCGAAAAGAAAATCAAGTGCGCCGGTTTTGCCAAGCGAACCGTTTGCACGCGAAAAATACATCCTTATGTTAGCAACTGTTCTTGTTGGATTATCGGTAGCACACTCCACTACTATCGCTATTCCGTGAGGAGCATAACCCTCATAAAGAGCCTCATCGTAGTTTTCGGTATCTTTTGAAACGGCCCTCTTAATAGCTGCCTCAACCCGGTCCTTGGGCATATTGAGTCCTTTGGCATTTTGCATGGCAGTACGGAGCCTGGGGTTCCCGTCAGGGTCAGGGCCGCCTTGTTTTACGGCAATTGCAATTTCCTTCCCAATGCGCGTGAACTGTTTTGCCATTTTTGAATACCTGGCAAACATTTTATGTTTTCTTTTTTCAAATACCCTTCCCATATGTTGGATTTTAATGATTCAATCTGCAAAAATAAGCATGTTTTGTCAGGGAACATCTCTCTGAACATGAATTTTTATTTCATGCTGAAATTGAAGCTGAACGCGAAACATGCCACTCTGTTCAACCGAATAATTAACTGCGAAGTACGGCTGTTTGATGTCAGCAGAAATAGCCGCTGTGCAGTTACCGAAAGGTGCAAAACAGTCAGTTACTTTGTTGCTTCAGACACAAAAGTAAGTCCTGCCTCCGGCGACATATATACCAAAAAAGTTATGGTGTTCACCGATCGCGCCACCTTCACTGACGGATCGTTTACTTCGTTTTCAGCAAAACAAATTCACGGTTTGGTGTTGGTTGGCGATACTGCCGGCTGGGGTTTGGTACTTCCTAATGAATGATCCTGCCGTTTTGCCGTTTCGAGTGCTCTCGAACTCAAAGGGAACAACTGGGATAGAGTGCCTCCGGATATTTATGTTGTGCGGAACCGGAAGGATGTCGATAATGGAACTGATACCGCAATTGAAAGCGCGATTCCGGAGTAACAGTAACCGGCAGGTAGGCAACACCTTATTGGGATCAGCGGGCAGTTGCTGTTTTAACAAACCGGTGAACGGTTCTGTTAGGTGAGGATACCAGCAGGTAGTAGCCCTCTGCCAGCCCTGAAATATCCACACTGATTTCGTGACCGCCTGCCAGCGAACAGGATTTGTGTGTTCTGCTTAAAAGTTTTCTTCCTTCAAGATCATAAACGCTCAGTTCAACAGGCTCATCCCGGTCATGTGAAAGGTGTATGTTGAGGGCCGAAGCGGCAGGATTTGCTACAAATTGTATTGGGTCTTCCATCGGGTCGTTAACTCCGGCAAAAAGAAAACAGACGGTATCCGACATAACTGCGCATCCCGGATAACCGGGAAACCAGGCTTCTTTCGAATAACATCCGGTAGATGTCACCGTGTAGCTTAAACCGGTTGCTCCCGGAATGGGGATTCCATAGTTGTACCATTGTGCCTGGTGAACACTGTTGGGAGTGCTTAGCGTATATCCGTTTACCGTTAGCGGTGCATTTTGAAAGTATACGGTATACTGCGGTTGAATAAGCACGATATTGCTTTGTGAATTGCATCCCGCCGCATTGGAATAGGTGACGTAAAACTGCGAACCGTAGGCCGGGTCGGGAATGTGGGAATATGTTGTGTCGTGACTGCCTGTATTGAACCAGCCGGTGGTAATATGATAAACATACCAGTAGTAAATGCCCGGGTTATAATTGGTAATGTAAAGTGTAACCACATCTCCCTGGCAGGTGTATCCCAGTGTGTCGTCGTAGGTAATTACCGGGGGATCTGAAGGATAAACGAGGACATAAATAGGAGTGCACTGGTTGTTCCATGTAACACCATTGGTATCGGTCATGGATAATGAGAGGGCGAAGGCCGAATCGGCAACAACTGAGATAGAAGCTGTAGTGGCTCCATTGCTCCATAACCAGGAGGTTCCTGCCGAATCCCCTTCAAATGTAAGTACTGTACCATGGCATGCTCTTATGGTGTCGGTAACCTGCTGCGGATAACTTATAATAGGGTAGTTGAAGGTGTTGCCTTTGAGTACTGTAATTACCTGAGTATAGCTGTCCATTCCGCCGGGGCCAAAGGCCCGCTGTGTTACAGTATAAGTGCCCGAAGCGGCCATGGTAAAAGTAAAGTTGTGGCCGGTTGCTTCGTAAATACCGTCACCGTCAAAATCCCAGTCGGATGTATATGCATTGAGTGTTCCTGCATCGTTTACAGTGACCTCTCCGTTGTTACAGGGACTTGCTGAAATGGTAAAAAAGGCTTGCGGCTGGGGTTGGCCCGGATTGGTACCGCATCCGTTTGAGAGCAGCAGATTTGAGCGCAGATTTACAGTCGCCAGTTCCATACGCGTGGCTTGTCCCTGCGAAAAAGAGTTGGGGCACCAGGTGTAGTCCATGTAGTTCGGCAGGTCGTCAACATCTGAAACAAACGGATTAAATCCTGAGGTGTCCTGCATTTCGGTACTGCATGAATTGCCCATACAAGGATTACCGACAGAAGAATTATCCGGAGGTGTATCACATACCTGATCACCGTCGATAAGACAGTTAAAATTGGTGCAGGCGCCTTCAAATGTGTGATACAATCCAAGGTAGTGGCCTGTTTCGTGAGCAAGCACGTAAGAGTTGTTGAGGTAAGGATATTCGGCTACCACACCATCCCAGGCCTGGCCCGCGCTGTTCGGGAAAGTGGAATAGCCGGCAACTGTACCCAGTATTGAATGAACAACCCAGATGTTATAATACAAATCAGGTGGCCAGCGGTCAAGGTTTTTTAACGCAATATCATTTGCCAAACTTCCGTCCAGATCGGTAAGTAAGGTAACAGTCCGGGTTATTCCGTTCGTCGGATTGCCGAACGGATCAACCGAAGCCAGACAAAATTGCACCATCACCGGGTGACCTGTGCTGTCGTAATAGGGTGCGCTGTTTTGAAAACGGAGATTCAGTTCTTCAACTGCATGCTGAATAATTGTATCGTCAACATTTTCGGGGCCGTTGTTGTGCATGATATGAAACACCACGGGGAGGGTGTAAACAGTTGCACCTGTGTTTCTGCTCTGCTGAGCGCCTGTAATGATATTGTAAATAGTCGCATCCGACCGATGCCTGTCTGCTGCAATCCCGGGGTGTGCCAAATCCCATTTCTCATTCATTTCAGTGGTAAAGCAGGGAAAGTTCTGCGCCGCTGAATCCGAGGCATCCATCAGCAAAATAAAAGTCAGCAGGAAAAGAAGTATCAGATAGCGCATCTTTACACAAGTGGTTTACGTATGGATGAAAATAGTGAATGAAAGGTTGCAAAAGGGCGGATAAATAGCCGGACAGTAGAATATGTTTCGCAGTGCATTTCACATACTATTGAATATCAGATAATTAAACCCAAAAGAGCGAATTTATTAAAAACTTGAAGGCTCCCGCTTGTCACTGTTAAACACTTTACTTACCTTTGCAATCCCTTAAAAATAAAGTACATGATCATCGTTCCGATTAAAGAAAACGAGTCTATCGACAAAGCGCTGAAGAAATTCAAGAAGAAATTCGAGAAAACAGGTGTGGTGCGTCAACTGCGCAGCCGCCAGGCTTTCGAAAAACCTTCTATTACCCGTCGTACAGAGGTAAAGAAAGCGGTTTATCGTAATTCACTCAACCTGGGCGAAAACACCAGCCTCTGATCCGGTTTTACCGCTTTTTTTCTGAGATATTCAATATCTTTGAGGTAAACACTGCGAGATGGCCGTAAGGCGCTTTTTAGCTCACCTTCAATACGAAAAAAGATTTTCAGCTCATACTTTAAGAGCTTACGAATCCGATCTGGGTCAATTCTTCGCATATATGGAATCCGGGTATCCCGGTGTTCCGGTTGCTGAAATCAACCATTTTCAAATACGTTCCTGGATTGTAGGGTTAATCGACACCGGTGTAACACCCCGTTCGGTAAACCGTAAGATTACCGCGCTCAAAAGCTTTTTCAGATTTCTTCTCAGGGAAAAACTCATTCAGCAGAGTCCCATGGTGAAAATTCAGTCACCAAAGGTTCCCAAAAGGCTGCCGGCATTTGTAGATGAAAACCGGATGACTGAACTCTTTGATACAGTTCCTTTTGAAGATGGCTTTAAAGGTGTAAGGGACCGCACCATGCTGGAACTGTTCTATGGTACAGGCATGCGTTTGTCGGAGTTGATTAACCTGCAGTTAAAAGATGTCAGCTTTCATCAGAATACTATTAAAGTGCTTGGAAAAAGAAACAAGGAGCGCATCATCCCGATTTCGGATACCCTGTCAGCTGTATTGAAGAACTATATAGCCGAAAGGAAAACATTTATGTCGGAGAATAATTCGGCAGGTGATTTTCTTTTTGTTGATAATCGCTGCAACAAAGTTTATCCGAAATTCGTTTACAGGACTGTGAAGAGATACCTGGGGAGCGTTACTACCGGCGACAAAAAAAACCCGCATATTTTAAGGCACACTTTTGCGACACATATGTTAAACAATGGTGCCGAAATTAACGCCGTTAAAGAAATTCTCGGACATTCAAGTCTGGCAGCCACACAGGTATATACTCACAATACCATCGAAAAACTTAAGAATATTTACAAACAGGCACACCCAAAGGCCTGAAAACGTATCTACCTATGAAAATAAAAGTTCAATCAATTCATTTTGATGCCGACCAGAAGTTACTCGATTTTGTGCAGGAACGTGCTGACAAACTAACCCATTTTTTCGACCAGATAATAGATGGTGAGGTATTTCTCAGACTCGATAAATCGGCTACAAATGATAACAAGATAACCGAGGTCCGGATTAATACACCGGGTAAAATTCTTTTCGCCAAAGAGCAGTGTAAGACCTTTGAAGAAGCCGCCGACAATGCATTTGAGGCACTGCGACGCCAGATTACCAAGCATAAAGAAAAGCTTCGTGGCGAATAACTGCAACGGTTAGTCGGGTCTTGTACCCGTTTTGACTTAACATTTCTTATTTTCGCAGTACTTACGATTGTTCTGAGATAATGCGAAATGGATACCATGACAACTGAGCCGGCAGTGGCAATCGACTTTTATGAGAGTGGGGAGTATCTTAAAAAGCATCCTGACTGGCATTCGGAAGATGCAGACTGGAAAGCCCGCAATATTTTAAAAATTATTTCCCGGAACAACCTGGCTCCAAAAGCTATTTGTGAAATCGGGTGCGGTTCAGGTGAAATTCTGAATGTGCTTCATGGATTGCTTTCCGAATCTGTTTCCTTTTCGGGATTCGACATTTCTCCTCAGGCAATAACCCTGGCATCAAAAAGGGAGAAGAGCAGATTGCATTTCGAATTGAAAGCACTCGAGGCAATTCCTGCAACAAGGAGTTTTGACCTTGGTTTAATGATTGATGTGTTTGAACATGTTGAAGACTTTTACGGATTTATCAGAAAGTCGCGCGACACATCACGACAAATGATATTTCATATTCCACTCGATATTTCCGTTCAAAGCATCATACGTGTTCGTCCGCTGCAGCGCAAAAGAGAAAAGTCGGGTCACATTCATTTTTTTACAAAGGAAACGGCATTGGCTGCGCTGAGAGATTCCGGATACCGGGTAATCGATCATTTTTACACAGGTTCATATACCGAACGGCCTGCCAGAACGGTGCTATCCGCAATAGCTAAAATTCCGCGGAAACTCTTTTTTGCCATTCACCGCGATCTTACAGTAAGATGGCTGGGCGGATATTCACTGATGGTGTTGGCTGAACCCGGAAAGTAGCCGCTGCAATCCATTACCCTTTTACTCTTTTATGATTTTGGTGGTGTGCCGCTCATAACCATCATCAATTACCAGCTGATATACCGCAGGAGCCAGGAAATCCAAATCGATTACATGGCTGCTGAAACCTTCCGGAAAGGTATGCGAATCAACGTAAACGAGTCTTCCGGTTACATCAAAAACCGATATTCGGGATACGTGTGATCTGTCGAAGTTCGCAAGTAAATGTACCTGATTATAGAAGGGATTGGGAAAAATACCTGTAATGCCTGTGTTTGCTGCCGAAGGGTGGCAATTGGATGCAATGGTTGCAAGTGCCGCTACCGATCCGTCATAATCAGCTTGCAACAAACGATAGTGCATTTGTCCGGATCCATTTTCGGCAGAATCCACAACAGAATAAAATGAACTCATTGATGTTGTTCCCGCTCCCTTGACTATTTGCAGCAGCTGAAAGTGCTGTCCATCGGTACTCTTTTCAACCATAAAATAGTCGGAGTTGATTTCGGAAGCGGTTTGCCAGCTGATCACCACCTGTTGTTTGTTACATTCGGCACGAAAATCAATCAACTCAACAGGCAATGGAATGGACTGTGGTGAAAGGTTGAAGTTTTCGGTTAAAAATGTATTCCATGCCGGTTTGGTTATCGACGACAACACCGGTGAACCGGCTCCGGTAATCAGCACTGCACTTATTGCGCGCCACTGTACTGGAGCGTTGACTCCCCACTGTGTCATGAGCAGCGACGGCAATGGTGCTATGCCATCGGCAGTTGCATCAAAATAGAGTGTGACATCAGTATCGGCATTTCCCGAGTCCCTGTTTATTTTCTGATACCATAGGTTGTTGATAATTCCCAGTGTGGGGTCTTTCAGAAATACCGAATAGCCATCAATGGTAGGATCGTTATTTACGAATCGGGCCGAGTAGGTGTGCGGTGCATTGGTTCCGGGCTTAAGTGCAACGGGCCTGAAACGGGGAGCACCACCCTGACTCGAGCCCAGAGGGAACAGGTAGGTGCCGGTTGAAGCGGTGTTTCTTCTGAGTCGCCCTGCACCGGTACTGCTTACAAAGCCCTGCACCGGTGTTGAATTCAATCCTCCTGTTCGTGTAATGGCACCTGTGGCCGTATTGGTTACATGTAAAATGTTTCCCTGAGTTGCCAGTTCCCTGTCGTTTAGCGCAAGTATACCCTCAACATACGTGAGGAGTGTAATTGTTTTGATGCCGGTACCCGATAAGGTTAAGTTGTTGAATCGGGTAGGGGTGGTACCGGTTATCAGCTGCGCGGCGCCAAGCAACTGATGTGTCCCCGGACTTGCGTTAATGTATGCAGGACTGGAAGAGTTGTTGGTCCAGTCGCCCGTAAGTGTAACCAGTCCCGAATTATCAAAATTTCCTATAGAGGCACCGTTATCCTGGTTGATGATGCCGCCCTCCACCGTTATCAATCCGCCCGGCTGAATGAAAATAAGTGAGCCGTCATTCACTATTAATCCCGATCCTGCAGCAGGGCAATTTGTAACGGTGATATAATTTGTAAGTGTAATGCTGTTTGAGCCAAATGCATTGGTTACCTGCAAGGTAACGTTATACGTTCCCGGAGCGGCATAACTCACCACAGGGTTTTGGGCTGCCGATACTGCCGGGGCCCCTCCGGGGAATGTCCACGACCAGCTTGCCGGAATATTCGTCGACAAATCGGTGAAGTTTACCTGCTGGCCGGCACAAATAACTCCCGGCCATCCTGCAAAAGCTGCAACCGGTGCCGAACATAGGTTGACAGTGATGTAGGCGACTTTTGTAATGGTATTTGACCCGCTTCCGTTGGATGCTGTAAGTGTTACAGCATATGTGCCGGGGGTGTTATAAGTAACTGAAGGGTTTTGAGCCAGTGAAGTGGCCGGTGTTCCTCCGGTAAAGGTCCATTGCCAGTAATTGGGCGCGTTGGTTGACAGATCGGTAAAAGATACAGTGCCTCCTGAGCAGAGCGAAGTGGGTGATGCCGAAAAATCAGTAACGGGAGGTGGCGGACAACTGTTGACAACTATGTAGCCTGTTTTGGTGACGGAGCCGCTTCCGTATGGGTTTGTCGCGGTAAGCGAAACGTCATATATTCCCGGTACGTTATATGTAATCAAAGGATTCTGGGAGGCCGATACAGCAGGTGTGCCGCCGGTAAAGGTCCATGACCAGGAGGTAGGCGTATTGGTTGATGCATCCAGAAACTGCACCTGCTGTCCGGCACAAACCGTTTGCGGATTGCCCGAGAAATCAGCCGTTGGCGGCGGACAGGTTAAAACAGTTATGTAACCGGTTTTGGTTTCAGTATCACTGCCAAAGGCATTGCTCACAACAAGTGTTACCGTGTAAACACCGGGGGAGGCGTAATTAATAACGGGCGGATTCTGTCCCGCAAACACCGCCGGTACTCCCCCAGGGAAAGACCAGTTCCAGCTGGTAGGGGCATTGATGCTCTGATCGGTAAATGTTACATTGAGTGAATTGCATCCTGTTAAAGGGCTTCCGGCAAAATCGGCGATAGGTGCATTGATGGCACAACTGCCTGCCGTGAGTGCTATTAATGGAGAAGGACCACAGGAGTTTGCTATGGTACTGCGGCTCCTAATATCATTGCCTCCCGCGGTTTCACTTGCGGCAGTTAATGTCCTCCGGTCGGTATTGGGGCCCACCGCATAGTTCATAACCGTTACGGGAAGAATGGTGTGACCTAACTGATGGCTGTGGCCCAGTTCGTGTAAGCAAACCGATTCAAAGTCGTAGAGACCTCCGGCAGTGGGAGCAGGACCGTAATTCCAGTTGATGCCTCCGGTTCCGTTGGTCCTGAATTTTAAATCATTTTCAGTCACATACCAAACACCGCTTCCGCAACCGCTGTAATAACTGTATGAAACGCCGAGTACACCTGCCGGCAATGCACAGCTTCCATCAAAGGTTACTATGTTGCTTCCGTCGAGTGCCTGACAACTGAGTGCTGTTGTCCCGGAACGGTTAAAATTTACGAGTGTACCGCATCTCCAGGTCTGCAGTGCTCTTTCAAAAGCGGCTACTGCCGGAGCGTTGCCGTTGAAAGTATTATTATATGCCCAGGTATATCCGCCTGTTCCGTTATCGTTAACCAGGTCGGGTTGATAATAAACACCACCCGAATTCACATTTGTCTCGTTGTAGTTTATGGTTATTGTAACACCCGATGTAGTGGTTTCATTCAAGTCGTTGGTGACTCTCACCGAGCCGCTCCCCGCACCCGTAGGTACCCAAGCCTGTATAGATGTGTTGGTCCAGGAGATGATATGATTGGCCGGAGTAGGAATAAAACCGGCTCCGCCGTTATTGGCATCAGGAAACTCAAGCAGTCGTGTGCCGCCAAAAGGACCTGCACCAAAATTGTTTCCCGATACCGTGATCAGCGAAAACGTACCTGCTGTTGAGGGTGACGTAATTCCGGTGATAACAGGTAGCGCCTGCGCGGTGGGATTACCCGGCCCCAGATTTTGCGGGGGAAGTGCGTTATACGATTGCACCACCGACCAGCCTGTACCGGTAATTGCCGTGATAGCGGGATACACATGACTAACGACCCCCGGGTATGTGTTAAAAGGGTCTGTAGCAGAGAAGGTTCCGGTGTTGTATTGTATAACTCCTTGTGCTGAAGCATAGGCCTCAAAAAATGGCAGTCCCGAAGCGGTGGTGAGCGGCGGCAGCTGCTGAGCGGGAATGCAGAAAAAGATACCGGTGGTTCCAACCCCTGTGGCAGGTGAAGGGTCGGCTGTTATTTTTGTGGAACCGATAGTTCCTCCTTCGGTTACCAATACAATTTGTGCACTTGAAAGGGAGCCTTTAAAAAGTTTGTAAACTTCTATGGTATTGCCGGTATAGATAAAATCGTGAGTGGAATTCCACCACGACTGACTGCCAACAATTTTCCCTTCAATAATTACGGATGCGTTGGAGACTTTATCGGTCATCGATACCGGCACCATCATGCATTGGGCAAATGCACCCGGGCCGAAGGCTGATAAAAACAATATCAGTAAAACTTTTTTCATGAGAAGATGCCGTTGCCGGTTATCTCGGCGGGTTCAGAGATGGCTGAGATGAGGAAGCAGGCGTTGCTACTTTCAGATCAGGGGTTTTTCCGTAAATCTGCAATTCAATTCCTTTACCATAAAGGCCCGGCATCAGGTAGCGGCCAACTGCACTTCCGGTTTTTGCCACTTCAACTGCTCTCAGTTCAGGGTTTTGTTGAAGATATGGGTCGTTTCTTTCGGCCGACAACTGCCACGACACCTTCATGCCGGGTGCACCGCCCGCAATTACAAATTGTTTGTTGGTGACCTCCTGTTTAATATAGAGCAATGCGGATTGTCCTATTGGGGTGAGGTTATAGGTATAGTCGGTGCCGTTGACACTTTCGAACCAGGCCGGAAGTTGCACAACGGCTTCGCCGTTTGCATCGAGAAATACATTGCCCCGGTAGAGGTTAAGAATCTGATCAGACTCAACAGAAAAGTGTTTGAGGTATTTGTTGGCCGGGTCGAGCGGATGATCGATGTTAAATGATTTCACCCCCGATGCTCCTATGTCCCCGTTTCCGAACAATGCCCATCGGGTGGCGCCGTTAGCACCGGCTGCTTCGGTACCTAAAACTCCTATGGCATTGGCATTTGTAGTTTGATTGTCGCCTAATACCGCAATTGAGGTCCCGCCGGAGGTTGCAGTAGGTACCACTCCCCATATTCCATAAGGCGATGTACCTGCATTTGCCACCCCCAGCACTCCTGTGCCGCTGCTTCCAAACCCGACACCATAAACACCTTCACCGCCGGCAGCGTAGGAGGCTCCAATTACCCCGCTGCCTGCTGATGAATCAATTCCGGTAACCCCGGCACCGCCGGTAAATGAAACAATTGTATTTTTATTGTTGATGCCAAGTACGGCACTTCCGGAAAGGCCGGACGGGACTGCTGAAAACGAAAGGGTTCCAAACCGGGTTCCCCTGAAGGAGGCGCCGCTGCCCACACCCAGGTAAATACCTCCGAGGTTGTTCCCGGTGGCAATTATTCCTGTGCCATTGGCATTTGCGTTTACGGCCTGAACCCCGAATCCTGTCCCGCTATTGGAAGCGCCAAAAACGCCCAGCACACCGGAGTTGCCAAAAACGGCAATTCCGGAGGCGTTTTCACCATATATGGCACTTCCGGCAGCGGAGTTTACATAGCCATTGATAGCGAAATTGTTGGCAGCATTAATAGCTCCGGCATAACCGGTACCATACACTCCAAGAACATCACCGGCCTGGGTGGTGGAACAGTTCATGGAAACGGGTCCGGCCGCAAAGACCCTGTACCGTTCGGTCGATCTGGTTTTAACAACCAGGTCGACCGAGTCGATGGTTCCGAGGAAATTGAGGGCGGCCGAAGTGCCCGTATTACCGGTAATCATCCAGGCGGGCGCAATACCGCCACCGGCAATAATCAAGGTGCCGTTGGGGTCAGCCAAAACCAGCCGGTTGCCGACTCCGGCAAGGGTGGATGAGCGGATGTTTCCTACCACATGCAGTTTTTCAAGTGGTGTGGCGGTGCCGATACCTACATTTTGGGCAGCTGCGAAATAAATGGGGCCGGTTAGAGCGATTGTCAGGACAAGATGCCTGATCTGATAATTAAACTTTCTCATTACTAATGAGTTATGGGGCTTATTTCCAAAATTAATGAATTAATCGATCAGATTTTACTTATTTATCACCACTTCTTTGAATCGTCCATTCATTTTGTCTTTTTTGGACGTATTTCATTGGGCTCTCAGACCCAATATTTTTTTGATGTCCATTTGTTTATAAAATAATGTTTCCTACATTTGCATTCCCAAATTTTTGGGGTGTTCTTTGATATTAATGCCGATGTAGCTCAGTTGGCCAGAGCTACTGATTTGTAATCAGTGGGTCGGGGGTTCGAATCCCTCCATCGGCTCAGCATTGGTTCGCCTGACAGATCCTGTGCTGATGGTGAGCGTGGTCCCTATTAAATGGGTTCTGTCATTAACGGGGAGATAGCCAAGTGGCCAACGGCAACAGACTGTAAATCTGTCCTCTTCGGAGTTCGAAGGTTCGAATCCTTCTCTCCCCACACGGTTCGTTTGCCACAAGTAAACGAGAAATTAATCCTCTTAGGAAGTTGAGAAGGAGGAACGAACCACTTTAGAAGGTGGTATATAAGTATCCCGGAACAAATAGTGTTTCAGGAGTTGTTCTTTGAAAAAAACAAGCGGAAGTAGCTCATTTGGTAGAGCATCAGCCTTCCAAGCTGAGGGTGGCCGGTTCGAGCCCGGTCTTCCGCTCGAAGAGTACCGGAAGGTTGAGATTACATATCTCCGGAAAGTTCTTTGAATAGGGTGAATGAAAGTTGCAGTTTGATCATTCACTCAGAGTTGTAACCCGTTGTGCTGTTTACCGTGCAATGCAAGCAACGAATGAGATAAATTGGGCAAACAGCTGGTTTGAGAAGAGCACTCTGTTAAGAAGCACTACATTTCTCTCCTTGAATGCCAACAATAAAATCAGCCAATGTAGCTCAGTTGGTAGAGCACATCCATGGTAAGGATGAGGTCACCAGTTCGATCCTGGTCATTGGCTCGAAACGACTTGATAAACGTAATTAAAAAGTCGGAGTAATAAAATTAAGAGTAAAACTAAATCAAAAATAAAAAACCACGTTCTAATAACCCTTTACTAAAATGGCAAAAGAAAAATTTGATCGTTCCAAACCCCACGTTAACATTGGAACCATTGGTCACGTTGACCACGGCAAGACTACCCTGACCGCAGCTATCACCCAGGTGCTTGCTGAGCAAGGTCTCGCCGAAAAGAGGGATTTCTCCTCAATCGACAACGCTCCTGAAGAGAAAGAGCGCGGTATAACCATTAACACTTCACACGTTGAATATCAAACAGCCAACCGTCACTATGCGCACGTTGACTGTCCCGGTCACGCCGACTATGTAAAAAACATGGTTACAGGTGCTGCTCAGATGGACGGAGCTATCCTGGTTGTTGCCGCAACAGACGGTCCTATGCCGCAAACACGTGAGCACATCCTGCTTGCACGTCAGGTAGGTGTACCTAAGATTGTTGTATTCATGAATAAAGTGGATATGGTTGACGATCCTGAACTCCTTGACCTCGTTGAAATGGAGATTCGTGAGCTGCTCAGCTTCTATGAGTTCGATGGCGACAATACTCCTATTATCCGCGGATCGGCTCTTGGTGGTTTGAACAACGACGCGAAATGGGTTCCAAAAATTATGGAACTGATGGATGCCGTTGACAATTTCATTCCGATTCCTCCCCGCGATATCGATAAGCCTTTCCTGATGCCTGTTGAGGACGTGTTCTCTATCACAGGTCGTGGAACAGTTGCTACCGGTCGTATTGAGCGTGGAATCATCAACTCTAACGACACTGTTGAGATCATAGGAATGCAGGACAAAAAACTCACTTCTACCGTTACAGGTGTTGAGATGTTCCGTAAAATCCTTGATAAAGGTGAAGCCGGCGATAACGTTGGATTGTTGCTGCGTGGTATTGAGAAAACCGATATCCGTCGTGGTATGGTGGTTGCAAAACCCGGTTCTATCACTCCGCACACTGAATTCAAAGCCGAGATCTACGTTCTTAAGAAAGAAGAAGGTGGCCGTCACACTCCGTTCCACAACAAATACCGCCCTCAGTTTTATCTCCGTACAACTGACGTAACAGGTGAGATCGTACTTCCTGAAGGCCGTGAGATGGTAATGCCCGGCGATAACGTAACTATCACAGTAAACCTGATTGTTCCTGTTGCTATGGACAAGGGTCTCCGTTTCGCGATTCGTGAAGGCGGCAGAACCGTTGGTGCCGGACAGGTGACTGAAATTATCAAGTAATTCACTGCTCAGAAACAGGCAGCCGGTACGTCCTGCAAAGGGCTTACCGGCTTCCTTCGTCTTCACTCCCCATGCGTTTTACGTCTGGCGGATGTGCAGAATAACCGGAAAACGGACTACGGGTGTAGCTCAATTGGTAGAGTAGCGGTCTCCAAAACCGTTGGCTGGGAGTTCGAGTCTCTCCACCCGTGCAGAGAACAGAATGAATACGGGATTGAAACCGGCAGTGTGAAAAAGAATATTAAAACAGTAACTAAATAAGAGGTACAATGCAGAAGATCAGGGCATATATCCAGGACTCATACAATGAGTTGGTGAATAAAGTTTCCTGGCCTACCTGGAGCGAACTACAAAGCAGCGCACTGGTAGTACTGGTAGCTTCATTAATCATCGGACTTATGGTATTCGGAATGGATTCCATATTTCAATTTATCATGAATCTTCTATATAGCACGTTCTAATGGCTGTTGTAATGAGTGAGAAAAAGTGGTATGTGATCCGGGCCATCAGCGGCAAGGAGAAGAAGGTGAAACAGTACATTGAATCTGAAATTTCCAGACTCAAGCTGAATGAATATGTTTCGCAGGTACTTATTCCGATGGAGAAAATCTATCAGATTAAGGACGGCAAGAAAGTCAGTAAGGAGAGAAGTTATTTTCCGGGATATGTACTGATTGAGGCCATTCTTACAGGTGAAATACCGCACATTATCGAGAATACTACCGGAGTTATCGGATTTCTGGGTGCCAAAGGCGAAGCTCCCGCCCCGCTCCGTCTATCGGAAGTGAACCGGATTCTGGGCAAAGTGGATGAACTGGCCGATTCGGAAGAGGTGATTCACAATCCGTTTGTGGTTGGTGAATCGGTTAAGGTGATTGACGGACCGTTTAACAGCTTCTCGGGAATCATTGAAGAGGTGAACGAGGAGAAGAAAAAATTAAAAGTGATGGTGAAGATCTTCGGCAGAAAAACGCCGCTGGAGCTGAGCTATATGCAAGTAGAAAAGGAATAACAATACACCCCGGATACAAGCGGGAATTCAGCTGGCTTCCACTTCTGATTTCCGCAACCTTGAAAGGGCCTTATCAATAATTCAACGTAAACAATCATGGCTAAAGAAATAGCAGCCCTCATAAAATTGCAGGTGAAAGGCGGCGCGGCAAATCCCGCTCCTCCAATCGGACCCGCACTTGGTGCCAAAGGTGTAAACATTATGGAGTTCTGCAAGCAGTTTAACGCTCGTACGCAGGATCAGGCCGGTAAGGTTCTCCCGGTAATCATAACCGTTTATGCCGATAAATCTTTTGATTTTATTATCAAAACCCCACCTGTAGCTGTTCAGTTACTGGAGGCCACCAAACTTAAATCAGGATCAGCAGAACCAAACAGGAAAAAGGTCGCATCGGTAACCTGGGTACAGGTAAAGAGTATCGCCGAAGCAAAAATGCCCGATCTCAACTGCTTCACCGTTGAGTCGGCTATGCGAATGGTTGCAGGAACCGCCCGTAGTATGGGCATCACCGTTGAAGGTGATTTCCCTGCCAACTAATTGCGATTGCCTTATACCTCTAAACAATCAGTAACATGCCAACATTAACTAAGAATCAGAAAAAAGTTGCCGGTAAAGTTGACGGCAACAAACAATACACTCTCCAGGAAGCATCTCAGCTTGTTAAAGATGTCTCCTATACCAAGTTCGACGCTTCCATCGATCTTGCAGTACGGCTGGGTGTTGATCCCCGGAAAGCCAACCAGATGGTGCGCGGAGTTGTTACACTGCCACACGGTACAGGCAAAACGGTAAAAGTGCTCGTGCTTTGCACCCCTGACAAAGAGCAGGAGGCGAAAGATGCCGGCGCCGATTTCGTTGGTCTCGATGAATTTATCCAGAAGATTGAGCAAGGCTGGGTCGATATGGATGTCGTGATCACCATGCCGTCGGTAATGGCCAAAGTAGGTAAACTGGGTAAGGTCCTCGGACCACGCAACCTCATGCCAAATCCTAAAACAGGAACCGTAACCAATGATATTGGTAAGGCAGTGCAGGAAGTGAAAGCCGGTAAAATCGATTTTAAAGTCGACAAAACCGGGATTATCCACGCTTCGGTTGGTAAAGCATCCTTTGATGCCCAAAAGATTTATGAAAATGCCAACGAAGTACTTATGACAATTGCCAAACTGAAACCGTCGTCCGCAAAAGGCGCCTATTTCAGAAGCATTAGTCTCTCCAGCACCATGAGCCCCGGCATTCGTGTTGATTCAAAAACATTTGCCGGTTAATTCATTTAGTTTAAACACAATCATTCTCCTACCATGACAAGGGAAGAAAAAAGCCAGGCAATCGACGTGTTAGTCGAAAACCTCTCCAAATACAATTGTTTTTACATCACTGATATTTCTACTCTCACGGTAGAAAAAACCAATCAGCTGCGCCGGATGTGCTTTAAGCAAAACATTCAACTGAATGTTGCTAAAAACACGCTTATCCAAAAAGCGCTTGAGCGGATGGAAGGTGATTACTCTCCGATTTTTGATGCGCTGAAAGGTTCAACCGCTATCATGTATTCCGATACCGGTAACGTTCCTGCAAAGCTTATCAAGGAGTTCCGCAAAACCAGT
>DASUFP010000092.1:0-5751 GCA_036274495.1 Bacteroidia bacterium
TAAAAAATCTTGCTTATCCGTTCCATGGGGTATCCCGGACAATCAGTCCAACATCATCGGACGAACCGTTGTTTAAAGGACTGCCGGCTACATTCAGGGCAGGAAATTATCACAGCTGGGTGGTTGACCGGGCCGGTCTTCCTGAAATATTTCAGATTACAGCTGTTGATCAGGATGAAAACATCATGGCTGTATCGGACCGTCGGGGATGGCTGAAAGGGATACAATTTCACCCGGAGTCCATCTTGACTGCTGAAAACGGCGAAGCACTAATTTCAAACTGGTTAGCATTCAGTAACGTTTTGATTCAGGATTCACTTCATCAGTTCAATATAAAATAGCAATGATAACTGTCCATATAGCCGACACACCTGAGAAGCTGCTCAGATGCAAAAAAGTGCTGTTCGATTTCCGTCCTCAGCTAAATGAATCCAATTATATGGAAGTGCTTCAAAAATTGCATGATAACGGATCTGTAATAGTGTATACAGAAGAAAATGAGATAGCCACATCCGTTGCAATATTTGAAACAGGATTTAAAATCCACAGGGGTAATTATTTATACATTGATGATCTGGCAACACTTCCCGAATACCGCAACAAGGGATATGCAGCTGCGCTGCTTAACTGGATTGAACTCTATGCCAGAGACCGGAATATTGATCAGATACATCTTGATTCAGGAGTACACAGACATGATGCTCACAGATTGTATCTGAAAAGGGGCTATATCATTTCAGGACACCATTTTGTACTTAAAGATTTTAATAATTCTTAATTTTACTGTTCAAACCGTTTGTGCTTTAGGTACAAACTAATATTTTTATTCAGCTTGAAATCTATTATTCGTTTAACCTGCCTGCTTTCCTTTTCTTTTTGCACTCCGGTGATTATTTACGGTCAATCGGATGAACCATCTCCTGAAATTATTAAATGGGATGCATTACAATCCATTTTGAATACTCATTCCGACAGCGTTTACGTCATTAATTTCTGGGCTACCTGGTGTAAACCATGTGTTGCAGAATTACCTTCTTTTGATTCCTTGTCTGTTGCTTACCGAAACAAACCGGTTGCCGTGATTCTGGTAAGTCTCGATTTTAAGCGTCAATATGCCGACAAGCTGATTCCTTTCATTCAAAAAAACAATATCTCCGCAAGGGTGTTACTTTTGGATGAACCTGAATACGATTTATGGATCAATAAAATTGACAAGTCCTGGTCGGGCGCCATTCCGGCAACGCTCATATTTCATAAACCTTCAAAATACCATCACTTTTACGAGGAAGAGTTCACCTACTCATCCTTAATTCAGGCATTACCCCCGCATTTAAAAAACTAATACCATGTTAAAAACCTATCGTTTCCTTACTACATTATTGATACTTGTACTACTTGGCGGATTTACTTTCCGTTTTGGTCACGGACTGGATGTTGGTGATAAGGCTAAAGATTTCCGGCTGCTCAGCGCTTCCGGAAAAACCGTTAGTTTATCTACGATGTCGGATGTAAAGGGTGCAATTATAATATTTACCTGCAACCACTGTCCTTTTAGCCAGGCATATGAGGACAGGATCATTGCCCTTCATAAGAAATATGCTCCGGAAGGCTATCCTGTTATTGCCATTAACCCGAACGATGCTTCAAAAGTACCTGACGATTCGTATGAAAATATGCAAAAAAGGGCTCAGGAAAAATCTTTCCCGTTTGAATACCTCTACGATGAATCACAGGAAACGGCAAAAGCATATGGTGCCAGCAGAACACCTCATGTGTTTTTATTAACAAAGAAAAACAACAAATTTTATGTTGCATACATCGGAGGAATCGACAACAACACAGATGAACCTGAAAATGTAACCAAGAAGTATGTCGAAGAGGCCGTTGATGAACTGATAGCAGGAAAACCGGTGACCACTTCATTTACAAAAGCCATCGGATGTTCCATCAAGTGGAAACAAAATTAAAATCTGAGGGTTACTTGTCGGGATTAATTGAATGACCCATTTTATCGCGTTTTGTTCGCAGATATAGTCTGTTGTGCTCATTGGATTCAATTTCCATAGGTACATTCTCAACTATTTCAAGTCCGTATCCTATTAAGCCGGCACGTTTGGTAGGGTTGTTGGTCATTAGTTTCATTTTGGTAACACCCAGGTCACGTAAAATCTGAGCCCCTACTCCGTAGTCACGCTCATCCATCTTAAAACCTAATTCAATGTTTGCCTCAACGGTATCGAGTCCTGTTTCCTGCAATTTGTAGGCTTTGAGTTTATTTAACAAGCCTATACCCCGGCCCTCCTGATTCATATAAACAATTACTCCCTTACCTTCTGCTTCAATCATTTCCATTGCTTTATGCAATTGCGGTCCGCAGTCGCAGCGGCATGAACCGAAAATATCACCGGTTAAACAGGACGAATGAACCCGCACGAGTACCGGCTCATCTTTTGCCCAGGTACCTTTTGTAAGAGCAAGGTGTTCCTGACCATTGGTCAACTGTTTATAGGCGACCAGTTCAAAATTTCCAATATGTGTAGGCAGGTGCACCGAAACTTCTTTTTCGATGAGACTTTCTGTTTTAAGCCGGTATGAGATCAGATCTTCAATGGAGATGATTTTGAGATCAAATTTTTTAGCAATCCGGTACAAATCGGCCATACGTGCCATGGTACCATCGTCATTCATGATTTCAACGAGCACACCTGCCGATTCAAAACCTGCCATACGCGACAGGTCCACGGCAGCTTCAGTATGGCCTGCACGCCGCAACACACCACCATTTCTGGCCCGTAATGGAAAAATATGTCCGGGCCTGCCTAGGTCTGCGGGTTTCGTTTCAGGGTCAATGAGTGCTTTTACTGTTTTCGACCGATCGGATGCTGAGATACCTGTTGTACATCCATGGCCAAGCAGATCAACCGAAATGGTGAAAGGAGTTTCGTTGGATGAGGTGTTGTTTACCACCATCATTTCAAGCTCCAGCTCCTTACAACGCTGATCGGTAAGGGAGGCACAAATTAATCCACGACCGTGTGTGGCCATAAAATTTATGACTTCGGGGGTGGCATTTCGAGCGGCAGTAATAAAATCACCTTCGTTTTCCCGGTCGGCATCATCAACAACAATCACAACTTTTCCGTTTCGGATATCATCAAGTGCTGAAGATATTGTATCAAGTTTATTCTCGGTCAGAGTCATTTCAATTTCAGTCATCCGGGGCAAAGTTACGGAGTTTTGGTGTTGCTTGTCCGGCTATGGTTTGCAAGGTGTAATGGGCATTGATTAAAAACGGCAGTTGGCGGCGGATTCATTCATTTGGGCCGGTTTATCTTACAGGTGTGGTTTGTCGTAAATAATTATATATAGCTGATTTTCAATAGTATATAAATGAACGAATTCACTTTTCGAACCTATTTTGGCCTAACCTTACAATTGCCAGCATCGGCATGAATATGACAAGCCAAATTTTGATAACAGCGTTAATATAGCATCAGGAATCAGATACACCATCCACTGAGAAACGCAATAGAAAGAAATCCCGGCTGGTACAGGCTAATAAACAAGATAAACAGAATAAGGTTTTTGGTTAGTATCAGGTTGATTTCAGATAAAGGGCAGCCCCGTAAGGCAGCCCAACATCTGACACCCTGGTGGAACCATTGATCACACGAAATTGGTTAGTATAGGAGGAGATCATATTCCATAGCCCCGTAAGGCTTGTCAGCGAACATGATCAGGGTAAAACCGAAGCCCCGTAAGGCTTCGGTTTTTTATTTTGCTTCCATAAACGCGAGTAATTCCTCCTGCACCGCCTGCATGGAGAATTTTTGACGGACCAGTCTATTTCCATTCGTCCCGACTCTGGTCCTTAATGCTGAATCCGTTAACAGACGTACAATATTTTCAGCAAAAGAGCCTGCTGAATTACTAACCAGGTAATCTTCATCCTGTAAACCGGACAATGGTGTTGCACTTAATGGTGTAGTAATGACAGGCAATCCGGCAGCGAAAGCCTCTAATAATTTGTTTTGGAGTCCGGTTCCGATACGCATTGGGGCAACAAACACCTTCGCTTTTTTATAATAAACTTCAACATTTTCAACCCATCCTGTAACCTGTACAAGAGAGGATTCCAATTTTCGGACTTCAGAAGACGGGTCTGCTCCGCACAGGGTAACTGATGCCTCAGGCAATTTCTTCCAAACAAAGGGCATAATTTCCTTTACAAGAAAAGTTGCAGCATCTACATTAGGTCTGTACTGCATATTGCCGACAAACAAAACATCAATTGATTTATCGGCTGAATCAGAAAGTTGTTCCTGTATCCTTACTCCATTGGGCAGAATTACAATACTTTTTGAATCGGTTATGGCCAATTGTTTTCTGTCGCTATCGGAAATAACCAGGTGTTTCCTGAACCATCTGAACGACTCCTCTTCAAATTGACGTACCAATTTTAATTCTCTTCGAAACAGGGGCTTCATCAGAGCAGGTGCATCATTCAGCCGTTGTTTGGTACCTGCTGAAAAGGCATCCTGATAATCAATAATTTTTACCTGCGCGTCAACGACTTTACCATAAAGAGCTGTCCTGATAAGCTGACAAAATACCACTTCAGGTTTTAGACGCGCAGCGACTTTAATTATTTCCTTTTCGATTGATTTATTGTGAAAATACCCTACCTGCAGTGGGAGTCTTTTAATAAAAGCCGCAATCAAATTAAAAATCAGCGTCACCGGATTTAATCTTATCACCTTGATGGACGCGCAGTACGGCCGGAGTGCTTCAAGTTGTTTATCATTTACTGCCGTGTCAGAAAGCGCAATCAGATGCAATTCATACTTCGATGAGAGCATTTGAATATGCTGAAACGCGCGAAGTTTATCACCTTTTTCAAGGGGATAGGGAAAGCGGGATAACAACATCAGCAATTTCATATACCAGCCTTTTTATCCTTAATTATATTCCTAATAAAACCGGATACTGCTTTTCCAATAACCGCATTATCATAAAATAATTTCGCCTGTTCTCTAGCTTTTGCTCCTATTTCCATGCATCGGTCAGGGTTGGAGGCTATGTGTATTAATGCTTCGGCAAATTGTTCAGGATTGTCGGCGATAATAACTGATTCCCCATCTACATATTCAATTCCTTCAGCTCCGATTGCAGTTGAAACAATTGCTTTTCCCATTGCCATGCCTTCAACTATTTTAACACGCATGCCTCCACCGGAGAGCAATGGCACCAGCATAATCGATTTATCTGCCATAAATCCTCTTGCATCATCCACTTTACCAATAATATTGAGCCGGGCAGAGTTTAATTTCAGCAACCGTTCCGGCATTGCTTTCCCGGCTAAGGTTATTGTTGAGGGGAATTTGTTTTTAATTAACGGATACACATTTTGAATAAACCAATCGACTCCCTCAATGTTGGGCAACCAGTCCATTGATCCCAAATGAAACGCAGATCCATCCCGCAGTACTCCGGTATCATAAGGGTATGAATCAATATCAATTGAAACAGGGGCAATTTGAACCGGTATGGTACAACCCATCTCTTTGAATCTATCAGCATCCAGAGCGGTGATGCAAAGTAAGCCATCAAATTTATTCAACAGCTCCTTTTCATAGTGATATAAACGTTTTGACAGAAAATTCAGATACCATTTTTTCAGCAGGTTATCAGCAGAACCTGCCAACCGTTTCCATATTTCGTATTCAACATTGTGTGTTCTGAGAAAAACCG
>DASUFP010000093.1:0-3993 GCA_036274495.1 Bacteroidia bacterium
AAGGAGGGTATCTGGGTAGGTAACTCGGCAGGTTCGGCTATGGCCGGATTGCTGCAGCTGAAAGATAATTTTAAAAAGGGTGAAACTGTTGTTGTAGTGTTTCACGATCACGGCACCCGTTATCTTGGTAAAATATTTAACGACGAGTGGATGCGCGAAAAGGGATACATCGATGTAAAAGGCATGACCGCACGCGACCTTGTAAGCTCAGGTAAAAATGGCAACCTCATTACCATTGATGAGAACCTTACAGTTGCAGATGCTGTTAAGCTGATTTCAAAACACGACATCTCTCAACTACCCGTTACTGCTGACAACCGCATTGTAGGTTCGTTGAACGAAAACATGCTCTTCTCAAAAATCATTCAGAATCCTGAAATCAAAAACAGCGCGGTAAAACAAATAATGCAGGAGGCTCTTCCGTTTGTAGATGCATCAACGCCGTTAAATGTACTCTCCGACATGATGAAAGGTGCCGAAGATGCAGTGCTTGTAAAAGATTTTAAGCAGGATAAAACATACATTATCACCAGATACGATATTGTTCAGGCTCTGGCAATATAACCGAGGATGAGACAAACCGTCACTGATCAGCTAAAGCGGAACATCACCATCGAAAACAGAGATGCAGGGATTGTTTCATTAGTACCTTCGTTGACGGAGCTTCTTTTCGACCTTGGACTGGGTGACAAGGTTACAGGAGTAACTAAATTTTGCACCCATCCGCCGCAGGCAAAAAAACAGTGTAAAATTATCGGTGGTACCAAAACGCCCGATCCGGATGCTATTCGTGCACTGCATCCGGGACTAATTGTTGCCAACAAAGAAGAAAACAATCCCGAAACCGTAACTGCACTTGAAAAGGATTTTCCGGTGTGGGTCAGTGATGTTACCAATTTGGAGAGCGCCCTCGAAATGATTCGGCAGATCAGCACTATTACAGGGACTGACAAATCAGGTCTCTCATTGGCGGATGAAATTTCGAATGCATTTGCAGGTCTGCCACCCTCGCCTCCTCTCCGCGCACTTTACCTCATATGGAAAGATCCCTATATGGCTGCAGGTGCCGATACCTTTATAAGTGACATGATGAAACATGCCGGTTTTAAAAATGTGATTCACGAAAACCGCTATCCCGAAGTCGGTTCAAAAAATCTTTTTCCTGAGGTTGTTTTGCTATCTTCAGAACCCTATCCATTCAGCGAAAAACATATCGAAGAGGTTAACAGCATGTATCCTGAAGCCGTTGTAGTACCTGTTGACGGCACCTACTTTTCCTGGTATGGATCAAGGATGCGCTATGCTCCCCAATATTTTACCGCCGTAAGAAAATTAATAACAAGGAGGTCCGGGATAACCGGAAAGGCTGGCTGATGCAATCGCGGTTTACATATCTGCTGTTATTACTGGTGTGTACATTCCGGCTTACAACGGTTTATGGCCAGGAGCGGATTGGATTGGTACTAAGTGGCGGAGGTGCGCGCGGTATGGCGCACATAGGTGTATTGAAAGCATTAGAGGAGAACAATATTCCAATAGACTACATTACCGGCACCAGCGCCGGAGCACTCATTGGAGCGATGTATGCCATCGGGTTATCGCCTGATGAAATAGAGGAACTGGTGCTGACCAATGAATTCCGACAGTGGGCTTCGGGAGAAATAAATGAGGACCTGGATTACTATTTCAACAAAAGGGAACCTGACGCCTCGTGGATTTCATTAAAATTCAGGGTCGACTCGGTGGTGAAGGCAACACTTCCGACAAGTGTTGTGAATTCGGCCCGCACCGATTTCGCGTTAACCGAAAACATGTCGATGGCCATTGCTCGTGCCGGATATAGTTTCGACAGCCTCTTTGTGCCATTCAGGTGTGTTGCCGCCGATATCAGGTCAAAAAAACAGGCCATTTTTAATTCCGGCGACCTGCCGCTTGCTGTGCGGGCATCCATGGCTTACCCCTTTTACTTTACTCCGGTGGTCTATAACGGCATGATACTATATGACGGAGGCATCTACAACAACTTTCCCGTTGACATCATGCAATCTGATTTTAATCCCGATGTAATAATCGGCGTAAATGCGGGATCATACCCTGATATACCCTACGAAGAAAATCTTTTTTCACTCTTCAGCACCATGGTGGTGCAAACAACTACGTATGCAGTACCTGACGAAAAAGATATTATGCTGAGTCCGCAGGTTGAAGCAATAGGCGTTTTTGATTTTGTTGCCGCAAAAGCAGCTATCGATTCTGGCTATTACTGTACTTTAAGACACATCGATGAGATCAAAGCTAAAATAGCCAAGCGTACTTCCAGAGAAGAACTTGCGTTAAAGCGCCAGGCTTTCAAAAATGGTTTTGTTCCAATCACCATTGACAATATTACTACTACCGGCATTGACATTCCAAAGGAAGTATATGTACGAAAATCGCTGAATGCCGAAAACAAATGCCTCTCCATTGCCGAATTCAAGCCGTTGTATTTCCGTTTACTCTCTGACGACAACATAAAATCGCTGTTTCCAACACTTAAGTTCAATGATTCAACCGGCTATTACGATCTGAACCTGCTCGTAAAAAAAGAGAATGACCTGATGATCGATTTTGGCGGCGACATATCATCAAGTCCGATTAACGAGGGTTTTGTCGGCTTGCAATACAACCTGCTTGGGAAATCGTCCCTTATACTAAACGGAAATATTTACTTTGGTAAACTCTATAACTCCGCCGAAATACGCGCCCGTTACGATATAAGAGGCCGAACCGATTTTTACCTTGAACCTGTTGCAACATGGAACAGGTACGATTATTACAAGAGCAGCTCCTACTTTCTTGAAGATGTAAAGCCTGCCTTTCTGGTTCAAAGCGACCGCTCGGCTGCGCTGAATGCCGGAATACCGGCACGCAACAAAGGAAAAGTTTATGTTTCGGCAGGCGCTTTCGAATTAAAAAACAGCTATTATCAGACCCGCGATTTCAGCACCAAAGATATTGAAGATGTAACACGCTTTAAAGGGTGGACAACAGCCTTGCACTTCGACCGAAATACCCTGAACAGAAATATGTATGCCTCAAAGGGTTCCTATTTTAATGTTTCAGGAAGGTATGTCTCAGGTATCGAACATACGATTCCCGGTTCTACCGGATATGCACCGGATACCGTTGTAGAGTCGCACGACTGGTTTCAGCTGAGCATGAATTATGAAAATTTCTTTTCCAGAGCCGGCCGGTTTCGGTTTGGATTCAGTTCTGATATGTATTTTTCATCACAGCCCTTCTTTGCCAACTACACCGCAACGGTACTTTCCGCTAATGCTTATCAGCCCATACCCCAGAGCGAAACCATTTTCCTGGAAGATTACAGGGCACACAATTATATTGGTGGCGGACTTATCACCGTCTTCAATCCTTTCGGCAACTTTGACCTGCGCGCCGAAGGAAACATTTTTCAGCCGTTACAGGAAATCCAGCAAGGGGCAGATTTAAAAGCACATTATGGATCGGCATTGTCGAACCGCTACTTGCTGGGAACACTTGCTGCAGTTTATCATACACCTGTAGGACCAATGAGTTTGAGTCTGAATTATTATGAACTGCGGGACAAACCGTTTTCCGTTTTGTTTCACCTTGGATTTATTATTTTCAATAAACGGGCGCTCGATTAACATTTCAGCCGGACTCAATCCGTTACCTTTCACCATTGAGCGTTATTGCATATTTTATTTTATTCAATTCATTACGCATATCGTCAATATCGAATACTGTTTTATCCTTTCTCCGGAAACGTATACCTGACTGATTTCCCTGATCCATATAGTCAGCAAGTCTGCTTCCGGATTGCTGTTACACCTGCTGCTTTAAAAACTTCCCGCGCTCCCTTTAGGGCCGGGGTAAACGCGGGAAATTGCAGCTTCCTTAATAATTTCCGCTGCCGCGGGGCTTTTGTTCTTTTGTCTTGATACAAAAGAACCAAAAAATCAAGAAGCAACC
>DASUFP010000094.1:0-50870 GCA_036274495.1 Bacteroidia bacterium
GAATGATGGCTTCTGTACAACCATTTATTTCAGGAGCCATCTCCAAAACCATCAACATGCCTTATGAGGCATCTGTGGAAGATGTAAGTAAATGCTATGAATTATCATGGAAACTGGGATTGAAATCAAATGCTCTTTACAGGGATGGCAGTAAACTTTCTCAACCATTGAGTGTACGTGCCGGTCGGCTAAACAATGCCCAAACAAGTGAGCTGACCGCCGACGAAATATTAGAAGCGGCCAGAGAAATTATTCAGCATTCATCCGACACCATTTTTAAGAGACAATTATCAAGTATTGTTCACCGGAAAAGGCTTCCTGCCAAAAGATCGGGTTTTACTCAAAAAGGAAAAATTGCCGGACATACGGTTTTTGTCCGCACCGGTGAATATGACGACGGAACTCTTGGTGAATTTTTTGTAGATATGCACAAAGAGAGTACTTCGTTCAGGTCACTATTAAATTGTTTTGCTATTGCGGTTTCAATCGGATTACAATATGGTGTACCCCTTGAAGAATATGTAGATAAATTTGTTTTTACACGATTTGAACCAAGCGGTCAGGTTGACCACCCGAATATTAAAACAGCAACATCAGTGGTCGATTATATTTTTCGACTGCTTGCAATGGAGTATCTGGGAAGAGAAGATTTGGTTCACATAAAACCTTCGGAGAAACAGAAATCGGCGACTGCTAAAAAAGGGGAATTAAACCGGCTGAAGCCACAGCCAAATGCTGATCCCGCTCAGCAATATATGGAATCGGTAATGGGCGATGCCCCTTTATGCAATGTTTGTGGTCACCTGACTATCCGTTCAGGAGCCTGTTACAAATGTTTGAATTGTGGCACCAGCCTGGGCTGCAGCTGAGTTTATTAGAACCTGATTGGGGTACATTTTAAGTTTCGTCATTAAATCTTTTATAAAAAACCACTTTAAAAATTGAATATAGTTATTTGATTTTCAATGTGTTGATTATACTTTTTACTGCCTGTTGTTTATTACTTTTTGTTGCTTTTAACCACAATTTGGCGATTGGATTATCTTTGCCCGTTCACGCGCGAATCAGCATTATGGAGATACCGAAAGGAAAATTAATTGCCATTGGCGGCAATGAGGACAAAGGAACCGAGCCGGAACCAAATTACGAACAAAAAAATAATCTCAATTTTTTTGAATTGCAAATCCTCAGCAGGGTGCTTCATGAGATGAGGAATAATAAGCAATCAAACATAGAAGTCATCACCTCCGCATCTTCCATACCTGAAGAGGTCGGAGAGGCCTACATTTCTGCATTTGAAAAACTGGGAGAGAAAAATGTCAACCTGATGCATATAAAAAATCGGGAAGATGCAAAAAATCCTGAATTTATACGTCGCATAAAAGATTGTGACGGAATTATGTTTACCGGTGGAAATCAACTTCGGTTGAGCAGTATTTTCGGAGGAACCGAAATAATTTCAATCATGCAACACCGTTATTTGAATGAGCATTTTGTAATTGCCGGAACCAGTGCCGGAGCCATGGCAATGTCAAATACCATGATATACCAGGGCAGCAGTTCAGGCGCGTTACTAAAAGGAGAAGTTAAAATTACAACGGGACTTGGGTTTATTAAGAATGTGATCATCGATACCCATTTTAACAAAAGAGGTCGGTTCGGACGACTGGCCACCGCCGTTGCAAGCAATCCCGGATGTATCGGTATAGGGCTGGGAGAAGATACAGGAGTAATCATCAGCGAAAACCAATTTCTTGAGGTAATTGGATCAACTCATGTTACAATTGTTGACGGGTATGATATTCAACATTCAAATATTGCTGAATTACAAGAAGGAAGTCCCATTTCCATTGAAAACCTTAAAGTACACATATTAACAAAGGGAAACGGATACGATTTGACGACGCGAGCATTTAGTAAGGAAGTGAATGCGGAGAAAGTGAAGTAATTTACAGTATCGGATTCAGGATTTTTTCCTGAAAGTATTTCCATAACACTATTTAGTTGTTATTTTTTTTCATTGGTGCCGTTACCTTGGTTTTTCAACCTTGAATCAGTCAGCGTTTTCCAAAACTCAAGTTACTGAGTCGGAGTTTGAACTCGTTCATTGAGTTTTCATTTTCCCGTTAGTTCCTTTGAGCCGGAAATAAATAGGACTTCCATCCGTTTAAATATTCCAATCACTGTTTGATTTGTATATGTAATATTGATCGGATGGTATCTATACATATGCTTCCCTTTGAGCTGCATCGTGATCTCTTTTAACCAATTAAACCAATAGCTTTACATTCCATCAAAGACACAATGTCATCACAGAAGCTCTTTCATCATTTATGCTGGCGTTCGGGGTTCGGACCGGATCCGGGAGCTGATTATCAGGATTATGAAGTCGAGGTGGTGAGGCTTTTCGCTGATAATGCACCTGGCGACCTGACAGTTCCCGGTTGGACACCAACCTCTGTTATTGACATCAGGGCTATGAGCTTGGAAAAAAGGAAGGAATACCAGAGAACAGAACGCCAGGCACGACTAAAATTGGGATATCTCTGGTTCACCAAAATGGCTGCAGCTCCGAATCCTTTCCCCGAAAAAATGGCTTTTTTCTGGTCAGGGCACTTTGCATGCAGGGTGAACTCAGCACAGTTCGGTTTGAGATATGTAAATGCGCTCCGAAAAAATGCCCTTGGGAATTTTGGTGATCTGCTCCGGGCGATGATCCGTGACGCTGCTTTACTTCAATTCCTCAACAATAATCAAAATGTAAAAGGTAATCCGAATGAAAATTTTGCCAGAGAGTTCTTCGAACTATTCACATTAGGAAGAGGTAACTATACGGAACAGGATGTTAAGGAAGCTGCCAGAGCGTTAACCGGCTGGGGATTTGACAGGGAAGGATTATTTACATTCCGGACACAGTTGCATGACTCAGGAACCAAAACCATTTTTGGAAACTCCGGCAATTACGATGGTGATGATTTGGTTGACCTGGTGCTCAAACGGCGTGAGTGCGCCATGTTCATTTCGTATAAGATATGCAGGCAATTCCAAAGTGATTCACCCGATATCGGACTTATTAAAAATATTGCTGATGCCTTGTACTCCTCAAATTATAACATCCGTACAGCGATGGAAACTCTTTTCAGGTCCCCTCAGTTCAGATCTGAAGATTGTGTTGGATCAAAAATTAAATCACCGGTAGAACTGCTTGCAGGATTGTTCAGAATGTTTGATATAAAACCTGAAAAGGAAACTTCATTGCTTCAGCTGCAGCGTGCTTTGGGTCAGGTACCGCTCAATCCTCCGAACGTCGGTGGCTGGACCTCAGGTAAAGGATGGATTGACAGCTCCACCCTCTTTTTTCGAATGAGACTCTCACAGCTGTTGCTGGCTCAGGGAGATGTCATTCTTGATCCAAAAGCCGAATTTGATGCACAACAACAGACCATTGTTAACAATAGAAAAATAAAAACAACTTTTGATACTGTAAAATTGAATCAGATTCCTGTATCAAAAGATGAGAATCAGTTACAGGTGCTTTCTGATTTCCTGCTTCAGATTGCTCCCTCAAAGAGTGTGGCAGCGCTGATTAAATCTCAAGTCACTGCCAATGGCGGATCCGCATTACTGAAATCAGCCATCATGCTGATGAGTCTCCCTGAATATCAAATCTGCTGATCATGAAGAAAGTTACCAGAAAAGAATTTATTGGTACCGGGTTCCTGGCCGGGTGCTCATTGCTGATTCCAAAATTTCTGAAAGCAACTGGTTCATTTGCAGGTGTGCAAGGTGATCGCAAACTAATCGTTGTTCAGCTATCGGGCGGAAACGATGGCCTCAATACCATTATCCCCTATCGTAATGATATTTATTACTCAAACAGACCTGTTCTTTCTTACAAGACTAATGAGGTATTGCCATTGAGTGATGAACTTGGATTTAACCCTTCAATGAAATCACTCAGATCATTGTTTGAAAAGGGAGACATGTGCATCCTCAACAATGTGGGTTATCCCGACCCGGACCGGTCACATTTTCGTTCAATGGATATCTGGCAAACGGCTTCCGGCAGCAATGAATATCTTAACTCCGGTTGGCTGGGAAGATATCTGGATGCCACCTGTAATGATTGCAGTAATGCACACCTTGTTCTGGAGGCTGATGATATGCTGAGTCTGGCTCTGAAAGGAAAACAGGTAAATGGAATGGCTGTTAAAAATCCCGAACGGTTGTGGAGAGCCGTCCATGATCCGTTCTTTGAAAAACTTTCAAAAACCTCAAATGAAGGTCATCATCATGAACTCACAGATTATCTGTATAAAACCGCATTAGACACCCAAGGTTCGGTGGATTACCTTGTTGCTAAAGCCCGTAAGGCAACTACCATAGCTGACTATCCAGATAATGAATTCGGTAAAAACCTCAAAATGATTTCCGGTTTAATAGGATCAGGATGCGAAACACGGGTTTATTATGTGTCGCTCACCGGATTTGATACCCATGCACGACAAAAACAGGTTCAGGAACGGTTACTGGAAACTTTATCTGACGGATTAAATGCCCTTGTATCGGACCTGAAGCAAAACGGTCATTTTAACAATACACTGATAATGACATTTTCTGAATTCGGGAGAAGAGTGAAAGAAAACGGCAGTGCGGGAACCGATCACGGGGCAGCCAACAATTTAATGCTTCTTGGAGGATCACTCAAAAAGACCGGCTTCTACAATGCACCTCCCGACCTTCAAAACCTGCAATCGGGTGATGTTGCTCATACTGTTGATTTCCGAAATGTTTATGCGACTGTACTTGAAAAGTGGTTGCAGACAGATCCCTCCATCATAATCACCCAAAAAACAACGCCGGAATCCTTTATATGAATTCCGGCGGAGTACAACTGAGAATCACTCAAAAATAAAAACATAATCCCGCTTGGAGATGGCTGGTGGTATTACTGTTGCCAATGTCTATCAAACCCTGATTGTATTTTACTTCGGCACCAAAAAATAAAAATTTTATTCCAACCCCCAGCTGACCGCCGATATCAAAAGAGTCAAAATCAGTATCAACATCTTTTCCTGCCACTTTAGCATTGTCCGAAACTTTGAAAGCCGGATTAAAACCGCCAAAAGCATAAAACATACCCAACTTAAACTTGAGATTAATAGGAATATCCAGGTAGCTAAGTACAATTTTGTTATCTGCGTTTTTCTCCGACCCTGTTTGATAATATTCCAACCCGGAATAGAGCGAAAGCAACTTGCCGGCTCCAAATTTCCTGCAGCCGAATATACCTACATAAAAACTGTTCAGGTTGTCCCAATCTGATTCACTCAGATTGCTGGATTGATATCCAACTCTGATCCCCTTACTGTATTTCTTGTCATCATCATCATCACCCGAACCGGCAAATACGTTTCTTGTAGAGCAAACCAGTATCAGTCCCATCAGGAACATCAACGAATAAAATTTTGCTTGATTTTTCATTTGTTTGACTTTTTAGTGTGAATTATTTCTGATGAATATTTGATCAGTGAATTATAGAACATTCCGATGAGAGCAAAAGTTTTTCACTACTATTTCCTATCTACCAGTTAAAACAACACTCCCGCTGGCTACCGTGCCTTTGCCATTTGTATAAAGAACAATATACTTGCCGGTAGTCCTGTCGGGTATCTGCCAAATCAGGCTCCTTTCTCCTTTTTCAGTCGGGAATGTTGACACCAGTCTTCCACCATTATCCAGAATAACAATTTTTCCTGCTGAATCCCCTTCAGCCGGCAAATTTATTGTGCAGCTTCCTGAAGCCGGATTGGGATAAATTAACAGCTGCATTTTTGAAAACAACGGTTGTTCTGCCACGGACAAGGTATAATCATACATACCCAGCGTATATTCACCTTGTTTAAGAGTATCCACGGTGAAACTGCCTCGTTTATCGGTTGAAGACGGTCCGATATTATGAGTGGACGCAACTACCGGATGCCAGTCGTCCCATGTGCCTTCTCTGTAAAGTATCAGTAAACTATCCTCATTTGTGGTTATAAAAGTATTGTCGAGGTAACCGGTAGTACCACTGGTAGAACCATCATAAACAAATGTCCCTTTCGAAAGAAAACCGGGTTCAAACAATCCGTCGATTTTCCAGTAATGATAATCCGACAACCTTATGCCCGGATTTGATTGTTTAAATGGATCCGGAGGCACAAAATTATGCTCGGCCCTTACCAAGGATGCAGGAACACTTACACTTTGCACATTCAATGTTACATTGGTTTCATTAATGGCCTGCACGCCGGTTGAAGTTACAGTACTGATGTTGTCGGAAATCGCATCACTGACTTTTTCATAACGGTCAAGCGCAATCCACCCGGCTAAAAAATATATTGGTATATGAAACACATTGGTAACTGAATCGATCAACACAGAAACGGTAGTATCAGTAACTCCGTCGGAAAAAGTAATGTCGACAGGCATTGCATAAAGATGGTTATTGCCCACGCTTCGCTGTCGTGTATAAACATAATAATGATCTAAACCACCGGGGACATACACCACAGAATCGATGGAGAAGTGAGGCCATCCGGGAGTGAATATCCAGTCGTCAAAAAACCGGTTCATGTTTATTCCTGAACCTGCCGTAAGTTGATCCCTTAAATCATAGCTGGAAGCACCATTGTAGGCCATATTGTTCATGTAGGTCTGACAGCCGGCAAAAAACAACGAATCACCCATGTAATTCCTCAGTGTATGAACCATATCCGCACCCTTGTTATAAACATGTGAGCCGTATGTATATTCCTGAGGAATATTGTTCATTGTCAGATAACTTCCGTCTCCCGCCGGTGTATGCGCAAATTGAAGCTGTTTTCTATGATTTGTTCTGATCCAGTTCCGGTAAGCCGTTTGACCGCTGATAAATTGTGTGTACCAGGCCTCATTGTAAGATGCAAATCCCTCGTTAAGCCACATATCCTGTGCAGTAGAACAGGTGACTTTGTCGCCCCACCACATATGTGACAACTCATGCGCCCAGAGAGTGGCATATGTTTGAGATCCGTTAATAAATGCTCTGCCTATGTGAATGCTGGAAGCGTGTTCCATGGCCCCGTTGTTAAATGGCACTAAACAATATCCGACTTTATCAAAAGGGTATGGCCCATAACCTCCGATGAACCTTGAAAGAGTTGTATCAAGTGTAGAAAAGGTGTTCAAAACCGCAACGGTATCGGTTGTTAAAGCTGCCCATTCAACCGGGATCCCGTTTGATGTTCGCTGTAAACTATAATAGGGACCAACTGCCATTGAAACAAGATAGCTAGGAATAGTCTGATTCATTTTCCAATGCCATGTTACCGTCCCGTTTGGATTAAATAACTGCTGTTGTAAGGTACCGTTACAAAATGCAGCAAGCGAACTTGGAGTAGTTATAAAAAATTCATACTTGCTTCGTGTCGTAAAATCATCAAAACAGGGATACCAGGCGCGACCATAGTTATGGGGATCAGCGGCAAATCCAACACCCAGATTGAAGGCATAATTTCCATTAAAATAAAATCCACCCCATCCTGAGGCATCCTGAGCCGGTTGCCCGTGATAATACACCGAAATAACAGTTGTATCTCCCGGGTTCATCATGCCCGGTAATGAAACAGCTAAAACCGTATCGTTGTAACTGTAAAAAGGCAGTTGTTGATTTATTGCAATAGAATCAATTGTAAATCCAAGCAAATCAAAATAAGTTGTTAATATAGGGCTGGTTGCCGCAACTGTTAAATCTGCTGAGGCTCTTATGGTATGAGCTGTAAAGTCAATTGAATCAACATGAATTACCACCTCAGGAATAGTGTATCCGTTGGGAATTGAAGTGGATCTCCATTGGCCTGTTTCATTATTGCGACGGAAATCCCCGGATACCAGTTGTGGCTGTGCTTGCAACGCAATACAAACTAACATTAGCCCACTTAAAACCCATTTACCAATCTTCATGTGATGATTTTTAGAATATTAAAAGTACTCATCGCAAAGATTTTTAAGGTAATTAAACGTTTTCTGCTCAAAAAACCATGCTATTAAATTGATTTACAGTATTATATATATAGTATCTTAAATAAAAAAAAGCTGACTTTCAAGATACACCCATATTAAAAATCCCTATTTTCGCTGCCTGAAATACTCACCACCTACCCCATGGGCTTAAAAATCGTCAAAAAGGGTGCGCACCACGCGTCTGACTCAACTAACCCTTTCGAAGCAATGATTGAACGGCTGAATGAAGCAGCCAAGATCATTAAACTTAACGAAGACATTTACCAAATAATGAAAACTCCGGAACGCCAGGTGTTGGTTAGCCTGCCGGTGAAAATGGATAATGGCACTGTTAAGGTTTTTGAGGGTTATCGTATGATCCATAGCACAGCCCTCGGACCCTCAAAAGGAGGAATTCGTTATTCTATGGATGTAAATCCTGAAGAAGTGAAAGCTTTAGCTGCATGGATGACCTTTAAATGTGCGATTGCCGGGATTCCTTATGGCGGTGCAAAAGGCGGTATCACTTGTGACCCCAGAACCATGTCAGTTGGTGAACTTGAGCGCCTGACACGTGCTTATACGGTTTCAATGTCAGATATTTTTGGTGTGGATAAGGATATACCTGCTCCTGATATGAATACCGGACCCAGGGAAATGGCATGGATTGTAGATGAGTTTTCTAAAATAACCGGTGGATTTACCCCGGGTATTGTTACCGGTAAACCTCTACACCTTGGCGGTTCCGAAGGACGCGTTGAAGCTACAGGACGCGGTGTCGTTGTTTCAGCTCTTGAAGCAATGAATAAACTGGATTTGGACCCGTCGGAGTGCACGGCAATAGTTCAGGGATTTGGTAATGTAGGATCCATAACCGCTATGCACTTTGAAAAAGCCGGCGTTAAAATAGTGGGCATTTCTGATCATTCGGGTGCGTTTTATAATGCCAAAGGGATCGATGTGCAAAAAGCTATTGACTACAGAAATAAACACAAAGGCCTGCTTAAGGGCTTCAAAGGAGGTGATCATATTACGAATGAGGAATTATTGATTCAAAAATGTGACATACTTGCGCCCTGCGCCATGGAAAACCAGATTCGTGCAGCTACAAATGCTGCAAAAATTAAGGCTAAATTGATTGTTGAAGGCGCCAATGGTCCCACTACCGCAAGAGCCGATGAGGTGCTCCATAATAAAGGCATCACTGTAGTTCCTGATGTGCTTGCCAATGGTGGCGGTGTAACTGTTTCCTATTTTGAATGGGTTCAAAATCGTACAGGGTATTACTACCACGAAGATGAGGTCAATCGGCGTGCCGACAACTGGATGCGCCGTGCATTTGATAATGTCTGGAAAACCGCTCAACACCATAAAGTATCTTTACGAATTGCCGCCTACATATATGCATTGCAGAAAGTAGAAAAAGCATTACAGTCAAGAGGTAATTACTGATTCTAACAAAAGCCGGATTTATCCCGGCTTTTTAAAAAAAATATGTTTCGTTTCCACAGAGAAGGCATCAAAATGATTAACACCCTGCTGGTGTTGCTGGGTGCGGTGAATTTAGGAATGCTGATTTTTCTGAAAGGGAATATTGTCCTTCTGGTTGGCGTGGCAATTGTTTCGGTTGTCGTTTTTATTCTGATAGCCCAGTTTTTTCGAAACCCAAGAAGATCTGTTCCAAGAAACGATAAATATATAATCTGTCCCGCCGACGGTAAGGTGGTGGTGATTGAAAAGACTTTTGAACCCGAATTCCTGAAGTGCGAATGTTATCAGGTAAGTGTTTTTATGTCACCGCTGAATGTCCATGTTAACCGTTATCCGGTGAGCGGGAAAATTGCATTTCTCAGATACCATCAGGGTAAAAAACTGGTTGCATGGCATCCAAAATCATCAACCGAAAACGAACGGACCACAATTGTTATTGAAAAGGATAATAAAATACAGATACTTGTAAGACAAATTGCAGGTGCTCTGGCAAACCGGATTGTCTATTATCCTCATGAAGGAGATTTGGTGCGGGCAGGCGCTGAACTCGGTTTTATTAAATTTGGTTCAAGGGTTGATTTGTTTTTGCCGCTCGATTGTCAGCTAATGATCCATCTCAATCAAAAAGTTGTTGGCGGAGAAACAGTAATAGCCGAACTTCCCTGATACTCCGTTTTAGTTTTTTCAAACTATTTTTTAAGGTCTGGTACATTCAGCATTCACATTGTCTCCATCGGATGTGTAGGTGAGGTTTATTTTACTGCTGTTGTAAAAACCTGATCCCGAAATGGTGACCTGCGTAGGTGAAACATCCTGGTTGGGAATCGTTACACTGTTGCCTGAAATCAGCCAGATGGTATAATATTGAGAACCCAGATTGTTGAAATTGTAGACATATAATGTGTCCAGATCACCATGCTTCTGTATGTTAATTGTAAACGTGTTTGGTGTGCTTCCCGAGTAGGTTTCTTTACATAACCAGTTTCCAACATATTTATCTCTGTCACTGCCCGGAATGGATGGGTCTCCTGTATCGTCTTTGGCACATCCCTGAATAAGGAAAACCAATGCTAATAACACGATACCAAAGGGAAATAAATGCAATTTTTTCATCTGTAGACCTTCATTTGTGTATGCTCACGTCACCAACAATTGTTCCAAACATCCTGATTAACCGAAATAATCCCATCCTGATTAACAAATGGTCAGAAACGGTTAAGTTCACCTGTTTATTTCCCTTTTAACCGCTCTCGTATGTCCAGTTTGTACTTTCTTGCTGTATCCAAAGCAATGTCGTAACCTGCATCCATATGCCTGATAACGCCCATAGCCGGGTCGTTATGTAACACTCTTTTTAACCTTACTGCCGCAGCATCTGTTCCATCGGCAACTATAACCATGCCGGCATGTATGCTGTAACCAATTCCAACTCCTCCTCCATGATGCAATGAAACCCAGCTGGCTCCTCCGGCCGTATTTATCATAGCATTCAGCACCGGCCAGTCAGCAATGGCATCCGAACCGTCTTTCATGGACTCTGTTTCCCTGTTTGGAGAGGCAACGGATCCGGTGTCTAAATGATCGCGGCCAATTACAATTGGCGCCTTTACCTTACCTTGTCTTACAAGTTCATTAAAGGCAAGTCCTGCCTTTTCACGATCGCCCTGGCCTAACCAGCAAATCCTCGCAGGTAATCCCTGAAAAGCGATCCGTTCTCTGGCCATTTTAATCCAGCGGGCAAGTCCTTTATCTTCCGGAAATAATTCCAGAATGATTCGATCGGTCTCATAAATATCTTCAGGATCACCCGATAATGCTGCCCACCTGAACGGGCCTTTACCTTCACAAAAAAGCGGACGAATATAGGCAGGCACAAATCCGGGAAAATCAAATGCATTTTTTAAACCCATGTCAAAAGCCTGTCCCCGTAAATTGTTTCCGTAATCGAAAGTAACAGCACCCCTTTTCTGCAGGTTTATCATCAATTCAACATGCTTCACCATGCTCTCACGACTTAAACGAATGTACTTTGCAGGATCACTTTCGCGCAATACCTTAGCCTGTTCCACCGAGAGTCCCTGAGGGAAATAACCAACCAATGCGTCGTGTGCCGATGTTTGATCGGTAAGACAGTCGGGAGTCACTCCCCTTTCAATCAGTCTTTCCAGTAAATCGACAATATTGCAAACAACCCCAATGGATACAGCCTCTCCCTTTTCCTTTGCGGCAAGCGCCCTGTCAATTCCCCGGTCAATATCATGCGTCATCTCATCAATATAACGTGTCTCTAATCGTTTCTTGATGCGCCACTCTTCCATCTCGGCAGCCAGACAAACCCCCTCATTCATAGTAATGGCAAGAGGCTGTGCACCTCCCATGCCTCCTAATCCGCCTGTAACCGACAAGGTTTTGCGAAGGGTACCTCCAAAATGCTGGCGGGCCACCTCTCCAAAAGTTTCATATGTTCCCTGAACTATTCCTTGTGATCCGATATATATCCAGGACCCTGCTGTCATTTGGCCGTACATAGTGAGTCCCTTAGCCTCTAAAGCCCTGAAATTATCCCAAGTTGCCCAATGTGGTACCAACATTGAATTACTGATAATCACCCTTGGGGCGTCTTTATGCGTGGGTAAAATTCCTACCGGTTTCCCGGATTGTATCAGAAGTGTTTCATCATCTTCCAAATCTCTCAGCGCCTTTACAATTAATTCAAAAGATTCCGGATTACGGGCTGCTTTACCTGTTCCTCCATATACTATCAAATCCTGAGGACGTTCGGCGACTTCCGGATCAAGATTGTTGTGAAGCATTCTTAAAGCTGCCTCCTGAATCCATCCTTTACACGTGATGGTTGTTCCTGTAGGTGCTTTTAAGTTGCTTAAATTGGTAGATGTTGTAATACTCATAGCCGTTTATTGGTGTAATTCGTTGGGATTTTGTCTCTTATTTATCGGATCCCGCTTCTTCCAGGGACAATGTCGGCAATTACTCTGGCAACAATAACCTCTCTTAAGATGATATGCTTCTGTGAAAACTATAAACCCCTCATCTGAAAGATAGTAATCTTCTTTATCAAACTTATCCGTAAAAGCCATCATGCAAAATTAAGGTATTTTAGGGGTTTAACATTTAAAAGAGCGTCCTGGTTTTGATACATCCGTTAATTGAGAAGATTGATTTAGAGGCAATTGCAGGATGTTCTACACGTTCTCAATTATTTGTATTGCGTCTGGATCGTGAGGATCCGGTAACCGGAGGGAATAAGTCCTATAAACTTAAGTACAATCTGGAAGCTGCACGCAAATCAGGAACCAACAACCTGCTTACCTTTGGAGGTGCCTGGTCAAATCACATCGCAGCAACCGCCAGGTTAGGTAAACAATCCGGTTTTAAAACAATCGGCATTATAAGGGGTGAGGATACCGGCAACACAACACTTTTGAGGGCAAAACGGGATGGTATGGAACTCCATTTTGTCTCTCGGTCGCAATACAAACTGCGCAATAACCCTGACTATTTATCTGAATTGTCAGAACAGTTTAATGTTCCCATGATAATTCCCGAAGGAGGTTCCAATGACTTGGGAATTAAGGGGTGTACAGAGATTTTAGGTGCCGGTGCAGAAATCTTTGATATTGTGACTGTAGCTTGTGGCACCGGTGCCACCATTTCAGGTCTGATACAATCGGCTCCACCGGAAAGCAGGTTAATAGGTTTTAGTGCCCTTCACGACAGAGGAAGTATTGCCCGATTCGTTACAGGACATGTTACCGTCAGAAATGCCCGATGGGAAATTAACAGCGACTATGCCTTTGGAGGTTTTGCAAGAACATCTCCTGCACTGGAACATTTTATAAGAGACTTCCGGGAGATAACAAAAATAAGAATTGAGCCGGTTTATACCGGGAAGCTGTTTTTTGGGATTTGTGACTTGGTTCGTCTCAAGGCAATCCCCGAAGGATCTGTAATTTTGGCCGTTCACACCGGGGGGTTACAATACCTTGATCCTCCGGACTAATATGACTCCAAACGGTTGTGCTAACAACCGTTTGTTCATTTTTCAGGTTAACCCTGATCCATTCAGGCCACAATTTTTTATTTTATTGCAAGTTCTTACTCATAACTGCCATGCGTACCCTTCCCTTCTTGCTGTTATTATTCCCATCTGCGCTTATAGCGGCACCTGAAGCCGATAGCGGCAACGGCAATAAGATGACAATTGCCGAATACATCGATAAATATAAAAACGATGCTATTAAAGATATGATGCTTACCGGCGTTCCTGCCTCCATTACTTTGGCACAGGGCATTTTGGAATCAGAATCCGGTAACAGTGATTTGGCCAGAGTGGCAAATAATCATTTCGGAATAAAGTGCCACAACGACTGGAACGGACGTACCTATCATAAAGATGATGACGAAAAAGATGAGTGTTTCAGAAAATATAATTCAGTTATAGAATCATTTGATGACCATTCCAGGTTTTTGAGAGAGCGGCAACGGTATGCATTTCTCTTTGATTACGATATTACCGACTATAAAAGCTGGGCACATGGATTGAAAAAAGCAGGCTATGCAACCAACCCAAAATATGCCGACCTGCTTATTCGTTTGATAGAGGATCATAACCTGAGCCAATATGATAAAGGCGGGCATCCCGTACCACTCAACCAGCCAATTACGCGTTCAAACCCCGAACCAAAACAACATGCTGCCCGAAATAAAAATCAACATCAATCAAAATCGTACAAACTAAATAACAATGATGTTCCTTTTATTATTGCAAAGGAGGGCGATACCTATTATTCGATAGCTGCCGGTAACGAATTATTTTTGTGGCAGATTTTAAAATACAATGACGCCGGCAGTAATGATATACTGGCTGCCGGTGAAATAGTGTATCTGAAACCCAAAAGAGGTAAGCCTGTTAATAAAATGCACCTTGTTTCCGCCGGTGATTCCATGCGTTCTATTGCGCAACAATATGGTATTAAGCTAAAACGCCTGTACAAGCTGAATCATATGAAACCCGGGGAATCGCCTGCAGTTGGGGATCAGTTACGATTACGATAACCTTTTTGACCGGCTCAATCCAGCGAATAAATATAAACTGCTCCGGTACGACTGCCGATCATCAGATTATGTCGGCCATCAGCGTTTATATCTCCAATTGAAAACTTTCCGCTGCCTCTTACTGGAAATCCATCATAAAGCCGGCCATCTAAATGATAAATCCAGGTTTTGTTACCAGCTGCAGATGTAATTCCATACCCCGTTGAACCATCCGGCAAATTTGCTTGTTGTATCTCTCCTGTTATATCCGCATCAAACTCTTTACGGTAAATAACAGCCATCGATTGGTCATATGCCACAAGCTCCTTTCCGCCGGCAAACAAATAATCTTTCTTTCCGTCACCGTTAATATCCGTATAATAAAAACCATGTCCCGGACCTGCTGCATGAACCGGGAGAATCGTTACTAAACCGTCGCGCATTACCTTTACTATATTACCGTCTGCATCAGATGTAACAATCAGCACTTCGTCGGATCCGGTTGAATCTGTGTATATGGTTGAATTTTCTCCGGGTATAAATCCCTGGCTTAAACTCACTGAAACATCTCCCAGCCGGTTTGTAACTGTAACCGCTCCCTCCCTGTCGCTGATCAGCAAATAATATTTATTACCCGATTCAAAAGCCTTTACAGGCAACGATACCGTTCCGGTTGAAGAAAGAAAATTCCATCCGGGTAACGGCCGTCCGGAAGGTAAATAAGCATAGATCCGTTTATTTTCACATGCTATATAAATTACCTGCTCTCCACCGATATCTTTTAATGCAAGTGTCATAGGGTTTGTTGCCGTTGCCGGAAGTCGAATCGGATAATTTCCAACAGGATTGCCATTCATGTCTATCAGATACAAATAACCCGGAGTATTGAATAAAAATTGAACCTTTCCGTTTCTGAAAAAATCAATTGGATGAATTGAACCCATAATTCTGCTGTCTAAAGCAGTCCTCCATAAAATGTTTCCATCCATATCCGATAGATACAACACTCCGGCATCATCCTGAAATATCAATCTCCCTTCACCTGTTACCGGATCATTAATGAGTAAAGGTGCCATTTCAACTATGGTGTCGGTTTCAATTGAATACATCAAACGGGCTGTTGGCTTCAGGTTACTCCCAAAATCAATCACTGACTCAGCAGAAAAATTTTCACCATTTGCCATCACCGAAAAGGAGATATAACTCGCAGCTGCAAACTGATCTCTGTATTTGTCAGCTTTACTCCTCCAGCCAGCAGATGCTACTGATTTGAATACAGGGATGGAAGCTTCAGGTTTTATCAGCAAAAAGAAATTTTGCTTTTTATCATTATTTGCATTTTTAAAAATGTCTGCAAGTGTATGTCCTGACTTTACTTCATCAATATACGATCGCAGGGCAGCAGCCTGATTTGCGAAAACTACCTGATTGTCGATTATAGTATAATACATTCTCGATAATCGCTTAAAGTGAACGCCGTAAATAGCAGGAATTACATCCGTAAGTCTGATCAGCCCGATAGTGCAGCCCTGATACAATTCCTTTTGCGTTTTTTCTCCCAATTTTTCATCAACAAGTGATGAAAGAGCTGCAAGTTTTTGCTTTGCCAATGCAGGTTTTGAAGCTTTAAAGACAGCGTAAATGTTGTTCTCGTAATTTGACGATGACGGTTCAGTTACCACTAAACCATATTCTCCGGTAACCCAAGAGGTCATTTGCTGTAACAAATCCGTTTTAAATTTTTTATTCAATTCTGCTAAAAGATCCGAATAAGCAGTTGATCCTTGAAGGGCATGGAATCGTTTTAACCGCTGTGAATATAATTTAAGATCAGAAAATCCAAACCATATAGCTGCAGCAGTTTTAGCAGGAAATAATGCCGGTAACTCAGGACGAACAGGTTGCTGACCTTTTAAACAATAAATAAATTTTGAAGAATCGCCGGTACTTAAAATGCCGTTAAATTTTAATCTTGATTTTGAAGCAGACATGTCAGAAGAAAACCATCCGGCAAAATTCCGTATAGCCGAAAAACCGTTAAATGCTTTTGCTTCTGTAAATAGTGATATAAAAGAGGGGATATTGTTAAAGTTAATGCATAATTGTATCCCTTCTGACAATTCATGTTTTTTATCTGTGACCCATACAGCGGGTTTACCGACTTTTTGTTGTCTTAGTGCATCCTCTACCAGAAACGAGGTAAAACTTCCGACAAAAACACTCTTCACAACAGCCCATGTAAAGGATGTTCCGTTTGGATAGGTAATATCATAAATAGTATTTCCATCATATTCACGACGGTTGATGTTAGCGTCTCCTTTTTGAATTTCTGAAAATGCAGATGATAGATCTATGGTACCACCATCCAACAATTTGAGATATAAAAAATCGAACGTCCCGGCTCCGGTAATGTGAGCTGAAAGAATAAGTTTACCTGATTCAAATAATCCTCCCAGCTCAGACTTTTTATGTAAAATATTTTTTGCCCCCTCCAACTGTTTTTTCAAATCAGAAAATACAGGAGCCTGAGCCAATACCCCCCAGGCATTGGGAACCAGTAATTGATCGATTCCGTTTTCGATCGGATTCGTAGTAATATAAAATACCGCGTCCGATGGAATCGCAGCATAAGGATTGCCAAGTTCCTGGTTGTAGTTCCGGATATACATGAAAACCACTGCCGATGTTACCAGTATCAGCAGTGTAACAATTGAAGAACTTACAACTCTTTTCATCAGGGAAGTTTGAAATGCGTCTGAAGACACTTTTCAGAATTGGTTCAAATCTAAGTTAAAGCACGTAACAGCCCGATGACAGCAGGTTGTAATTTTCTACAAAGAGATGTTAATAAGGGGTAATCAGATACCCAGCTCCAGCTGACTTTTAAGTCTGAAGGATTTCCTGTGATAAGGAGAACGGCCATAGCGGAGCATAGCCTCTGTATGTGCCGCTGTAGCATAGGCTTTGTTCCGATCCCATCCGTATTGAGGGTATTCATTGTGTAATTCATTCATGAAATCATCCCGGAATGTTTTGGCAAGTACGCTTGCGGCTGCAATCGAAGAATACAACCCATCCCCTCCTACTATACAGGTATGGTTGATCCCCTTATATGGCTTAAACCTGTTTCCATCAATCAACAGCAATTGCGGAAGTGTTTTGAGGTTTTGAACTGCTCTGTGCATTGCTAAAAAGGATGCATTCAGAATATTGATCCTGTCAATTTCATGGTGATCACAACTGCCTACCCCCCACGAAACCGAATCCCTCATAATGACCCCCCTGAGAATCTGTCTGTCGCTTTCCTTCATTTTTTTGGAGTCGTTCAGCAACGGGTGAGTAAAACCGGGCGGCAGAATGACAGCCGCGGCAAATACAGGACCGGCCAAACAGCCTCTTCCGGCCTCATCACATCCGGCTACCGGTCCTTCTGAAAATGGATATTCCGTGAGCATTTATCAGTCCTGTCGCTTAATTCGGTTAAATTTGCACCTTCTTTGGCATAATGCAAAAAAAATTTATCACCAATCTGGCCTTCCTGTTGCTGCTCAACCTGGTGATCAAGCCATTCTGGTTGCTGGGAATTGACAGGACGGTACAAAATACCGTCGGAGCAGAAGCTTATGGCCATTATTACGCATTATTCAATTTCACTTTTCTCTTCAATATCCTCCTCGATTTGGGGATCACAAATTTTAATAACCGGAATATTGCTCAAAACCGTCATTTACTGGACAAGCACCTGGCTGGAATAATTCTTTTGAGGGTTTTACTTGCAGTAGGCTATGTTATTGTAAGTCTGATAGTTGCAGCATTTTTGGGTTATGAGTCAGGCCAATATGAACTGCTGGGTATTCTCATTCTGAATCAGATTCTGATCTCCTTTATTCTCTATCTCAGATCCAATATATCCGCATTGCATCTCTTTAAAACAGACAGTATCATCTCTGTGCTCGACAGAGCCATCATGATTGTGGTATGTGGTATGATGCTTTGGGGATCTCTTCCGGGATTTAAATTCACTATTCAATATTTTGTGTGGGCCCAAACCGGTGCTTATATTGTAACGGTGCTCTTTTGTCTTTTGGTGATTTCAGGCAGAGCAAAAATCAAAAAACTGAACTGGAGCACCCCGTTTTTTCTGATGATTCTGAGACAAGCCTATCCTTATGCAATTCTCATTTTGCTAATGACGTTTTATAACCGGATCGATTCTGTGATGCTTGAAAGGTTGCTTACCGACGGATCGAAGCAGGCAGGCATCTATGCACAGGCATTTCGATTGTTGGATGCATCCAATATGATAGCCTATCTGTTTGCCGGATTGTTGTTGCCTATGTTCGCCCATATGCTCAAACACAAGGAAGATATTTCTGCTTTGTTACGGCTTGCCTATTCATTATTGGCTGTTCCTGCAATTACTCTGGGAATTATAGCACTGTTTTATGCACATGAAATTATGAATATGCTTTATGTGGAACACGTTGCTGATTCTTCAATTGTATTCTCCGTTTTGATGTGTTGCTTTTTTGCTATTTCTACCACATATGTATACGGAACACTGCTCACAGCAAATGGCAACCTGAAGCAATTAAATGGTATGGCTGCATTAGGCATGGTTCTTAATCTCAGCATGAATTTTTACCTCATCCCTAAATACCAGGCCACCGGAGCAGCTATTTCCAGTCTCATCACACAATCAGTTACCGCTTTTGTACAAGTCGTACTTTGTTATAAATTATTTCATCTGACCCCGGATAAAAAGATAATCCTTCGCTTTTTCACTTTTATCAGTTGCGGACTGCTTATAGCTTGGCTGTTCAAACAATCAACATTTTCCTGGCTGGTTGATGTAATTGGAACAATTGCTCTTTGCGCATTTATGGCTGTACTTTTGAAACTGATCAATGTCAGAGAAATAATTTTTACGCTACGCAAGGAAGGCAGCATTTAATCGTTAGAGGGTCATCTTCAGGGTCCTTATAACGTTTAAGCTCTCCAGCAGATATACCCAATCAATTGTAAGCTATCTACTTGTATTTCAAACACTTACATTTATTGTTAACCCTCCGTAAAGGGCGAGGGCATATTTTTTTTATTTTTGCCCGCCTGCAACTAATGCAACTAATTGAAAATGACTAAAGAACCAACTTCTGCTGCTGCTTTTAATTCAACTTTTATTTTTCAAGCACTTTGGAAATATAAAAAACACCTGATAATTATAACAGTGTTGTCTGTTGCTGCTTCGGCATTCTTTTCATCAGATTGGTTCATAAAACCTAAGTACAAATCCAACGCTATTGTTTACCCTTCGAATCTCATACCCTACTCTACCGAAAGTCCGACAGAACAAATGTTGCAGATCTTTGAATCTGAAGACATACGTAAACAATTGATCAAGGATTTTGACCTGATGAAACATTATGATATTGATTCAAATCAGCGTTATCCTCAATATTACCTTTATCTCCAAATGGATGAAAACATTAAGGTGGACAAAACAAAATTCGAGTCTGTTGAGATTGAAGTTTGGGATACCAAGCCTGAGATTGCAAAAGCAATGGTGGATTCAATTATTTCCAAATTCAATCAAAAGGCCAGAACCGTACAGCGTGAAAAGACAAGTGAAGTAGTGATTATTTACAAAAATCAGTTAGAACAGAAGAAAGCTGAAATGGACAGCATGGAAATGGCTCTTAAGAATATCAGAGAAAAATATGGAATTATTGATGTAGAAGGACAGGTAGAGTCATTTTCCAGAGCTTATTACTTTGCCATGACCGAAGGAAAAGCAGGTAACAATGGCAACCGGCCAATAGACAAGGTTTTTACTAACCTCACAACTCATGCCGGTGATTACATAGCTCTTAAAGAACATCTCTGGAGGGAACGCGGAACTTACAATGATTTAAAAGTTAAATATGAGGATGTTTTAAAGGATCTTACCAAGGAACTCACCTATAGTAATATAATTACAAGTCCACGAGTTGCTGAAAAGAAATCATACCCTGTACGAAGCCTCATTGTGCTGATGTTTACCTGTTCGGCATTATTGGTTGCAGCTATTGTTATTATTTTCATTGAAAACCGTACCCGCGTTTTCTGAAAATGGGAAAATGGTAATCGATTCCGTTAAACCCCGTTCATTAGTTCTGCTTTACAGCACCGTTCTGCTTTTTGGCATTGCAGGTACAATCGCTTTTATTTTAGGGTATCCGGTTTTTTTGGCTTTACCCGTATTAGCACTTGTAATCATATCAGGAATATACAGGTTGGAAAACCTCATGTATTTTGCGGTTCTGATTACCCCTCTATCAATTAATCTGGCGAAAACCAGCTTAGGAATTGGTGTGAGCCTGCCTTCTGAACCACTGATGTTCGGTATAATGCTTTTGTTTTTCTTTCATTTGTTCACCGGAAATGATATTGATAAAAAAATTCTTATCCATCCCGTAAGCATTGTTATATTAATTCATTTGTCGTGGATGCTTGTTACAACCATTACAAGCACCATGTTTATTGTTTCCTTTAAAGCAACGCTGGCGCAAATTTGCTATATAACTGTATTTTTTTATCTCGCCGCTCATTCCTTCAGAAACCCGCTTAATATCCGGAAATTTGTCTGGTTGTATATGATTCCGCTTTCGCTTGTTATAGTTTATACGACCCTTAATCACGCTGCCGCAGGATTTACGGAAAAAGCGGCCCATACTTCAATGGTTCCGTTTTACAACGATCATACAGCGTATGCCGCAGCCATTGCCATGTATATTCCGGTTGTTTTTGGGTTTTTGGATGACAAAGGCTCCAGAAAACTTGTTCGGGTTACAGCTGTTTTCTTTTTGATTCTCTTCCTTGTTGCTATTGTTCTTTCGTATACCCGTGCTTCCTGGTTAAGCCTGGTAGCTGCGCTTGTTTGTTATTTCATATTTCTGTTACGAATCAGGACCTGGTTTGTTATTTCGGGTATTTTGGGTGTGATTGTGTTGTATCTGTCATTTCAAACCCGGATAAAAATGGAACTCGAACAAACGGATGAACAATCATCAACGGATTATACTTCACATGTTGAATCAATGTCCAATATTTCAACAGATGCATCCAATGTAGAACGACTCAACCGTTGGGCTTGTGCGTTTCGTATGTTCAACGAAAAACCAATTACCGGATGGGGACCCGGAACGTATATGTTTCAATACGGGCCTTTTCAGAAATCAAGTGAAAAAACAATAATATCTACCAATTTCGGAGAAGCCGGCAACGCTCACAGTGAGTATTTCGGCCCTCTTGCAGAACAGGGATTACCCGGATCTGTTTTCTTTATTCTGATTGGAGTGGTAGTTATTTGGCGGGCTTCAAGAATTATTATTTATAGCAGCGATAAGAATGTAAGAATGCTGACAAAAGCATTTTTACTGGGACTTGTTACCTACTGGGTTCATGGAATGATGAATAACTTTTTAGATACCGAAAAAGCATCCGTTCCTTTTTGGGGATTTATTGCTGCTATAGTTGCAATCGATTTATACCACTTCAGATCGTCTGCCAACGGTAAAATTACCGATGCTACTTCAACCGTTTGAAAAGCCTGAGGCTTAAAAACGTCACATCATCATTAAACTCCTGTTCTTTTCTGAATAAATCAAATGCGGTAACCATGTTGTTGTGCATGTGATTCATGGACTCAGCATCCTGATGTTTTTTAATTAATTCAGCAAGCGTATCTAAACCCAATGCAACACCTTCTGAATCTTCCATCTCAGTAACCCCATCGGTATAACAAAATAAAAGTGCATTGTCCTGATACTCTACTTCACCAGTATGTAAAAAAGGCAGTTCATCAAACATACCCAGTCCGGTAGTTCCGTTATCCAATGGCAGAATATTCGAATTATTCAATAATAACGGCGGATGGTGGCCGGCATTTATGTAATTTATTTTTCCATTTACTGTATCAATACACGCTATAAAGAAGGTAATAAACCTGTCACCTTTAGCCGTTTTAAATACCCGTTCATTCAGCTCACGGATGATGTCAGGCAGCGAATCGGTATGTTTAACCAATGCATGCAGATTTGCCTGAAAGTTCGACATTAATAAGGCAGCAGCCATTCCTTTACCCGATACATCGGCCATGCATACAAGAGCCTTGTTATCGCCTATTGGAATGAAATCATAATAATCGCCTCCCACTTGAGAATGGGGAATATACGTTGCAGCAATATCCAGCATTGAATTGGATACCAAATCAGTGGGAAAAAGCATTGCCTGCATCTGAGCTGCCATATCCAGTTCACGCTGCATTACTGCTCTCCTGACCGATTCCTTTGCCAGCCGCTTATTTTCAATTGCAACCACAATTACATTTGTAATAGTATGAATATAGGTTACAGTTTCTCGTTTTAAAGCCTGCATTTGCTCCTCAACGCCTCCGATCAGAGCAAATGCCAATGGTCGATCCTGATGCACTACGGGAACAATCGTTTCAAAACCGGAAGGTATGGAAATTTGAACAGCAGGATCAGCCGAATACGTTAACAAATCTTCAGCTAAAGCGCCCAATTCGATGGACTCAGTGGAGGCATTGTAGGATGTTGCAATACGCCATTCACCATCGTGGACAAGCAGTAACATTCGACCAACTTTCAAATGGTTTTCAAGCACCGACCGGTAAATCTCATACAATCCCTCGGTAGGCAGATTGTAATTGATTGCCTTGGTAATTTGTAAAAGCCAGTGAAGCTGAAGTTTTTTAGATTCCAGTTCCTGTAAGATGGAGTCGGTTGATGTTGTTGTCAATTCAGGGTGTTTGTGTTTTATCAGGTTTTGAAAGGTATTCTGCAACTCTTTTCATGGCAGCCATTTCCTTCATTTTATCACGGGCTTCCTGTACAGGACTTCCGAAATAAACCTTCCCTCCTTCGATTGTTTTAGCAACACCTGATTGTGCGTATACAACCGCCCCTTTGCCTATTACTAGGTCCTTGTTTACGCCAACCTGTCCCCACAAAATCACGTCATCTTCTATTCTGGCAACACCGGCTATTCCTACCTGAGCAGCAAACAGGCAATTTTTTCCAATCACAGTATCGTGGCCAATATGTATGTGATTATCGAGTTTGGTTCCCTCACCAATCACCGTGTCGCCTGAAACACCTTTATCAATGGTGCACGAAGCACCAATTTCAACTCTGTTTTGAATGATAACCCTGCCACAGGATTCCATCTTGTCATAACCTTCAGGTCTTCGTTTAAAATAAAATGCATCACTTCCGATAACGGTATTGGCATGTATGATAACATCGTTTCCAACCTGACAATGATCGTAAATCACCACACCGGGATGTAATAAACAATTGCTTCCGATGCTTACATGATTACCAATAAAAACTCCGGGTTGTACAACCGTTCCGGAACCAATTGTTGCAGTTGGAGCAATCATAGCGCCGGAAGGCTCAAAAGGTCTGTATTTTTTTACAATGGACACATAATCCCTGAAAGGATCATCGCTGAACAACAGCGCTTTTCCTGAAGGACAATCCACTTCCTTATTGATAATTATAAAGGTAGCTGCCGAATGCAATGCCTTGTCGTAATATTTGGGATGGTCAACAAAAGTGATATCACCTGTTGTTACCATATGTATTTCATTTATCCCGGTAACGGACAGGGTGCCGTCACCAATGACCCTGGATCCTGTAAGTTGTGCCAGGTCGGCTAGTTTAACTGGGTTTTCAAATCGCATCGCTCTGAGCTATAGACGCAAAAATACGCAACCACTCTTGATTATTCAGCCAATCTGATAGGATACGTCTATTACTGTTTTCCACCATAATACTTATTGACTTTGAACTTTGAACACCTGCAAACTCATGTAACCCCTGCCTTGGAGTCCAAAACCTGAAAAAACAAGAAAATACCTGTAAAACAGTTCATTCGTAACAAAAATGACCAATAAAAAGGCTACCTTTGCACCTCTCAAAAACCCAGGGTGGCAGGCCCTCCAACCGAAAACACAAAATGCAGAGTATCAGGAACATAGCAATTATTGCCCACGTTGACCATGGCAAAACAACATTGGTGGATAAAATTTTGCACCAGTCGAAGCTTTTTCGTGAGAACCAACATATGGGAGAACTGATCCTGGATAACAATGATCTGGAGCGGGAAAGAGGGATTACTATTGTTGCCAAGAACGTCTCTGTTAATTACAAGGGCACCAAAATTAATATTATTGATACCCCTGGTCACGCCGACTTTGGAGGTGAAGTTGAGCGAGTGCTTACTATGGCCGATGGTGTTTTGCTATTGGTGGATGCATTTGAAGGACCCATGCCTCAAACCCGGTTTGTTCTTCAGAAGGCACTTCAGGCAGGTTTAAAACCAATACTCGTAATTAATAAAGTTGATAAGGAAAACTGCAGACCCGACGAAGTTCATGATTCGGTATTTGAGTTGTTTTTTAATCTCGATGCCACAGAAGAACAATTGAACTTTCCAACTGTATATGGTTCTTCTAAGCAAGGCTGGATGTCTGACGATTATAAAAAGCCCACCCAGGACGTTACAGCATTACTTGATATAATTGTTTCCTATGTACCTCCTGCTCCTCAAAGAGAAGGAACTCCGCAAATGCTGATAACATCACTCGACTATTCATCGTTTGTAGGAAGAATTGCCATCGGAAGAGTACATCGGGGATTTCTGAAAGAGAACATGCCGGTAACCCTTGTCAAAAAAGATGGAAAACTCATCAAATCGCGCATTAAAGAACTGATGACATTTGAGGGTCTTGGTAAAACAAAAGTTACCAATGTTGCTTGTGGTGACATATGTGCCATAGTAGGTTTGGAAAATTTTGAAATTGGAGATACGGTTGCCGATTTTGAAAACCCCGAAGCCTTGAAGCCGGTAGCGGTCGACGAACCTACAATGAGCATGTTGTTTACCATTAACACTTCACCTTTTTTTGGTAAAGAGGGCAAGTTTGTAACCTCCCGTCATTTACGCGACAGACTGTTTAAAGAACTGGAGAAAAATCTTGCGCTTCGGGTTGAAGAAACCGGTTCACCGGATTCTTATATTGTGTTTGGACGTGGAATCCTGCATTTGTCAATCCTCATTGAAACGATGCGCCGTGAGGGGTATGAGTTACAGGTTGGACAACCTCAGGTAATAATAAAGGAAATTGAAGGGCAACGTTGTGAACCTATAGAAGCACTGACTATTGATGTGCCCGCAGAAGTTGCCGGAAAGGTTATTGAACTGGTAACACAGCGTAAAGGCGAGTTACTTGTAATGGAACCTAAAGGCGATTTACAGCATCTGGAATTTGATATTCCCGCAAGAGGAATTATCGGGTTGCGAAATCAGGTCCTTACCGCAACTGCAGGGGAGGCTATTATGGCACATCGGTTTAAAGGATACGAACCTTGGAAAGGAACCATCCCCGGAAGAATTAACGGGGTTCTTATCAGTATGGACAAGGGTGCTTCAACAGCCTATTCAATCGACAAAATGCAGGATCGCGGTGCCTTCTTTATCAGTCCGGGAGAAGAGGTATATGCCGGTCAGGTGATTGGAGAACATATTCGGCCGGGAGATCTGGTTATAAACGTAACCAGAGCAAAACAACTGACCAATTTCCGTGCTGCCGGAAGTGACGATAATGTTAGAATTACACCTAAAATTAATTTTTCTTTGGAAGAATCGCTCGAATATATTGAGTGGGATGAGTATGTTGAACTGACTCCAAAATCAATCAGGCTGAGAAAAATATATCTCGATGAAAACGAAAGAAAGCGCCAGCAAAAAAAGGTGCTTGCCTGAAAATTAATCACTGCATCGTTTATACAAAGCGTAAGTCGACTTATCAGTCAGCATGCCACTATGAGATAGTGTCATCCTTTTCTCCTGACCATCATCATCCATAAACAAGAGCAGCCGTTCTTCGTTAATCATGAACTCCCCTATTTCACAGGTACCATGATAGAGCAACTTGCCATTGTTCGATACCTCCATCTTCAAATCATTGTCGAACTTAATTTTATACGTTTTTGAAATAAAACAGCGTCCTGCAATAAAAGCTCTTACCGAATCAATATTAGCAATATCGACCAATAGGGTACCCTCAACTTTATGGTTGTCCAAATCCTCATCAGAATAATAATAGGATCGCTTTTTCTCGCTCTTTTGTAAACAACCACTCATTCCAACTCCTGCTATCAGAAGAAATAAGAGTATGCGAATGCGATAGTTGCAGATGGGGGGAATCATGCACTTAAATTTAGATAATCGCAATCAATTTAAGCTGCACTTTGCAGCTAAGTAACAGGAATAGCTATTTTACCCGTTCGACATACGACATGGTACGCGTGTCAACCTTTATTTTCTCTCCCTGATCAACAAAGAGCGGCACATTAACCACAGCTCCTGTTTCGAGCGTTGCCGGTTTAAGTGTATTTGTTGCCGTATCGCCTTTAACTCCGGGTTCAGTGTAAGTAACTTCAAGTTCAACAAATGTAGGGGCTTCGGCCGTAATCGGATTATCTCCTTCAAAAGCCAGTTTTACAACCATACCTTCTTTGAGTAAACCGGAACTTGCGCCAAATAATGCCTCAGGAATATGAACCTGTTCATACGTCTCATTGTCCATACAAACCAGGTGCTCCCCTTCGCGGTAAATGTATTGCAACTCCTTGAAATCAAGACGGGCAATTTCAACCTCTTCCCCTGACCTGAAACGGTATTCTGCCAGTTTACCGGTTCTGAGATTCCGCATTTTAGCCTGATAAAAGGCCCGGAGATTTCCAGGGGTCCGGTGTTGATACTCGATGAGTTGCACCAATTCACCATTGAAACGGATTACTGATCCTACGTGTAAGTCGCCTGTATTTGCCATTTTTAATTGTGTAGACCCGACTGTAATGATCCGGGTTGCTTTTGTTCTTAAATAACTCTTCTAAAAAAAAGGCAACGCTTTTGTTGCGCTGCCTTTTCCAATGGTGCATTGCTATTAGCCTGCAACAACTTCAAATGTAACCGGAACAGTTACATCACGGTGCAGCTGCACCTCGGCAACATAAGTACCGGTGCTCTTGATATGATCTTCCTTGAGAGAAATCTGTTTCTTATCAATGTCGTGTCCCATTTTCTTCAGTACATCAGCCAATTGCTGGGTGGTTACCGAACCAAACAACTTACCGTTTTCACCCACTTTTGCAGTGATGGTGAGCACCACATTTTCAATGCCTGATTTAACCTTATCAGCATCAGCTTTTATTTTCTCAAGTTTATGAGCACGCTGACGCATGGTTTCCTCATTGATCTTGCGGTTTGCTTCATTGGCTATAACGCCCATACCTCTGGGAATAAGGTAATTGAGGCCATAACCGTTGCGAACCTTAACCACATCATGTGCGTAGCCCAGATTCTTTACATCTTGTTTAAGTATTATTTCCATCGGTCGCCTCCTTTACTTTAATAAATCAGTTACATAGGGCATCAAAGCCAGATGACGTGCACGCTTCACTGCTGTGGATACTTTACGCTGAAATTTCAGCGATGTACCCGTTAAGCGGCGCGGCAGTAACTTGCCCTGATCATTTACGAATTTGCTGAGGAAAGTAGCATCTTTATAATCGATATACTTAATTCCCAGCTTTTTAAACCTGCAGTATTTTTTCTTGTTAACCTCAACTGCGGGCGGGTTGAGGTAGCGTACTTCGTTTCCGGTTGCCATGTCAGTTGAGTTTTTAGTTTACAGATTCCGCTTCTTCTTTTTTCTTCTGCGCCGCGTTTTTGCGCTTTTTCTCATTATAAATTACCGCGTGCTTGTCGAGTGCAACTGTCAAAAAGCGCATGAGTCGCTCATCACGTTTGTACTCAAGCTCCAGCTTGGCGATAGACTCACCAGGCCCGCGAAACTCCATGAGATAGTAGAACCCCGTATTTTTCTTCTGGATCGGGTATGCCAGCTTTCTTAATCCCCAGTTGTTCTCATGAACAATTTCGGAACCGGTGTCGGTGAGGATTTTTCTGAATTTTTCAACCGTCTCAGTGACCTGCTCCGGCGAAAGGACCGGATTCAGGATAATAACGGTTTCATACTGCTTCAACATGCTGTATTTTATAGGTTTGATTTAACCCCATTTTGGGGACGGCAAATTTACGAAAAGTTCCTATAGAAAACAATTAGGGGACAGTGGTAAATTTGAAGAAAAAGATCGGCCGTGTTATAAGGCTGATAATCAATTATATGCAATGGGTTTCGGCAAGTAACTAACATCCGGTTGGGACCCCTTACTACCCGCATAACACGGTCGCTTCATTCATACCGGAGTGCTTCAATAGGATCCAGTCGGGCTGCCTTAATGGCGGGATACAATCCTGAAATTACTCCAACAACAAAGCAAACTATAACCCCTCCCAAAATCCAGTTCCAGGGAATAATAAATCCCGCACTCAACAGGGCCCCCATTCCATTACCAATCAGAACCCCTAAAATAATACCTGCAACACCGCCCAATTGGCAAATTACAACTGCCTCAACTAAAAATTGCCTTCGGATATTGGCCTGCGAAGCACCAAGAGACTTCCGTATTCCGATTTCTCTGGTCCGTTCAGTAACCGATACCAGCATTATGTTCATTAACCCAATAGCCGCACCTAACAGCGTAATAATCCCAATAATGGTAGCTGCAATGGTAACCGATTGTATCTGGCCAATTAACATGTTGGCTAAACTGTCACTTTTCATCATTTGAAATGAATCCTCCACTCCAACCCTGTCACCTCTAACCATCCTGAACAAACCAATTGCTTCGCCCTGGGCTACTTCAAGCATGGATACATCTTTCACCATTACGGATATAGTATAACTCCTTGCATTTTCACCGTAACGCCGGTTTACATTTACAACCGGAATAATGCAAATTTTATCACTGCTGAATCCCATGCTGCTTCCTTTTTCCTTCAACACCCCCACTACCCTGTATTTGTTACTTCCAATGCTGATCAGCTTGTCAACTGGATCTTCTTTGTTTTTAAACAATGTGGTGGCAATTTCTTTACCAATTATTACAACGTTGGCCCCATTCTCGACTTCAAGTGGTGAAAAATTACGACCATTATCAAGATTGTATCCGGTAACCGCCAGGTAGTTCTCGTCGGAACCCATCACCAGAATATTGGGATTTGATTTCTGGTACTGATACTTTACTACTCCCAACTGGGTGGCTATGGTTGAAACAGAAACAAGTGCCGGAAAATTGAGGGCATCTTTAAAACGTTTCGTCTCAAGGTAAGTTATGTTTCTGAATCGCTTCGCCCTGGTTCCGGACCCTCCCATGTGAATTCCCATCCCTGAATTTCGGATGGTGAATGTATTGGATCCCATACTTGAAAAATTGCTGTTTATAGATGACTCTATGGCGTCAATAGCCGTCAAAATCCCAACCAGCGCCATTATTCCAATAGCTATTATGAGTGCAGTAAGCACAGTTCTTAAAAGCTGTGCTTTCACTGATCCAAGTGCTACCCTTATGTTTTCTAATAGATTCATCAGGTTAAAAGCAAAGATAAGATTTGGCAGCATAGTTTAAAGAACCATTTTGAGGGAAGAAACATCTGGTTAAATGGCAAACCTGTTAGTATAAAGTCACTGATTATATGAGACCCCTTGACAATTAAATTTATCTTCCTTATCATTGCTCCACGATGAAAAAGATATTATTTACCTCTGCATTTTTATTGTTGACAGGATTGGCGGTTAATGCTCAGTCAACAACTCCTGAGAAACAAACTGCTGTCCCAACATCGGCCTCAACAGAGCCGGCCGCACCCGCTCCAAAAAGTGGCAGTTGTTGTTCGTCAAAATCAAAAAGCGGTATGGCCTGCTGCGATTCAGAAAAACAATCTGCCGGTAATTGCAGTAAAAAAGCGGCCCGACGTAACAAGAAAAGCAATGCTCCTGTTAATACTCAATAATTAATAAGTCTAATCCTTAATCTAAACCGCTTGCAGAAAAGGCTTTCTTAATTGAAAGCCTTTTTTATGTTTGGCCGCTAATTAAAGATGCAACTTCATCTAATGAAGATGCATTCCAGACAGGATGTTTTCCGCTTTTTTTCCCTTCCGGGTCAAAAAGAATGGGTTGGATGCCAACATTTAATGCGCCGCTGATATCGGTCTCAGGGTTATCCCCGACCATTACACATTTATCGAAAGGTTGACCCGCCTCTCTGACAGCATGAATAAAAATCTCCGAATCCGGTTTTTTCCAGCCGATTTCCTCTGAAATATGGACCTTGTCAAAATAATGAATGAGTCCTGAATGCAGCAACTTTTTGTATTGCACTTCCCTGAACCCGTTTGTTATGATATAAAGCGAATGAGTACTTCTTAATTGTTCAAGCACCTCCAGTGCTCCAGGGAACAGAGCAGTTTTTACGGGACATATTTCCAAATATCGGGTCGAAAAATGCCGGGCAAGTTGTTTGTCATAAATTTTGAATGCACTAAAAACGTGTTCAAATCTCCAAACTCTTAATTCATCACGAGTGATTGCATTGATGTGATACCGATCCCATAAATCTTTATTGATTAACCGGTATTGATTCATGAACGCACTTAAATCCCCTATTTCACCTTTGACATCAGGATGTTCGTCAAGTAATTCACGGATAGCAGCCTCTGAATTGGTTTCAAAATCCCATAATGTATGATCCAAATCAAAAAAAACAGCCTTAAAAATGTTGCTCATCCAAAAATACGTTGCTTCAATTCGGGAAGATTAACCACGTGCAGCAGTTCAAATACTGAGGTAAATAATATCGACCAAAAAACTATTGAAAAAAACATGTACAAAAATATTTTCTTTTTGTTTTCTTCAAATGCATTGGCAATTACTGTTCCAATTGGAATAGATATCAATACAGGGGTTAAAAAAGCTATTCCTATAAGTCCGTACCTCTTCCAAAGTTTTACAAACCTTCGGGAACGTTTTGTAAATATTTTTTTTTGAGTCGCAGTCGGATCAACCAACTCATAATGAATTTCAATATCTCCTTCTGTTGTTTTAGGATTACTGAAAAGCTGAGGAGCTCTGACTGCTTTCTTCAACTGATGTTTTACCCAGTGTGCTCCCAATTGAATTTCAAGACTAAAAAAAGTAAAAACCCAAACGCCAAGCATTCCTCCTATAACACAAAAGCTAACCGTCTCAAAAAAGGAGAAATCGTATCGCTCGTCAAAATAGGCAAAAGGGGGTCCTGCAACGAATTTAACGCTGCTAAGAAGTATGATGAGCAATATTTTTACAAATTCGTTCAAAAATCAACGATCTGATCTGGTTTAACGTAAAAGTCACTTTCAGGTTCGGGGTGGTGATTAGGATCTACTTTTTTTCGCCAAAAGCAAGATCCCCCGCATCTCCTAAACCGGGTACAATGAAGGCCTGAGCTGTAAGCTCCTCATCAATAGCGCATACCCAAACCGTTACTTCATCAATTGAGAGATGGCTCTTCACGTATTCGATGCCCTCTGAAGAGGCCAGCACCGATAAAATATGAGTGTGGCGGGGCCTGCCACGCTCTATCAGTGATTTATATGTCATTACCATTGATTGGCCGGTTGCTAACATTGGGTCCGACAATATTACTGTGCGCCCTGAGATATCAGGAGACGAAAGATATTCAAGTCTTATATCAAACGATCCATCCTTATGATGGCGTCGGAAGGCCGAAATAAACGCATTATCTGCCCCATCAAAAAAATTGAGTAATCCCTGATGCAAGGGCAACCCTGCCCGTAATATGGTAGCAAGTACAGGGACCTCATCCAAGGTTGGTAATAAGGCTGTTCCCAATGGTGTTAAAACCTCTTTTTCCGAGTAAGGCAATGTTTTTGAAATCTCATACGCAGCAATTTCACCAATTCGCTCCATATTTTTTCTGAATCGTAACCGATCCTTCTGAATGGATGCGTCCCTGATTTCAGCCAGGAAGGTGTTTAATACTGAAGGTTGATGAGCAAGCTGGCGAACCATTTGAGTTGTTGAAGAGAGATTTATGCGAATATACAAATTACCAGGTGACTCATAAATGAAGAATGTGATTACCTCATTTTACCTCTGACTTGAATAAAAATTTGGATTATTTAAACCATCTGAAAGGAACCGGTAATTGATTCCTGACCAACTTCAGGTAGATGGTCTCGAAACTCCCGAAACCTTTATAGAATCGGGCAAGATTCGCATTATCTGAACCTTCGAAATCCAATATCCCCGCCTTTCCGGCATGTTGTTGAATAAATTTATCAATTAGCAGGTGAAGAGCCGATACTTGTCGCGCAAGTTCTGAAGTGCCGGAAAAAATCATGGTAAACCTATCTTTGAATCTGAAGAAAACTGCACCTGCAACCTGATATCCCGCAGCATTGGTGGCAACCCAAACAGTGCAGGCATTTCTTGCAATTGCCTCTTCAGCTAATTTTTCAAACATTAAATACTCTTTATCTTTTAAATTTTTAATTGTTGCTCCTTTACCCTGTCTGAATAACCTGATCACATCCCTCACATTTCCTTCTTTGTTGATTTGAACCCCCTCCCTCTCAGCCCTCCTGAGGCTTCTTGTATGATTTTCACTGTACGCTGAACAAATTGTTTCATAACTATCTTCCAGATTAAGCAGATGGTTCTTTCTTTGCTGAACCTTGAATCCTCCCGGGTCAGGATTGTAGGCATTCAACTGCATTTCAATGTACTTGTAACTGTTGGGGATAGCAGCAATGAAGACACCCAATAAATCGGCATCAATCGTATGTTTTGAAAAAAGTCCCAGCTGTTGGGTAAAAAAAGGAGGAAATAAATAATTGAACGAATATTTTCTTTTCCCTGTTAGCGGTAAAACTGATTCGTAGTTTTCATTAATAAGGGCAGACCATTCAGGACTTACAATATCCAAATACCAGCTCTGGGCATAAATGAGTCCGTTGTATGACTGAGCTATTGCTTCATCCCAGCGCGATTTGTCAATGCCATCATGAGAGAGAAAGGTGATCATTGAGTTATTGTGCAGTAGCTGCTTCTACCATCTGTTCGTATACTGTTTTCCACCCGGACCATAGCTTGTTTTCTGACATTGATTCGTTGTGCCACAAACTGATAAAATCACCATGTACCGCTTTAACTTCGCGAATTAAGGGTAAAATGTGACTCATCGCCTGCTCTGGCTCTACCTTCATGTAATATTTCAAGGTAGCATCCATTACGGCAAAAGGGTGTATTTTAAGATTGGTCGCCTGTTCATTATCCAGGTCATAAAAGTAGAATGGGGTGCAGATACTGGCCCTGAAACCCACCTGAAGGGCATAACCCATTGTATAATCATCGGTAATGTCTCTTTCAATAAGCCTGCGATATGTTTCAGGTAATTTTAATACCAGAAAATGTTGCCGGCTTCTGGTAACTTCTCTTTTCAGAATTCTGCTGAGTTCAGCAACTTCCTTTCGCAGCTGTTCAGGGTTTTTATTTGACCCGTATGAAGGATGAATTCCGGCATCGGCATAATCAGCAATTGACTTTATAAGAGATCTGAACTTTCTTGACTCAGGAGGGACATTTTTATCGTTTAATCCATATTCTCCTAAAAGAAAAAAATAGATGGATTTGAATTTGAAACGTTTTTGCAGCTCAAATTGAAATTCATAAGTATCGTAAGGATCTTTTTCAATATGTGCAAGTACACGTAACCGTTGCGTAAACTCTTCGAGATCGAAATTTATAAGTGAGCGGGCAAAAGCTCCCATAGTTCTCATAAACCCTTTTTGCTGATACGCCCAGGCATTGTCAATATCTATTGTTGAAATATATCTGTATTTCCTTTCAGGAAAATATAAATCAGGATATTTCGATTTCAGAATCTCTTTGAGCATCAGCGCCCATATGTTTACCAGCGGCTTTTGCAAAAAGCCTTTTTGGAACGCCAGGCTTTCTGTGGTATCATACCTGTCGTGTGAGTCTCTTAAATGCGGAAGGTATTCTTCATAACGGCTCACCAGGTAAAATGTAGCGGCAAAGGGATCAAATGGCATATCATATTTTGGGTGACTTCCATAAAAGGCCTTTGTACCATTCCACTCAAATACCGAAATCTGTTGATCCTCTATTCCTTTTTCAAAGAGAAGCCGGGATGCAAAAATGAAAATTTCATCACCCGTAGCATGATCACCATAACTCAGTTTTGCTCCGGATGCTGCATTAAATTCATCAATGGAGGTTAAACAATGGTAACGTATTCCAAGCAACTCCCGAAAAACCAAATCAAAGGTATAACGAACCCGAGGGGTCACCTGATTCACCCTAACTGTAATACTTCCTGATACCGGCATTTGATCACTAATTGCCCAAAGGTATGAAGTTAAGCTGAAAGGGCTTGTAGGTCAAAGCAGTTCACATTTTACCATTATCTGAAAAGCTGTAGTAATCAGATCCGGCAATGATGATATGATCCAGTATATGTATATCAAGTAATGCTCCCGCATCCTTCAGTTTTCTGGTGAGCCTGATATCGGCATCACTTGGCTGGTTGTTTCCGGAAGGGTGATTATGGCATAATATGATTCCTGACGCAAGGTGCTCTATGGCCATACGAAACACCATTTTGGGATCAACAACCGTTCCTGTAACGCCACCCTTGCTTAATTGACATTTTGTAATAATCTGGTTGGCCCTGTTCAAAAGCAAAAGCCAGAATTCCTCATGATCCAGATCCGCAAGCCGGTGTTGAAACACATTTGCCACATCAGAACTGGAGCCGATTTTAACTTTGGTCAAATTCCTTCCCTCCGCCTTTCTACGGCCCAGTTCAAGCGCTGCAACCAGGGTTATTGCCTTAACCGGACCCATTCCCTTAGGCCTGGCAAGATCTGAAACAGACATGCGCGCCAGTACAGATAAGTCGTCAGCTGCCAGTTTTAAAAGGCTTCGGGCAACCTCCACAGCCGTTTCATCCCTGGTTCCCGACCGTATTAAAATAGCAATTAACTCAGATGTGCTGAGGGTATGTTTACCGTGAAGAAGTAGTTTTTCGCGAGGCCTGTCCGGTTCAGACCATGATTTTATTCCAGATGTTTCCATGAAAAAGGGGTTTTGAAAAATTCCCGTATAAGAAAAGAAAGCCCCCCGGATGGGAGGCTATTAATTATAATCTATTGTTTTACAAAGAGTTAACCATCTTTGTAAGGCTTGATTTTAAATTTGCGGCCTTACTCTTATGGATCACATTTTTCTTCGCCAGTTTATCAAGCATACTGGCGACTTTCGGAAGCTGTTCGGTTGCCAGTTTCTTGTCTTTTGAAGCACGCAGGTTTTTCAAGGCGTTGCGCATTGTTTTTGCCTGATACCTGTTCAACTCCTGTTTGGTTTCGTTTGAACGGATGCGTTTTTCGGCGGATTTGTGGTTTGCCATTTTTAAATTAATTATACGATTTATTTCTGATAATCAATGAGTTAATCTTCAACAAATCGTTATTGTTACTATTTACTTTTCGTAGCCCGTACGGGAATCGAACCCGTGTTTCCTCCGTGAAAGGGAGATGTCCTAGACCCCTAGACGAACGGGCCGAATGCCTTCTCTTTTGTAAAAGAGGATGCAAAATTAATCAAAAAGAATGTGCCACCAACTTAAGGACTAAAAAAAATGAATTACTCGAGCATGTCCTGATCCGATTGCATCTTAAATCCCAGACGTTTACCGGTACTGATAAGCCCGGCCATGCTCTTATCCATAACATCCTGGACAGTGATCACTTTCATCTGATCAAATGGCGGTGTGTAAATGTCCACATGAATACTATAAAGCATGGCAGATTCAATTACGGCCCTGATGGATTCGAGGCTTATTTTTTCATTCTGAAAGTCATTGTAAAGAAACCCAAGTTGCTTTTTCCCTTCCACAAAAAAATGCCCCTCCTTGTTTACGAAAATTCTGGCAATCAGAAAACCAACATCACTGCCCCGATTGAAGCGGAATGAATCAGTGAGAAAATTATAAATCATAATCATTCCACAAAAACTTCTGCCGGGATCTTCTGTAAGGTAGGATGATTTTTTGATCGGATGACTGTTTTCAAAGTTGAACACATCGGTGTGCATTGAAAAAATTAATATGTCATCACTAAAATTCAACTGTAAATCATATGGTCCCTTTTCTGCATAGCTGATTTGAATTCTCTTGTCAATATGCATGATGGCAGCATTTAATTCTGATTGTAATTGTGCAACCACCTTCCTGAACAAACCAAAAGCTTCTTCTGTTTTCCTTAATACATCCAGTTTGAGAACTGCTTTTTCACCAAGAAGCTTAACAATCGAAGCAGTGGAAGAGGGCAATCTTGACATATGAATTCACAATTAATTATAAAGGTAGCGAATCAATCAGTAAGCTCTGGCGAATATTACTCTTCGGGTTGAGGGCTTACCTGTTAAAATGCAACTGCCCTTCTCTTCTTTTGCATCCAGTGGAATGCATCGAATAGTAGCCTTTGTCAGCTCCTTAATTTTTTGTTCTGTTTCAGCAGTGCCATCCCAATGGGCATAAACAAAACCGCCCTTGTTATCGAGTAAGTTGACAAATTCATCCCAGTTATCTGCCTTCCATGTCATGGATTCCCGAAAACTTGCCGCCTTGTTATATATGTTTTGCTGAATATTGTTCAGCAAATGTTCTATTTTAATTTCAAGATCCGTAACCTGATAGGTGCTCTTTTCCTTAGTGTCCCGGCGGGCAACTTCAACTGTATTATTTTCCATATCCCTCGGACCAATTGCAATGCGAACTGGCACTCCTTTAAGCTCATATTCGGCAAACTTCCACCCCGGCTTATGGGTATCTCTCCCATCATACTTAACTGACATACCCCGGTCTTCAAGTTTTTTCTTTATCGATTTAGCGTATTCAGTAATTATTTCCAGCTGTTCTGCATTTTTATATATCGGAACTATTACGACTTGTATTGGGGCCAGCATGGGAGGTAACACCAGACCCTCATCATCGGAATGTGCCATTACAAGTGCTCCCATGAGTCTTGTCGAAACCCCCCAGGAAGTAGCCCAGACATATTCTTGAACACCTTCCCGGTTAGTAAATTTAACATCAAATGCACGGGCAAAATTTTGTCCCAAAAAATGTGAAGTTCCTGCCTGTAATGCCTTGCCGTCCTGCATTAGTGCCTCGATGCAGTAGGTATCAATAGCACCTGCAAAGCGCTCGTTTTCAGATTTCACCCCTTTGATAACCGGCAAAGCCATCCATTTTTCAGCAAAATCAGCATAAACATCAAGCATCTGTCGTGTTTCCTGTACAGCTTCATCAGCAGTTGCATGGGCTGTATGTCCCTCCTGCCAAAGGAATTCGGCAGTCCTTAAAAAAAGACGGGTACGCATCTCCCATCGAACCACATTGGCCCACTGATTGCATAGAATAGGCAAATCGCGGTACGATTGAATCCAATTACGGTAAGTGTTCCAGATAATTGTTTCAGAGGTAGGCCTTACAATCAACTCTTCCTCGAGTTTTGCCGTCGGATCAACTTCAATACCACCATCAGCTCCGGTTCTCAATCTGTAATGCGTGACAACTGCACATTCTTTGGCAAACCCCTCAACATGAGCGGCTTCTTTCGAAAAAAACGATTTTGGTATGAATAAAGGAAAATAGGCATTTTGGTGACCGGTATCTTTGAACATCTTATCCAGCGCACTTTGCATTTTTTCCCAAATCGCATAGCCATATGGTTTGATTACCATGCAACCTCTAACGGCCGAATTTTCGGCCAAATCAGCCTTCATTACCAGATCCTGGTACCATGCAGCATAGTTTTCTGCCCTGCTTGTTAGTTCTTTAGCCATTAAATAACTTTGATTTTGATTTGGTACGGTATTTGATTTAGTGAGTCCGACAAAATTCTGAAACAAAAGCTAGATAAACAATTTAAGCTAATTAGCTGAATTTCAGGTTTGTTAAACAAATAAAAGAAAAAGCAATGAAAGCGCAGATCCTTCTTGTAGCAGCAGCACTCACTTTAGGTGGCTGTTCATCACAAAAAATGACCCGTAACGGCTCAGGAAACAATGATGATATTTATTATTCATCAAATGATGCTTCTTCAGAACGGGGTTCGGCTTATGTTGAGCCTTCAGCCGAACAGCCTGCACAGCAAGAATATTCATCAACCGGACAACAGGCTGAAGACAACAGATTCGATTATACACAGGATAACTCTACTCAGAGAACTCCGGATGCAACAACCGAAACAACCGACGGCCAAGGTAACACTTATGTAACCAACAATTATTATTATAACGATGATGACTACTATGATTACGCCTATTCATCACGTGTAAAAAGATTCTATACAGATGTAAATCTGGGTGTCGGGTATTACAATAGCTATTATACAAATACCTATTACTATGATTACAATCCATGGTCATGGGGAGTCAGTATTTATTTAGGCTACAATTTCTGGTCACCAACTTATTATCCGTACTACAATTACTGTTATACCCCATACCCGTCTTATTATGGATATAATCCATGGTACAGTCCATGGTATAACCCTTATGCCTATTCACCTTATTACTGTTATAATAACGGATACAATCAAGGTTATGCAAATGGATACTGGAATGGTTACCACGATGGTTATTACGGTTACAACAACCCTTACTATTATAACAGTTACGATGGCTACAGTCATTATTATGGGCCACGTACCAACACGTCCGGAGGTAATATTCATAACTCCGGAGGGCTGTCAACAAGCGTAGGTAATCTGTACACAAAAGATCATGTTGGAAGACCTGCTGCTCCGGGAGGAAATGATCCTAGACCTATTAAATCAGGTAATGGAGCTGAAAATGCATCATATGGAACCAATCCTCGTCCGGTAAAGCCTGCAAACGGAGGAACTGAATCAGTACCCGGACGTAGCAACCCATCAAATCCGGCAAGTTATAGTACTGACCCAAAAGCAGGGAATACTCCGGTTAGAAACAATACCGGAACATCGGAACATTCCGTTAATCCAAAAGACACTCCTGCACAACAGGGTACCCCTAATGGCCCTTCAAAAGGCAACACCGGGAATACTTATAGCCCTGCTCCTGCAAAAGGTAACACAGGAAATACCTATTCACCAGCTCCTTCAAAAGGCAATACCAATAATCCGGTATATTCAAATCCTGCTGGTCAAGGCGGCAATGGACAACCCTCAAAAGGAAACTCAGGAGTTCAGGAAAATCACTCAAATGGAAACAGCTACCCGCCGTCTTCTAATCCAAAGAGTCATCCTCAGTACTCCAAGCCTCCTGCAGGTAATTCTTCATCAACTCCAAGAGGTAACACCTATCAGACTCCGGGAGGTTCAACCCCAAAAGGGAGTTCAAATCCTGCTCCTTCATACAGTGAACCCAGGAATCCAAGTCCGTCAGGCGGACAGCCCCAACAACCTAAAGGAGGTCAAACACCTTCCAGAAATCACAATGGGACTGTTCAACCCGGTGGAAGCAGCCAGCCTGCTCCCCGCTCTGCTCCCGCTCCATCACCTGCTCCAAGAAGCAATCCTGGTGGCGGCAGTTCATCACAACCCAGAGGTAATCACCGTTAATCAACTATAATTACTTAGCGATTATGAAGTTATTGCACAAAGGCATGTTTACAGCATGCCTTTTTTATCCCCTGCTGTTGCAAGCACAAACCGAAGTTGATGCTCTCCGATATAGTCAGCTATCGTTCGGATCAACAGCCCGATCATTAAGCATGGGAGGAGCCTTTGGCGCTCTTGGCGCCGATTTTTCAACTCTCAGCAACAACCCTGCTGGTATTGGTGTTTATCGTAAATCTGAATTTACATTCTCTCTTGGTTTCGAAAATACAACAGCTGAGTCGGAATTCATGAGCGAAAACTCCTCAGACAACAGGTTTAATGTTAGCATGCCCAATCTGGGTCTCGTATTCGCTTTCACAAATAAAAAGCGAGATTCCGACTGGAAACAATTTAGTTTCGGTTTGGGATACAACAGGCTGGCAAGTTTTCAGTCCAATTCATTTTTTGAAGGCAAAAACCCCTCCAATTCATTACTCGATAATTTTATTCAGCAGGTACACAACGATGGAGGGGCTACACCCGAGGATCTGTTTTATTACTATCCGTTCGATGTAAATCTGGCCTATCAGACCTACCTGCTTGATCCTGATCCAAACGATTCACTTAATTATGTTTCAGCTATTCCGTACGGTGGCGAATACCAATCACGTTCCGTTGAAACACGTGGCAGTATGGGGGAATTTGTATTAACTTTTGGAGGAAACTACAATGACAAGGTTTTTTGGGGGGTTACTATGGGATTCCCGGGTATACGATACGAAGAACGTGCGATATATGAGGAAACTGACAAGGATAATCAAATAGTAAGCGCAGATTCTTCATCCGATTTTAAATCTTTCAGCTATCACACCTTTTTAAAAACTACCGGAAGAGGTATTAATGGGAAATTCGGATTAATATTTAAGCCGGCAAACTTCGTTAGAATAGGAGCCGCTATTCATACTCCAACCTATTTCTATATGTCGGATGGATATGATTCACAAATGAGTTCATCATTTGCCAACGGTATCTCCTACTATCAGGAGTCGCCAATTGGCAATTATAATTATACACTAACTACCCCGTTTCGTGCTATCGGCAGTCTCGCATTTATTTTCGGGAAAGCCGGCCTGTTAAGCTTCGATTATGAATATACTGACTATACGGATGCTCATTTTAGAGCAAATGATTATTCTTTCAGCTCGGTAAACAGAGCTATCGACAATCTATATAATCCTTCAGTCAATATTTTCAGAGCAGGGACTGAATGGAAATACGGAGCCATCTCTTTCAGAGGGGGAGCCGCCTATTATTCTCCCGCATTTAACAGCAAGTTGGATGTCGATACAAAAATTGACCAACATTCGGTAAGCTATACCGGTGGAATAGGTTTCAGAGGCGAACATTTTTACACTGATTTGGGATATGGCTATACCCGTTCAGGCGATTTTTACAGACAATATACACTTGACAGTCAGGATGTGCCCGGTGCAACTACCACACGGACTTCACATCGTGTAATCTGGACTGTAGGTTTTCGTTTCTGAAATTATCCCGGATAATACAGCAAACTGCCTAAAGCGGCTGGCGCCAGAATTTCATTCGCCACATCCTGAATTGCAGAAGAAGTAACATTGTCAAGGTGCTTAAAAACCGATTCAATGTTTACGGGTTGCCCGTAATTCAAAACACTTTTGGCATTGTTCAGCATTACACCACTTCTGTTTTCCTGTGAGATGGCAATCTGACCCTTTATTTGCTCTTTATGCCGGCTGAGTTGAATTCCGCTGATCTTCACTTCCCTGAGTTTTCTGGTTTCGGCATTGACAAGCGTGACCGTTTTATCAAAATGTTTTTGTTCAGTAGCAAGGTAGATCGTAAATATCCCGGCATCACGATACGGAACATATCCGGATTCAATATTGTAAGTAAACCCATATTTCTCCCTTATATTCATATTCAACCGGGAATTCATTCCCGGTCCACCTAAAATGTTATTCAACAAAAACATCGGAAATCTTCTTTTATCACGGAAACTGTACGCTGCACAACCGGTTATAAAATGAGCTTGTTTCAAAGGAAGAATGACTTTTTCACGGCTGATTTTCTGAAGCCGCTTAACAATTTTTTTGGGTTCAATGGCCTTCCTGCTGTTTCTGATAAGATAATTGGATACCATACTGTCCACTTCTTGAAAACTGTGTGATCCCAAATATGAAAATACCATATTGTCAGAACGGTAATGTTTTTTAACAAAGGCTAGTATGTCTTTTCTTGTAAACCCCTTTACTGAATTTTCAGAACCAAGTATGGGATTTCCCAATGGATGACCTTTGAAAACCTGACATTCAAAATCGTCATAAATCTGATCCATTGGACTATCGAGATAAGAAAGTATTTCATCCAGCACAACTTCTTTTTCCTTTTCAATTTCCTTTTCGGGAAAAATCGAATTAAATACAATATCCCCTATCAATTCAACTGAACGTTCCAAATGAATGTTCATAAAAGATGCATGCACACATGTTTCTTCTCTGGTAGTGTAAGCATTTAGTTCACCACCTACCGATTCAAGCCGGGTAAGGACCTGCCAGGCCTTTCTTTTTAATGTTCCTTTAAATAAAACATGCTCAATAAAATGAGCAAGTCCTTCTTTACCTGTAGTTTCCTCCCGGCAGCCAGCACCTATCATCAATCCGCAATGTGCCACGTGGGCGGGAGAATACTGATAAATAAGTTTTAGCCCGCTGGAATAGGTTTGTAAAATTGTGTCCATAGAAAAATGTTGAGCAAATATAAGCAAAAGCGTATGGTCCTTTTTACCGGATAGCTCCGGCTACAATATCGTCCACGACGCCCGGATCAAGCAAGGTTGAGGTATCACCCAGAGAACCGGTATCATTTTCCGCTATTTTCCTCAGGATTCTTCGCATTATTTTTCCTGAACGGGTTTTGGGAAGTCCGGTTACAATTTGGATTTTATCAGGCTTGGCTATCGCACCAATTACTTTTGTAACAGTTGCCATGATTTCGTTTCGTAAAGTGCTTTCATTTGGTGGCAGATGATCGCATATAACATATGCATATATTCCCTGCCCTTTGATATCATGCGGGTAACCGACTACTGCAGACTCTACAACAAAAGGATGTTCGTTGATTGCACTCTCCACTTCGGCAGTTCCCAACCTGTGACCTGATACATTTATGACATCATCTACTCTGCCGCTTATCCTGTAAAAACCATCGCCATCGCGCCGGCATCCGTCACCGGTGAAATACAGATTTTTATACGTTGAAAAATAGGTGGTTTTACAACGTTCATGATCACCATATGTGGTGCGCAACATCCCGGGCCATGGAAATTTTATGCAGAGATTCCCTTCCACATTGTTGCCTTCAATGATGCTTCCTTCCCCATCAACCAGGACAGGTTGAATCCCTGGTAATGGCAGAGTAGCAAATGTTGGTTTAAGAGGTGTAATTCCGGCCAACGGTGAAATCATAATACCTCCGGTCTCTGTTTGCCACCAGGTGTCTACTATCGGACATTTTTTTTTGCCGATATTATCAAAATACCATTCCCAGGCTTCTTTGTTTATTGGTTCACCAACAGAACCCAGGACTTTAAGTGAATCCAGTTTATGGTGGGTCACATGTTGAATATCGCAGGCCTCAAGTGCTCTGATGGCAGTAGGGGCTGTATAAAAAATGGATACCCGATGTTTGTCAACTACTTCCCAAAAACGCCCCGGATCAGGGTACACAGGTGTTCCCTCAAACATTACTGTTGTTGCACCATTGAGCAGCGGCCCATACACAATGTATGAATGCCCTGTTATCCATCCAATATCGGCGGTACACCAATAAATATCTTCCGGTTCGTATTGAAACACGTTAGCAAATGTGTATCCGGCATAAACCATATAACCGCCACATGTATGCACTACACCTTTTGGACGACCCGTTGAGCCGGATGTGTACAAAATAAAAAGCATGTCTTCAGCATCCATCAATTCCGCTTCACATTCACCATCCATTCCTTCTATGACCTCATGCCACCAATAGTCCCGACCTTTCACCATCTTAACTTCACGACCTGTTCTTTTATAAACTATCACATGTTTAACAGTTGAAGACAAACTGATTGCTTCATCAACTATATCCTTACTGAAAACCTCCTTATTTCCCCTCAGAAAACTATCGGATGTAATGAGTATGGAACACTCGGCATCCAGGATACGATCGGCAAGTGATCTGGCTGAAAATCCTGCAAATACAACTGAATGTATAGCCCCTATCCGTGCACAAGCAAGAACGGCGATTGCAAGTTCTGGGACCATGGGCATATACAAGCATACTCTGTCGCCTTTACCGACACCTTTTGCTTTGAGTGCGTTGGCAAATCTGCAAACTTCCTGATACAACTCGTTGTATGAATATTTTCTGGAAGGTTCCGAAGGCTCATTGCTTTCCCAGATAATGGCTGTTTTATTACCATTATCTAATAAATGGCGGTCTAAACAATTTTCGGTGATATTGAGTTTGGCATTTTGAAACCACTTCACATCAAAATCAGTGAAATCCCATTCCAATATACTGCTCCAGGGAGCCTTCCATTGGAAAGAAGAGGCAATATCGGCCCAGAATTTTTCAGGAGCAGTTACACTCGCCTCATACGCAGCCCTATACTGCTCCATTGTCCTGATGCGAAAATCCATATAACTGAATTTTATATTTTTTTAGTACCTTAGTACAGCGAATTTACAAATTGTCATTCACAATTTACCATTACAGATGAAACTGTTTAAATACATTTTTCCGGCAGTTGTGCCATTTTTTTTGATTCTTAGTGGTTGTCAGCCTGCTCAAAACAATCCGTATGTTGCTGATGAATCCTGTTCCGACGGAATCTTAAATCAGGGAGAAACGGAAATAGATTGTGGAGGACCCTGTCAGCCTTGCCACAGCCGAATGACTGCACTGGTTGACGGGAATGCCTGGGAAGCTCAGGGAAATTTGACAAGCAGCACTAACAATGGATCCATTTTAATATTGGCGGGAAATGGGACGACATCTTTGTCGATGATTTACACAGGCCCGTTCGCATTGGGAACGTTTACATTAAATTCAGCCATATTTGTTGAAACCCTTACACAAACCAATTATCTGGCCAATACCGGAACAATTACTTTTACCAACTGGGATTCGCATGACCATACTGTATCCGGTACTTTTTCATTTACAGCCACAGAAACTTCTACACCGGGAGGCACTCAAAAAGTGGTTACTGACGGAATATTTAAATATGTTCCTTATTGACTTTGATTCATTCGCTTATTCCGGGTTCTCATTTACTTACGGGGTTCATTGCAAATCTTATCTTTTGTACAGCAGGGATCAAGCTTTTTGACTGCTGCGGAATCCGCCGGAACGTCATCAGCATCGTAACCGGCAAGTGAGATGGCCGTACGAAGTCTTTCAGGAGTTGTTTTGGATGCATTGTAAATCACTTTAACTGCTTTTGTTGAGGTATCGAGGCTTGCAAACTTCACGCCTTTTTCGTCCATCAACGCCTGCTCTATCGCTTTTTTACAAGTAAGACAAACTGCTGATGTTTTAATTACGATTTCGGTATTCTGACATCTGGCTATTGCAGGGCTAACAATAAGCAATACAACCAACACAATTTTTAACTGTTTCATTATTTTAAGTTTTTAAATAGTTTGAATTTTAATTTGATTTCTTTTTAACCGGTATTGCATACCTGACTCCGGCATAAATTTTTCTTCCATTCACCGGCCCCCATACATTTGTAGCATCAAAGCCTGATCCGAAAGGATCATTATACCCGAGCACCGGGATCAATTGTCTGAAATCGCCGATGTTTTCGGATCCGACATAAATATCCCATTTGTTTAGTTTGTAGGTAATTTGTGAATTGAAAAGTAAAAATGCAGGAGACTCACTGTTTTTAACCTGAGAATCGTTGTATTGATTCTGATCGTTTGTGGCAATGCCCAATTTCTTCTTTCCCTCATACAGTGCAGTGAAATCAAATTTCCAAATATCCTTTCTTGTAGCATAGGCCAGATTTACCAAAGCCTTATCAGGAGCAACCAATGGTTTTTGAGTAGATACACCGGCATAATCGGTAACCACCACATCATGTTTATAAGCCAGACGTACATCAAACCTTTTGAAGAGTTCATAGTTGACAGCCAGTTGGAAACTCTTCGAGTTGCTTGTTCCCTTCAAATTATAAAACAGTACTTCTTCTGATTTGGAGTACATGTCCACAACAACCTGATCAGTAAAATTGGTTACATAATAATCTGCACTTACCGAACCGCTGCGGTAATCGAGAGTGAAACGGGTAGTAATATTGGCTCCGTAATTCCAGGCTCTTTCAGGATTCAGTTTTTCACTTAATATAAATTTACGAGAGCTGGCCATCAGGCTCATGTTTTCAGCTAATACATTCGCAGTTCTGAAACTGCGTCCGCCACTGATTCTTAGTATTATTTCCGGAGTAAAGTTGTATTTGGCATGCAATCTCGGGGTATAAAACCACCCATATGTGTTATGATGGTCGAGACGAGAACCTGCTACAACAGTTAGTTTGTCATTGTGACTATATGTGTACTCAGTATAAACTCCCGGAACAATTTCTTCCTTTAAGTATTCACTTCCTGAAAAATGTTCATTAAAATCGTCATAGCGAAAGTCGATTCCGCTTTTGAATTTGTGATCAGTAGTTTTTATTATGGACATATATATCATAGACCCATAAAATTCAGTTTGCTTGCCTTTATAAGAGTTTAATCCAAAGTAGGAATCAACATCATGAAAGGAACCCGATAATATGAGACCGGCACTCTTCCAGGGTGTTTCGGGATAAATAAGTCCGGTTTTACTGAATGCTTCAATTCGCCTTGTATCAATCCCGATTCCATAATGGTTGGTTGTCCCGTAATCGTTGTTTTTGTTAAAATCAACCTGACCTCCTAACCTGTTTTCAGCAAGCACTTTTACTCCAAACTGCCCTTCAAATTTCTTACCATCGTTAAATGCCCAGCGATTAAAAACATTAGCTTGCTGAACCAAAGGCATATCAAGAAACCCATCGTTTTGTCGATCCCATTTTACAGGACTCGATTCTGCGTGGAAAAACAAGACGGAACTTAATTTGTCAGATGCAGGAATAAGAAAGTGTGTATTCAATTCGGTATTTCCGGTAGAGGCTCCGTATAAGTTAACATATAACCGGTCGCTTGTGGCGGGTTTGATGTATTCAACATTAATTTGCCCGGTTGTCGATTCGAAACCATTGGAAACAGAACCACTTCCCTTGGTAATTTGAATCGACTCCATCCAGGTTCCCGGCACATAACCAAGTCCGAACGGAGCAGCCAAACCTTTCATTGCAGGTATATTTTCAGTCATAATTTGAGAATAAATACCCGATAAGCCAAGCATCTGAATTTCCTTTGCCCCTGTAACGGCATCTGAATAGGATACGTTAACAGAAGGATTGGTTTCAAACGATTCGGAAAGATTACAACATGCAGCTTTTAGCAACTCTTTTTTACCTACCTGCTCAACATTAACAGGATTTATAGTGGAGATCATTGTTGATTCAACACGACTTTCTACTTCAACCTGCTCAAGCTGCTGTGCTTTTAATTCAATAGGGTAAAACCCGGTTTGGGTAATTTGAATAGAATCTGATATAAAGCCAACATACGAAATGACTAAAACCAAAGGGAGTTCCCCATGTACGGAAATTTCAAATGTGCCATCCATGTCGGTCTGTGTTCCAAAAGTGGTACCCGACCAGTACACATTGGCTCCAGGCAAGGGAACCGCAGGACTTCCACCTGATACTTTACCCGTTACTGATACGGGCTGAGCTGAGGCTACAGATGAAAGCCAGATCAATACAATAAATACAGAATTTTTTAACATTATTTTTTTTTGAAATGATTAAAACAAGTGAATTGCGGCTTGCGCAGTACACCTGAAGAATCAGATCAAAAAAGAACAAAAAAGCAAATCACGCCCTACTTTGTCCAGAAACCCAATGTCGGGCTGATAGGAAACAGGTGCAGGTTTGGGTGATGAAAAAGTATCAGCAAAAGGATTGCAAATATCATGTTGAATGGTGACAAAGGCGTCGGGAATTCCAAAACTGCTGTTCAGCATGGTTTCCAAATCTGCTCTGAACATTTTAATGATTTTGGAGCAACAGGATCCTGAGGCCTTTTTTGATTCAGCTTGAGAATCTGAGTTTTGTGCGCAACAGTGATTTTGACTGTTGCCGTTACATAATTCCGATTTTGTGATGTGACTGGCTGCCCTGCAGTAATGCGTAACCTTAGCAATACCAAAAGAACTTACCAGAATGGAGAACGCCATGGTAAGTGCCAAAAATCGGGTATTGAATGAGTGGTTGGGCATTTTAAAGCTTCAAAGGCTAAATTTATTGAATTTGCAATGAAGAATTGATGAAACCTGTACTTATTGCTGACACCAAAACGTTAAATTTGCATGGTTTTACACTTACTTTTTCGCTTCTAATTGATTTTTAATAACTTACCTCAAAAAATGTATGAGTCAGATTGCAGCAATCAGAGCCAGGGAAATTATCGATTCCAGGGGAAATCCAACAATTGAAGTTGATGTTGTTACCTCCAGCGGGGTGATGGGTCGAGCCGCTGTACCATCAGGGGCATCTACCGGACAGCATGAGGCGGTGGAATTAAGAGACAACGACAAGAAAAGGTATCTTGGAAAAGGTGTTTTGAAAGCTGTTAACAATGTGAATACAGCTATAGCAGAAGAACTGCAGGGGGCCAATGTATTTGCTCAGAGCTCCATTGACAGGGTAATGATTGAATTAGACGGGACTCCAAACAAATCAAATCTTGGAGCTAATGCCATTTTAGGTGTTTCATTGGCTGTTGCCAAGGCTGCCGCTGAAGAAGTTGGCTTACCGTTGTTCAGATACCTGGGTGGTGTTAATGCCAACACCTTACCGGTACCAATGATGAACATTTTGAACGGCGGAGCTCATGCCGATAACAGTATCGATTTTCAGGAATTTATGATTGTCCCGGCCGGGGCTGAGTCCTTTTCTGAATCATTACGTATGGGAACAGAAGTGTTTCACGCATTAAAAAAAGTCCTGAAAGACAAGGGGTATTCTACCAATGTCGGAGATGAGGGCGGGTTCGCACCTGACATTAAGTCAAATGTTGAGGCGATTGAGTTTGTTTTAAAAGCCATTGAAAAGGCCGGTTATAAACCGGGTGAAGATGTATTTATAGCGATGGATGCGGCTTCTACCGAAATGTATGAGGCCAAATCCGGCAAATATGTGTTTCATAAATCATCAAATGAGAAACTAAGTTCGTCGGAAATGGTTAGTTATTGGGCAGATTGGTGTAAAAAATACCCGATCATTTCCATAGAGGATGGACTGGCGGAAGACGACTGGTCAGGGTGGCAGGAATTAACAGCTAAACTGGGTGATAAAGTGCAACTTGTAGGAGACGATTTGTATGTAACAAACGTAACACGGTTACGACGGGGAATAACAGAGCATGCAGGCAATTCTATTCTTGTAAAAGTGAACCAGATTGGCAGTCTGACTGAAACCATTAATGCGGTTGAATTGGCTAAATCAAATGCCTTTACCACAATCATCAGTCATCGTTCAGGCGAAACCGAAGATGCTACCATCGCTGATTTGGCAGTTGCATTAAACGCAGGTCAGATTAAAACAGGTTCAGCCTCCCGTTCTGATCGTATTGCCAAATACAATCAATTATTACGTATCGAAGAAACATTAGGAAATGCGGCAATATTCCCCGGAAAATCCGGAAAATACTTCACCCGCTGATTTGCCGGAGGGCGAAGGCAATTCCTCCGGTCAATCAGGTGAACAGGGTGAACACCCTCACGGTAAAAGACGCCGAAGAAAAATAAAAATCCGTAAAAGGATCCGGATCAGGAAGAAACCCAGTCCTAAAAAGAAAGTTAAAAAGCTGGCCGAAACCATAGCCTGGATAGCAGTAATAATAGGTTTTATAGTCACCTTGATTGTTATGGTTCGTGAACTTGATATAAAAGACGAACGCCTAAAGCAAAGTCAAAAACAAAAGAAAGCACCCGGAAAAAGATAAAATATACACCTCTACAAAATCACCATTAAGAGGCCCTCATCCTATACAATTCACTAAATTTGCATTAAATACGCTCCAGAATAATGGATAAGCTCAAAGAAAAATTTGCTTCAAAAGCAGAACCTCTTGCAACAGAAATCAAGAAACTTGTACGTGAACATGGTGACCACATTTTAGGTCAGTACACAATAGAGCAGGTATATTCCGGAATGAAGGGAATGATTGGTATGGTTACGGAAACTTCTAAGCTGGATCCTGAAGAGGGGATTCGTTTCAGAGGGTATTCCATTCCGGAATTACGAGAGAAATTACCTGTTTCAAAAGAAGGTCCCGAGCCTTTACCAGAAGGTATCTTCTATCTCTTGTTAACGGGTGAAATTCCAACTTTTGACGATGTGGTACATGTGAATAACGAATGGATGAAACGTGCAAATGTTCCAAAGCATGTATTTGATATGCTTGACATGT
>DASUFP010000095.1:0-32757 GCA_036274495.1 Bacteroidia bacterium
TCCACACATTTGAGGTGTTGTCCATCATCATACAGTCAATAGCCTTATGTTCATCTAAAAAATCCGATTCAAACAGACGAATTCTTCCCAGACCGGCAAATTCATAGTCCAAAATTCCCATTTCGTCTGTCCCGATCCAGAACTCGTTCTCGAGTATAAGCATACAGTTAATGTGTCCGTATTTCCAATGCTTCAAATTTTCGGGAACAGTAAACCGGCCGAGTTTCTCATCAAGCAATGCCACTCCGTTTTCAAAAGTCCCGACCCAAATCTGGCCATAGGGACCAAGGACAACCTGCCTTACAATATTATCCGGCAGTCCCTGATCAACTGAATAGGTTTTGATCTGTACCTCATTGTTCGACTGGTGCATACAGACCAGACCGTTATCGGTTCCTGCCCAAATAAAACCTTTTTTATCTGCGGTGAGACAGTAGACAAAATCATCCGGTAATCCTGAATGTGAGGTATAATGAACGGCTGTATTGTTTTCAATTTTATAAATTCCATTCCCGTAGGTGCTTACCCAAATTACACCATTTGCACTTTTGATGATATCGGTGACAGCAAAGCCGGTATCATAACCGGCCGGTGTTATAGTCTTGCATGATTTGCCGTCAACCGAGAGCAGCAACCCATTCTCAGATCCGAGCAAAACAGAGCCATTTTCAACCGCACATAGTGTTCTCACACCCTGGCCATGCAAACAGGTATCGATATCGGGCTTCACAAAATCAAATCCATCGAAATGAAACAACCCTGCAGATGTGCCTATCCAAATACGTCCGTTGGAGCCTTGAACAATAGTATTGATTTGGGTATTTGAATTGATTTTCTGAAACTGCTGATCCCTGAAAAAGGGTGTTTGAGCAATTCCCTCTCCGATGAACACAAAACAACAGACCAATACAGAAAATAAATGTTTATTGATCGTTTGCATTGCTATGTTCCGGATAAAGGATTGCTCTTACATTAATTGACACCTCGGGGGAAATTTTTTCATAGACGATCCGGGGAATTTTAATACCATGGTCGCTAAGGACAATTTCGAATTCGGAGGTAATCGTAATTTCATTTTCTCCGACTGCAATTTGAACGGGAATGATTCGCTCGCGGCGAATACCATGTATCGTTAAATAACCCTTGGCACGCACCTGGTATGTACCAAGATCAGCAAATTGGACTTTTTCTATAATTTTCCCAACAAAGGAAGCTGACTTGTATTTGTTGGTTTCGAGGTAGTTTTCGTTAAAATGGGTTCGTTGCAATTCACTGTTGAATCCCTTAAATGAGATAATATCCATTGTAAAGGCAAATGTTGAACCGGCAGTATCCACTACTCCTCTCAGGTTATTGCTCTCAGCTTTGATGTTTTCAAGTGGAGCATTAGAAGTAAAAGCCACTTTTCCGGTCCGTGTTTTAAAAAGCGTTTCAGAACCAATTTGAAAAAAATCATTAGATATGTTGGCTGGGTCGGCACTTAACTCTGATGTTTTACCCGATTTGCTGAACGAAACCGCGCATACCATAAAAGCCGCAAAAAATGCGGCAGGGAAAAGGAATCTTTTGAAAGACGACATCCTGTAAAAATAACTAAAAGGCAGCAACAACCGATGATCGGATTTTAGCCAATTTTATTCAGATACTCTTGATTCCGTGTAATTTACAGAGCCAACCCAACTGTCCGGCATGACTCGCCTCATGACGGATGGCATGGGTAATCATACCCCGAACCGTATTTTCGCCCAGAATCTCGAATCCGGCCGGGTTGAGTTCTTCCAAAAAGGCGGGGTCCATGGTACGGATGTGGGTTAAGGAACGCTGATGAACCTCATCCAACACCGACAACACTTCTTCAATGGGAGGAGCATCGGCTGCTTCAGGTACAGTTGAACCCATATTGAATTTTTTAGCCCAAGAGATTCTCATTGCATCGCCGCCGGTACACCGAAGCAATAATCCGTTTTGGGTTACAGCAATATGTGCGATGATCCAGAAAGCACTGTTGAGTGAATAAGGACCTGAAGAAAACGTTTCATGCAAGTTTATGTGGTGCAGTTTGCCAATAAAGTATTTGGTAAGTACCCGGGTTTTGTCTACGATATCGGCCAGGACAATTGGTTCTGTGCGCATAAGTGAATGAATTGGAAATGTAAAAATAAGTAAACAGGATACAAGTGTTCGCGTCGGTTATTTAAAAGCCGGAAATCAAGGAGGTTTCAGGTTTTCTTCATCTGTGAAAAGGAATCAGTGAACATTTTTTTAGTTAAATGCGGGCCGGTATTCTTTTCAACAGTATGCACCGGGCTATTTTTAGAACAGTTGAAAAAAATGATGCATTTTGAAAGGGTCACAACTTCCGGTAAAAATGAGCAGATTGAAAATTACCCGTTTGTAAACGTTTACAATGGTTTTCGCATTTCATTTCCCTTTAACTTTACTGTGGGAGGGGGCCCGGAGGGCCCCCGGGTGGGGGTAGCTAAATGAAAACGGATCGTGCGGGAAAGAGCCATTCAATGTTCAACGGTGAATAATTCACACTCCCCTGTTTATCCTCGCAGATCCCGGAATCAGGAGACTTTATTACATTATGATTCCAAGTTATAACAATGGCCTTTTACTAAGCTCAATGCGTCCCGCAAAGTCGTTTAGCTATACTTGCTCCCGAAAATAAAAATGCCCTTTGCAGGGTATTGCAGATGTTTTACGGAAAGATGGATTACCGGCAAGCGCGCTTCGCTCTGCTTCCCGGTGATCCCTGAAGGGGGGATCCTGCAATTCACAGCAATGCCGTCGCTTCGCGACGTGCATTTTTTCTTTTGTCCGCTTAGCCATGTAAAAATCCCGGGTTCCCGAAAATAAAAAATGCCCTTTGCAGGGTATTGAAGATGTTTGGCGGAAAATGGGATTACCGGCAAGCGCGCTTCGCTCTGCTTCCCGGTGATCCCTGAAGGGGGGATCCTGCAATTAACAGCAATGCCGTCGCTTCGCGACGTGCATTTTTTCTTTTGTCCGCTTAGCCATGTAAAAATGGCACGATCCCCAAAGAAAAAATGCCCCTAACGGGGCATTGCTGTTGAAATGCGGAGAGAGAGGGATTCGAACCCCCGGAGGTTTAACCCTCAACGGTTTTCAAGACCGCCGCAATCGACCACTCTGCCATCTCTCCGGGGGCAAAAGTAGCCAAATTCTCCATTCACGATTACACCCTGTTTAATTTTTAATCATGAATTTTTTTTCAGTTTAAGTTGCTGAAAATCAACTGCAGATCGGGTTCAGAATAAATGACGATTTACGGACAAGTGACACATTAATGTGTGCAGAGAACCAAGGCAAATCGTTATCTTAGCTAAAATTATTGATTCAGATGCTCAGGAAATCTATATATTTGGCAACCAGCATATTGCTTATTTCAACGGTTCTTCAGGCACAACCGCTGAAAGCTCTTTTTACCTATAAGTCCTTTTATGTTCCCGGTTCAGGTCCCTACCTGGAAACATATCTTTCGGTAGATGCGCGAACCATCAGATACAGCCCGCTGCCATCCGGAAAATTTCAGGGAGCTATTGAAGTGAGTATAGTTGTGAGTGATGCGACCGGAAAAAAGTTTTCGGATAAATACAACCTGTTAAGTCCTGAAGTTACCGATACAGCTGCCCGCAGTTTTAATTTCCTCGATCAGCAACGTATTCCGCTTGCGAACGGCACCTATCAGTTTGAAATGACCATCAGAGATAAATCATTGCCCGAAAAACCTTATAACCTGAACCAGGCAGTCAAAATGGAATTTTATCCAAACCTGATTGCTGTTTCGGATATTGAACTGGTAGAATCATATACCCAATCGGTGCAGGAAAGTGCCATTACGAAAAACGGCTTTGATTTGGTTCCTTATGTTGATAATTACTACCCTGAAAAGATAAAGTCGCTTGGCTTTTATGCGGAGGTATACAATACCGACAAAATATTTTCAACGTCCCCATACCTGCTGAGTTATTACATCAAATCGACTGAATCCGGAAAGACACTTGAAAATATGCGTGCTTTCAAAAAAGAACAACCTGGTCCGGTGAATGCGGTATTGGCAGAGATGCCCATTGAAGCGCTTCCATCAGGTAATTATTCCCTGGTGATTGAAGTTAGAAATCAGCAAAATGAAATTGTCGCGAGCCGTGAGACTTTTTTCCAGCGGGCCAATGCACTCATGACAGAGGCATCCGAAAAGGACCTGATGCAGCGAGATTTATCAAACTCATTTGTTTCGTTTATGTCCGATAAGGATACCCTTTCGGATTACATTCGAAGTTTGCGGCCTATTTCCACTTCGCTCGAAACTACGTTTATGAGTAATCAGCTGAAGCTTGCTGATTTAAAACTGATGCAAGGCTTTTTTTATGACTTCTGGGCAAAGCGTAATGCTGAAAATCCTGAAAAAGCATGGATGGATTACCACCTGGAAGTGTTAAAAGTCAATAACTCATTTGGTACCAAAGTCAAAAAGGGATACGACACCGACCGCGGCCGTGTTTACCTGCAGTATGGTCCTCCCAATACCATTTCTCCTTCGTACAACGAGCCAAGCGCATACCCTTATGAAATTTGGCACTATTATAAAATTGGCGCGCAGTCGAACAGAAAATTCGTCTTTTATAACCCTGATCTTGTCACCAACGATTTCATATTACTGCACTCTGACGCTCAGGGCGAGCCCTATGAAAATCAATGGGAACTATTGCTTTACAAGCGAGATACACAAACGCACGATTACGATGTAGAGAAGAAACAGGGTGACTATTTTGGCAACAAGGCGGACGAAATTTACGCCAATCCCCGGTAGTGTATGCGGATACTTTTTTATCCAGTTAAGTTAATTATTGTACTGATTTCCTTTCTGCCCTTTTCGGTAATCTACCTTTTATCAGATCTGCTTTATCTGGTTCTTTACAAGATAGCCGGCTACCGGCTGGCTGTTGTGCGTTCGAACCTGAAAAAAGCTTTTCCTGATGCCGGCGCCGAATTCCTGAAACAAACAGAAAAAAACTTTTATCATAATCTGTGCGATGTGATTGCCGAATTTCTGAAAATGCCATCCATTACCGCGCGTCAGCTTGAGCGGCGAGTTACGTTTACCAATCCCGAATTGCTTGAACAATTTAGCCATCAGGGCCGAAGTGTGATTGGCGTAGGCAGTCATATGTGCAACTGGGAATGGGGCGGACTGGCTGTATCCCATAAATTTCACGGGTATGAATGTTTAGGCGTTTATAAACCGCTTTCAAACGTGTCATTTGACGGGTGGTTTAAAAAGCTGCGCTCACGTTTCGGGATGCATATGATACCTATGAAAGGTACATTACGGGCGGTGGCTTCGCGTCGTGACCAACCCTTGTTACTGAATCTCATTGCCGACCAGACACCAACCCTCTCAGAAACAGAATACGAACCCTTGTTTTTAGGTATTCCGACCCCTGTTTTTCTGGGTGCCGAAAAAATTGCCGCTGCTGCCGACATGCCGGTACTTTATTTTACCATGCGGAGAACAAAGCGGGGATTTTATTCCGTTACGCTACTACCCATTACTGAGCACCCTAAAACAGAAACCGGTCATTCGATTACCGATAAACACCTGGCCCTTCTCGAAAAGGAGATACTTCATCAGCCGGGGAACTGGCTATGGTCGCACAGACGCTGGAAACACAGCGGGAAATTTTCACATAGGGCCACCCAAGAGAACAAAGTGTAACTTTGGCCGCTTCAACCAACCCGCATTCCCTTGAGAACCGCAGTAGTCATCCTTAACTGGAATGGAATTAACCTCCTCAGGGAGTTCCTTCCTCCTTTGCTCGACTCATGCAGGGGTCTGGCGGATGTGGTGATTGCTGACAATGCTTCAACGGATGGTTCAGTGGCCTGGCTGCGACAGGAGCATCCTGAAATACAACTGATAGTGCATGCTGAAAACATGGGGTATGCACAGGGTTACAACGAAGCGCTGAAGGAATTGCATCACGAATATTTTGTGCTGCTGAACTCTGATGTTCAGGTTACGCCGGGATGGATAACCATATTGCAATCGTTTATGGACGAGCACCCGGGAGTTGGAGTGTGCCAGCCAAAAATGCTGTGGCACCGTCAGCCCGAATCATTTGAATACGCAGGTGCGGCCGGAGGTTTTATTGATTTTCTGGGATATCCCTTTTGCAGGGGACGTATTTTTACGGAGCTGGAGAAGGATACCGGACAATACAACGATCACATTTCTGTTTTCTGGGCGAGTGGTGCCTGTATGATGATCCGATCGGATATATACAGGCTCGCAGGCGGATTCGACAACAGTTTCTTTGCGCACATGGAGGAAATAGACCTTTGCTGGCGCATCCTGCTCAGGGGGTATACCATTGCCTGTAACGGAAATGCAAAGGTTTATCATGTTGGAGGCGCTACCTTACCCAAGATCAACCCGCGTAAAACGTATCTGAATTTCAGAAACAATTTGACGATGCTCTTCAAGAACTTACCATTACGTTACCTTGTGCCGGTTTTGCTGGCGCGTATCTTTATGGATCTTGTCGCTGCACTTAAGTTTCTTTTTGAAGGAGACCGGGCCGATTTCTTAGCTGTTTTAAAAGCGCAGCTGGTATTTGCAGCCAGAGTGCTTTCAGGCAAGGTGCATCGTACAAAAAACATCCGGGGAAAACTTCCTGAAACCGTATACAGAAAATCAATTGTCTGGAACTATTACGTTGGCAGGATCAGAAAATTTACAGACCTCAACATTAAAACCCAACAGGTACAACCGTAAATGAAAATAATTTGCATTGGCAGAAATTACGCCGAACATGCCCGTGAGCTGAACAATCCGGTTAACGAACAGCCGGTAGTGTTTATGAAACCGGAGAGTGCACGCCTATTATCCCGGCAGCCGTTTTTTATTCCCGAGTTACCCGGATCGATTCATTTTGAAGCCGAAATAGTAGTGAAAATAAACCGTCTGGGTAAAAACATACCGGAGAAATTCGCTCATCGCTATTACGACGAAGTTACAGTGGGTATCGATTTTACAGCACGTGACATGCAGTCGGAACTCAAGAAAAAAGGACTGCCCTGGGAACTTGCCAAGGCATTTGATGGTTCTGCGGCAATAGGCACCTTTATTCCTCTGGAAGAAGCCGGACCTGTTACCGGCATTGATTTTTCACTGAAAAAGAATGGCACGATGGTCCAAAACGGGAATACTTCTTACATGTTGTTTCCGGTTGACACCCTCATTTCATATGTATCACGGTATTTTACGCTTAAAAAGGGGGATGTGCTCTTTACCGGCACCCCTGCCGGAGTGGGGCCGGTTGATGCCGGCGATCTGCTGGAAGGCTTTATCAACGACAAGAAGCTCCTGAACGTCAGGGTACGGTAGCTTTTTGTGCTTTTCACATGGTTTTGCATCAATCAATGCCCCGGAAAATGTCTATATTTAGGGCACTGTTAACAGGCTGATTGAAGTCAGTTTAACACAGCGATATGAAGAAACTGTTTTACCTCTTCGCAACTGTCTTTTGTCTGCATTCATTGTACTCCGAGGCAACACACATTGTAGGGGGCGAGCTTTATTACACCTACCTCGGCTCAAACATCTATCAGCTGCACTTAAGGGTGTATCGCGATTGTTATTACGGTGAACCTCCTTTTGATCAGCCTGCATCCATAGGAATTTTCAATGCCAACAACGTCCTTGTACAGCAGGTGTTTATGCTGGTTAACGATTCAAGTACCATTGATCCCACCATTAATTCACCCTGCTTTATTCCGCCTGTTGATGTTTGTTACAGGCAGGCCAACTATTATGCGAATGTCAACCTGCCTCCTATTCCCGGCGGCTACCAGCTTTCCTATCAGCGTTGCTGCCGTAACCAGACCATTGTAAATATTATAAATCCGCTGTCGACCGGAGCTACATTTTATGCAAGCATACCCGGTTCCAATCCCGATAACAGCAACCCGGTTTACAATAATCTTCCTCCCCCGTTTATATGTGCAGGACTGCCCTTTGTATTCGATCATTCGGCAACCGATGCCGATGGCGATTCATTGGTATATGAGTTGTGTACTCCTTATGACGGTGCTACGCAGAATGCGCCTCAGCCACAACCGCCTTTTAATCCTCCCTATCAAAATGTAGTCTTTCAACCCCCGTACAATTTGGGCGATTTGTTAGGCGGAGTGCCGATGGCTATTGACCCTCAAACGGGTTTGCTGACAGCAACACCCAATACCATTGGTCAGTTTGTGATAGGCATTTGTGTGAATGAGTACCGTAACGGAGTGCTTTTAAGCACCACCCGGCGCGACTACCAGTTGAATGTGGTTCCATGTCCAACGCTTGTGGTGGCGGCTCTACAAACACCCATACTTACGTGCGGCAGTCTTTCGGTTCAATTTCAGAATAACAGTTTTGGTGCCGGCTCGTACTTGTGGAATTTTGGTGACCCCACCACTTCCGGTGATACCTCCCACACGGTTAACCCCTCTTATCTCTATCCGGACACGGGCACTTACAATGTCACGCTTATAGCGTACAGCATTTTCAATCCCGGCTGTGCCGATACAACAATAGGAACCGTAACCCTGCTTCCTGATTTCAACGCTGATTTCTCATTTGTGAGCTCGCCTTGTACCTACGCAGTAGCGTTTAATGATACATCAAATACTGCCAGCGGGCCTACATCGCATTGGAACTGGAATTTTGGCGACGGCACAACCGATACCATTCCTGATCCTGTACATACATTTCCGGGTGCCGGCACATATACTGTATCGTTAGTAGCTACTTCATCGAGAGGATGCCGCAAAACAGTTGTTAAAACCGTAGTGCTGCTGCCCACTCTGTCAGCTACGGCATCTAATGCAGGTGTGTCGTGTCACGATTCCTGCAATGCTTCTGTAACAGCTGTCCCCAATTCGGGCACACAGCCTTACAGCTATGTATGGAACGATCCGCTGGGACAAACATCAGCTACGGCATCAGGACTTTGTCCGGGTACCTATCAGGTAACGGTTACCGATTCGAATAACTGTACAACTACCGCTACAGCTATAGTAAACAATCCGGATATACTTACCGCTCAACTTACATCCACTGATGCTTATTGCAACGGTGCCTGCATTGGTACGGCAACCATTTCGGCAACAGGGGGAACTGCTCCCTATACTGCCATCTGGAACGATCCTCAAAACCAGAATACACTTACAGCGAACGGACTGTGTCCGGGATGGTACACCGCACAACTTACCGATGACAACGGATGTCCTTTTTCCGATAGCGTTGAGGTCGTTTATTCGACCTATATTCCGCCATTGGATGCGGTTATATCATCCGATACCATTTACGATGGTCAAACGGTACAGCTAAACGCCATTACAAGCGGAGGGCCGTTTACCTATTCGTGGACGCCCGCACAGCTGGTCAGCAATCCGCAATCGGCTAACCCTACCGCTACTCCTTCAGAACCTACGACCTACATAGTTACCATTACCGATGGTTTTGGATGCGAGAATATAGATTCGGTTACCGTGTTTGTGAAGGAGGTGATTTGTGAAGAACCGGAAATTTTTATTCCGAATGCCTTTACGCCTAACGGCGATCAGAACAACGATCAGGTATTTGTTAGAGGCAACACCATCAAAACATTAACTTTTAAAATATTTGACCGATGGGGAGAGCTGGTGTTCGAAACCAACAATCCTAAAAAAGGATGGGATGGAACTTACAAGGGTACTGCTGCCGCTCCTGCAGTTTACGTGTACTGGCTTGAGGCTACCTGTTTCAACAATGAGCATTTCTTTAAGAAAGGAAATATTACCCTGATAAGATGATCACCACAGGCAGATACAACAAAACCCGTATTGCACACAACCTTTTGTGTGCACCATTTGTGATTGCAGGTGTTGTATTTATTTTGCTGATGAGTGGTTATGCGATGGGTCAGGACATCCATTATTCGCAGTACGAAAACAGTCCGATGAATCTCAATCCTGCACAAACAGGTTTTTTTGACGGCGACCTGCGTTTTACTGCCAATCACAGGAATCAATGGAACTCGGTTACCACACCTTACAAAACGTTTTCGGGTTCTTTCGATATGGCCGTTGCTTCCAAAGGACTTAACCGTCATGCAGTCGGCATTCAATTTAACAGCGACCGTGCCGGAGATTCGAAACTGGGGTTAATGCAGTTTTTGCTTTCCTATGGCATTTCTCACACGTTTGATGCCGATCAGCGGCATACCGTTTCACTGGGTTTACAGGCAGGGTTTACCCTAAGATCTGTTAATTACAACGATCTGGTATTTGATGAACAATTCGACGGTGATGGATTTAATTCCCAGCTAACAAATACTGAAAACTTTGATAACAGCAACCATAGCTATCCTGAGATCAATGCCGGAATTGCTTATGTGTACAAGCCATCGGGTAAATTCAAAATAGGCACCGGAATAGGATTACAGCATTTGAACAGACCCGAAGATTCATTTTTTGGTAAGAGCGTTAAAGTCCACCAGCGTTTGCAATTCGACATAAAAGCAGATGCGGCACTGACTGAAAAAATTGGGTTGATTCCTTCACTGCTCTATATGAATCAGGGCTCGTTTAAAGAGCTTACCGGTGGTGCATCAGTCCGTTTGCACATCAACCAAAAACCCGGTAAAAATTATGCATTGTATCTGGGAGGGTATATGCGAAAACAGGATGCAATAATTGCCTCTGCCGGAATGGATATTAATAATTTATTTGTGGGTGCATCGTACGACATCAACACTTCTGATCTGGAGAGAGCCAGCAACAATCGTGGCGGGTTTGAATTGTCCGCCATCTACATCATCACCAAAGTAAAACCTCAGGCACCTAAACCGCCCTGTCCTGTTTATTAGTTTTATGAAGCACTACCGCCTGATTTTCTTTTTGCTTTCAGTGCTGCTGAGTTCTCTGCAGGTTTCGGCTCAGACATATAAGGCATGGGTAACAGCAGGCGACAAGGCATTTGAAAAACGTCATTACGCCGAAGCTATTTCCTACTATTACAAAGCTGCCGAATTTGAAAATGAGGATGTGGCGCTGTTGTTTAAAACGGGAGAAGCCTTACGGATGTATAACGACTACGACAAAGCCGCTGCGTGGTACACCAAAGTGGTATTTTCAGAAAAGGCGGATCAATTTCCGTTAGCCCTCTTTTATCTGGCCGAAATGCGTAAATATGCCGGAATGTATCCTGAATCGAAACAGCTCTTTGAGAAATATGCCGGCATGCATTCTGCCGACACAACCTACTTTGAAAAAAAGGCTACCTATGAGGCTGCTCATATGGATGAAGCACTGCAGATTTCAAACAGTCACTCGGAACGGGAAGCAGAACAGGCAGGCGGCAACATCAACTCCGTTTACAGCGATTTCAGCGGCGCCTATTTTAACGATAGCATATATTACTATTCGTCACTTCGTTTTTTATATGAAAATACCAAAGGGAGTAATCAGGGGTATTATGTAACTCGCATATTAAAAACCGATTTAAATCATCCCTCTCCGCAAACCGAAAATATTCTGATTAATTTACCTGAAGCACATAATTCAAACATTGCTATCAGTCCCGATTTAAAATTTATGGTTTTTTCCCGTTGTCCGGAATCAGGGGATTACCGTTTATCCTGCGAGTTACTGGAAAGCCGGTTCGAAAACGGCATCTGGACGAAGCCGGAACCTGTTGGCGGAGGAGTAAATATGGAGGGCTATACGTCGACACAACCTGCTATTGCCACCAGAGGTGCCGAAGGATATACGCTGTACTTTATTTCGGATCGTCCGGGAGGGATGGGTAAAATGGACATCTGGAAATCGGACCGTTCAACAGCCGGTATTTATACGGCTCCTGCAAACCTGGGTGCACCTGTGAATACGTTCGATGATGAGGCTACTCCCTTTTACGATTCTCCCAGGCAGCTGCTCTACTTCAGCAGTTATGGTCATACGGGTATGGGCGGACTTGATGTTTTCAGCAGCGCGTGGAATGGTAAAGAGTATGAAACGCCGGTAAACCTGCTGCCTCCCATTAACAGCAGTGTGAACGATCTTTATTTTACTCTTGCACCTGACACCCTTAAAGGGAGCTTTGCTTCCAACCGAAAGGGTTCGATGTATATCGGCAGTCAGACCTGCTGTTACGATATTTATTTTTTCAAAACAGCCCTGAAAGATTCGGTTATTGCCGATACGGTTCCCCCTGAACCGGAGCAGGACCTCACAGTAAGGGCATCGTATGATGACTTTTTACCGCTTGTGCTTTATTTCGATAACGATTATCCTGATCCGAGAAGCCGTCGCGACACCACAACTGCCGATTACCTGAGTTTATACAATAACTATCTTGAAAAGCGGCCTGAATACCTGAGTCAGTTTACCGAAGGACTCACCGGAAGTAAAAAGGACAGTGCATCCGCATTAATAGAGACCTTTTTTACCGACAGTGTCATCATGTCGTTTAACCGGCTGGAAGGATTTTGCAACAAACTGAAACGTGCCATGAATGAGGGCATTTCCATTACGCTGGAAGTAAGGGGAAGAGCGAGTCCGCTTGCCAAGACAGAATACAACGTTATTCTCTCCAGAAGGAGAATTGCAAGTTTGTATAACTATTTGCGTATATATGATAACGGTGTGCTGACTTCATTTCTTGACAGCGGACAACTGGTTGTTAAAGAAGTACCGGCAGGTGAATCGCTTGCGGGAACCGACATAAGCGATGAATTAAAAGACAAACGGAATTCGGTTTACAATCCGAAAGCCGCTACCGAAAGAAGAATTGAACTGATCAATGTGGTTATCGGCAAAAAAGAATAATACGTTCGGGTTACTGTCTGCAACTTCCGCAATAGGTTTATTGCTGACGGTGTTTTTTTCCGTGACAGCGTTATACGGACAAAATTTATGTCCCAATCCGGGGTTCGAACAACTTTCGGGGTGTCCGTTAAATCAGCATGAAGTAACTCTTGCCGCGCCATGGATGGCGCCGGGCGATACCGCGGATTTGTTTCACGCATGTCATGTAAATAACGGCAGTTGTTCTGATGTAGGCGTACCGGATAACATTGGCGGGTATGCCACGGCACATGGAGGGGCAGGATATGCGGGATTTGTTGCCAGAGGAGTGGCTGCAAACGAAAGGACTTATTTATCCGCTCCCCTCTCCTCACCTCTGGTAACCGGACAATTATATGAGGTGCGCGGATGGTTCCGGAGAGCTTCCTATTCAAAATATGCGCTGAACAGTCAGGGCATTGTTTTATCAACGGGACCACTCATGCAAACGGGCGGACAGTATATTCCGCTCACACCACAGATTGAGTCGGCCGCAGTGCTGCTTGACACGTCGGCCTGGACTAAAGTGAGTAGTTTTTATACCGCATTCGGGGGAGAAGCATACATTACCATCGGAAATTTCCGTGACGACGCTGCTACCACCTCCTTTGCATTTGCCGTACCGGCGGCTCCCTGTTCAGATATGGACAACAGGGGTTATTATTTCGTCGATGATATTGCGGTGATTCCGATAACGGAGACCATCAGCATTACCGGCGACACCATCATTTGTGAGGGTGCATCTGCTGCATTAACCGGCATCACCAACACCACCGGATGGTGGTCGGATTTGAGTACCCCTGCAGATACCATTTATGGAACGAATACTACCATAACCGTTTCACCTGTTTCGACGACCACCTATTTGTGGCACGGATTGCAGCTCACAGATACTGTGACGGTTCAGGTGTTAACCCCTCCCACCGTGATGCTTCCTGCAAATGATACCTTATGCGAGGGTGATTCAATGATACTGGATGCAACGTGCAGCGGGTGCAGTTACAACTGGTCGACCGGAGCAACAACAGCAATGATCACTATTTTCCAAACCGGCTCATACATTATCACTGTAAATAACGGAGGCTGCAGTGCACGGGATACTTTTTTACTTGAAGTGTTGAGCAACCCTGTTCCTCCCCTGGATCCTGAAGGTGTAATATGTCCCGATCAGAATGAGATGCTGGACCTGAACGCCGGTACCGGGGCTTCTTTTTTGTGGTTACCCGGTAACGACACAACACAAATGATCACAGTAAGTGAAGCCGGCGTATATACCGTAACCGTTATATATGCCAATGGCTGTTCTCATTCGGCGTCAACCACCGTTATTGAAGTATGTCCCGATCTCGTTTTTATTCCAAGTGCATTTACACCCAATAAAGACGGCAAAAATGAAACGTTCACTATTCAGGCATCAAATATCCTGAATTTTAAAATCATCCTTTTCAACCGGTGGGGGCAAACAGTTTTTACCTCCACAGATCCGGCTTTTTCGTGGGATGGCACCTATGAGGGGGGAGCCGCTCCCGGCGGTATTTATACGTACAGGATACAATACGATGCACCAAAGGCAGGTAGTTCGGGGACACGGAGGGTGAATCGGGAGGGCACCGTACTGGTTGTCAGGTAATCCCTATTTTAATACATAACTACCTAATATTCAACAATTTAAATATAGTTGATAATTTTAGCCGCTCCGGGTGAAACGTTAGATACCGTTTTGAAGTATATTTGATATTCATGCCTCACAGAAAAATACCAGAACCTGCTCCATCTGTTCCTCAGGAATCGCTGAATGTGGAAGAGATAACCGATCACCTGCTTGATTCGGCCAAAGGTTTTTGGGATACGGATCCGATGCAGGCGCAGGAGTTTGCGCAAAAGGCGTTATCACTTGCCCGGAACGCAGGCTCTGTGCAGGGAATGGCAAGGAGTCTTTTTCAGCTGGCCATTCCACAGAGAGATGCACTGAAAGCCGAAGAGCGCATCAGAATGCTGCTTGAATCGGCATCCTATTTTGAACAGCTGGGATTACCGGGTGATGCCTGTTACTGTTTCAGGTATATTGCAGAAACCTATGCTGACAATTCTGATTACCGCGACGCCGTTGAAGCACTCGAAAAGGCATCTTTTTGTGCGCGTACGGCAGGTGATATTGTTTCGCAGGGCGAAATTTACAATGCCATGGGTGATGCCTATCGTGCATTAAACCAATTTCATCAGGCTGTTGAACAGCATTTAAAAGCACTTGATGTATTTGAAATAACAGGAAGCAGGGAAATGCTTTCGGAGACCTATTTACTGCTTGGCGAAAGTTATATGGGAATGAACGAACGTGATTCGGCATTCAGCTATTTCGACAAGAGTCTTTCACTTGCTGAAGAAGCAAAAGATGCTGCCCTGCAGGCTCGTCCCTCCGGAGGACTCGCGCTTATTTTTACCGAATTAAAAGAATACGACAAAGCGCTCATCTATTTCTTTAAGGCTATTGACCTGGCAAACAGCTTGGGTGACCTGCTCCTGAAAACCGATTTGTTGAAAAATACCAGCAGGGTGTATCTGGAGCGGGGTGAAAACGAAAAAGCGATATCCTTTTTAAATGAAGCGCTTGAAATAGCGGAGGCCCATCCGTTCAAATATCCGCGTCATGAAATTCACCGGATGCTGTCGGAAGCCTGGTCGCGCACAGGTAATTTTGACAAGGCCTACTTCCATCTGAACAATTATTTTACCGACTTCGAAAAAATAAAACGGCAGGAGTTGCATTCCTTGGCGCGGGGACTTGAGTTAAAATCGGAGAAAGAATACCGGCAGAAAGCGCAACATATGGCTGAGCAGGCATCGGGACTAAAAGACCGGTTTATGCTGAACATCAGCCACGAGATTCGCACGCCCCTGAATGGGGTAATCGGCATGGCCGATTTGCTCAGTGGCACCCACCCTACTCCTGAACAGCAGGAGTACATCAACACCATTAAACTATCAGCCGGCAATCTTATTCATACCATCAACGACATCATCGAATACAACAACATTCAGTCGGGTAGTCTGAGGCTTCGTAATGAAGACGTAAATGTTGGTCAACTGGTAGAGAACATTGCCAACCATTACCAGCAGGAAGCTGCATCAAAAGGCATACGCTTTACATATACGAGTGATGAACGGATACCGCAGGGACTGATTGGTGACCAGCGGAGAATACGTCAGATACTTGAAAAATTGCTCGACAATGCCATACGCTATACATCAAGGGGCACAGTACAGCTGGAGGCCGGACTAATCGACTCTAAACCGGAAAAACCACTGATATTGTTTACGGTTTCCGATACAGGCACCGGTATTTCTCCCGAGAAACTTGAAACCATATTCGAGTTGCAAACACCTGCTGACGAACAGCACTATCAAACCGGTAGCGGATTAGGTATCAGCCTGGCTTTGGTAAAACAACTCACTGCACTGCTGGGAGGTACCATTCAGGTAACAAGCAATAAGGGATCAGGAACAATATTTAAGATTGCCATTCCGCTTACCAGTCTGAATGCATCCGATTTGTCGGGCAATAAGATGAATGGCCGCAAAAAAGGCAAAGAGACTGCCGCCATTCGTATTCTGATGGTTGAGGACAATAAAGTGAATCAGTTTTTGGGACAAAAGTTACTCACCAAAATGGGATTTTCCGTGCAACTCTCATCCAACGCCTCCGAAGCAGTTGATGCGTTACAGCAGGATACATTTGATGTGATTTTAATGGATGTTCAAATGCCGGTAATGACAGGCTATGAACTTACGGAGTTAATCCGGAACCAGCTTCCTGCTCCGGTTAAAAACATACCTATTATTGCTCTAACGGCATATGCATCATTGCAGGAGCGGGAGAAGGCACTTGCGTGTGGCATGAACGACTATGTGACCAAACCATACAGTCCCGAAGAACTGAAATCGGTATTGATGCGGGTAGTTGAACAATCACGTGAACAACGCGGATCCGCAAAGGCAGCCAATGAGGTCAGGCAGGAAGAGGTCAGTAATACTGTTACAAAATTATTAGAGCTCTTTAACGACAACAAAGAAGATGTGATCAGTCTGCTCAACATGCTCATTGTGCAAATTCCTCAGTTATTACAGGAGGCGGAACAACACATTTCCGGCAGTGACTGGGTCAGCAGTTTTCAGTCGTTCCACAAGATCCGCAGCAGCATTAACCTTCTAAAAATCACAACGCTCAGGCATAAAATTTCTGAATTGGAAGAATTTTCAAAAGACCGAATACATGCTGCACGCATTCCCCAGCTGTTTGACGACTTTAAATCAGCCTGCCAGCGTACTGTAGGTTTTCTGAAAGAGGAAGTAGTAAAATTACGCAGGCACTGAAATCAGCCCAGGTAGGACTTCAGCAGTTTACTTCTTGAATTATGTCGTAGTCTGCGGATGGCTTTTTCTTTAATCTGACGCACACGTTCCTTGGTGAGGTCAAATTTAGCACCAATTTCTTCCAGTGTAAAGGAGTGGTTGCAACCGATGCCGTAAAACAGTTTTACCACATCACTTTCCCGCTGGGTCAGCGTTGAGAGTGACCGGTTTATCTCCTGCCGGAGCGATTCGCTCATCAGCACACCATCGGCAAGCGGTGAATCGGGATTTTCCAGAACGTCGAGAAGGCTATGTTCTTCACCGGAAACAAATGGTGCATCCATCGAAACATGTTTGCCTGAAATCTTGATGGTGTTGGCTATGTTTTCCTCTGTAAGTTCAAGTTCTTCTGAAAGCTCTCTGTTGCTGGGTTCCCGCTCAAATTTTTGTTCGAGAGCAGAAAATGTTTTTTTGATTTTGTTTACCGAACCAAGCTGGTTAATGGGTAACCTTACAATGCGCGACTGTTCGGCGAGGGCCTGCATAATGGATTGACGGATCCACCAAACGGCGTAAGAGATAAATTTGAATCCTCTGGTTTCATCAAAACGTTTGGCGGCTTTAATAAGGCCCAGGTTGCCTTCATTGATCAGGTCCGGTAAACTCAATCCCTGATTCTGGTATTGTTTTGCTACGGAAACTACAAATCTTAAATTAGCGCGGGTTAGTTTTTCAAGGGCAATCTGATCGCCCTGTCGGATGCGACGAGCCAGTTTAACCTCTTCTTCTGCATTTATTAATTCCTCGCGACCAATCTCCTGCAGGTACTTTTCCAGAGAAGCATTCTCCCGGTTGGTAATTGACTTGGTAATTTTTAACTGTCTCATAGACTATTTGTGGCTTAAGTGTTAGGTAATGTCTATTGATAATCATTATCCGGAAGAAAGTCCGGAAGAAGGCCGGTGAGCGGCCCGTGTCACTCCCTACTATACTCTTAACTATAAAACACAAGTCGGTAAAATTTCGGATCATTTTTTTGTCCTGAGTAATTTTACTGTTCCCTGGAAATTGTATTGTTTGTGATCGATGCCGGTAGCTTTGATGATATAGTAATAGGTACCGTCAGGCAACTCGGTTCCATCGGATCCTTTACCATCCCAGGATCCTCCCAGTTTATTCCAGGAGATAACCTCCTGACCCCATCTGCTGAAGATAACTACCTCAACCGATTCGAGTTTGTCTTCCTGAAGATGGAAATCATCGTTCAGGCCGTCGCCGTTAGGTGTAAATACGGAGGGAACAAAAATGGCGGAATATTCATTTACAATAATAAATGAGAAGGTGGCAGTGTCGGTACATCCAAGCGAATTGGTAAGGGTGAGCGTAACCGTGTAGGATCCCTGCTGTGAATAAGTATGTACAACAGAAATTGAAGTTGTTACTGTGGTATCGCTGCCATCTCCAAAACTCCAGGTAGCGGATGCAAATCCGGAAGAGTTGCTGTTAAATGTCACTGTAAAGGGAGCATCGCCCTGAGATGAATCAGGAGCGAATGAGGCAATTATTTCGGGTTCAACGTTAACGTTGATGGTTGCAGAGGCTGAGCAGGGACCATTTGCACTGGTTACGGTATACATGGTGCTGGTAACAGGAGTTGCAACAGGCGCGGCAGATGCAGGGTCGCTGAGTCCGGCAGCGGGTGACCACGAATAGGTGCTGCCGCCTGAAACTCCCAGCGTGGTGCCGGTTCCGTAACAGATGGTGGTATCAGGGGTAACCGATAATACAGGTGCATTGATCACGTTAACGGTAACGGAGTCGAGTGAGGTGCATCCGTTAACATCGGTGATAATAACACCGTAGGTGGTATTGGCAGCGGGTCCTACCAATTGTGTTGAGCCGTTTGCTCCGTTGTTCCATTGATAGGTATAAGGAGCGGTGCCACCCGACTGTCCGCACCCGATAGTAATAGAGGTGCCGTTGCAGATGGTGGAGTCGCCATAAGCGGCGGCTACCAGATCGTTATCTATTACAACCGTAGCAACCGTTGAAGCAAAACACCCGAGTGAGTCTGTAACGGTTACCGTATAAGTGCCACCAACAAGAGCGGTGGCCGTTGCCGTTGTTTGTCCGTTGGACCATTGATATGTTATTGTTCCTGTTCCGCCCGTGGTTAATGCCGTTGCCGATCCGTTAGGACCATTGCACAAACTGGGGTTTGAAATAACGGAGAGGTTTACCGGAACGGCTGTATTAATAAGGTATTGATCGGTTTCGGTACACCCTGCCGAATCGGTAACGGTTACCGTATAGGTACCCCCCACCAGGTTGGTAATGGAAGATGCCGTTGATCCGTTGGACCACAAGAAGGTAAATGTGGATCCCAGCCCGCCGGATGGGGCCAGCGTTACCGAGCCGCCTGAAGTATCACAGCCGTTTGGAATGATAGTCGGGTTAAGTACGATAGCAGGAGCGGATCCAACAGGAATGGTAACAACTTTGGTGCAGGAAGTTGAATCGGTAACGGTGACTGTATATATGCCGGGAGCCAGGTTGCTGATAGTTTGAGTAGTTGCACCGTTGCTCCATGCAAATGTGTACGGAGCGACACCCTGAGGTATTACTGTTAAGGCGCCATTGGTTGAAGACGCGCAGGTGGCATTGGTAATATTAACGGTAGGAACAATAAGAGTGCAATTACAAAAAACAGTTGCACCCAAAGTTACAGGAGGATCAACACATCCGGCTTGTCCCCATGAACCCGCAAGATCGTCACCGTAAGCGGTAACTGAAACCGATAAGTCGGTTCCGTCGGGGGCTACGGCACAATCGGCCACTTCAATCGAGAAGCAGAAGACCCAGGTATTGGTCTGGCAGTTATCGCCGAAATTGTTTCCGGGAATACCGTCGAGCATTCCGGTGGTTGCTCCGGCAGGAGAATCGTAAAAGAAACCCGGACCGAAGGTAATGCCTGAGTTGGTGCTGGTACAGGAGGTGTACCAAGCCCAGTTACCCTGCATATCGCAACTGGGTGCGGCCGATACGGGCTGAAGGGTGGAAAGATCCCAGCCGGGACCAAATGTTGGAACTATTCCGCAAATCCAGTCGACACCGTTTTGTGCGTAGTTGGTTACCGTATAGCAAAATGTTACCGCCGTATTACTGAAATAGGTGCCATTTACAGTAGGCTGAGGCGAAGCAACAAGTGTTTGCGAGCCAATGCAGGGGCCGGTCTGACCAATCCCGGGCACAGACCAAATCACAAAAGAAAACACAAATAGAATTGGTAAAATTCTTTTCATATACAGAATATTAAGGTCTTGGAAATAAGTCCTTTCAAAGTAAATTAATTAAAACTTAATAACAAAGAAAATTGTTAGCAAATGCTTAAAGTTCCTGCCGGGCGGCCGGATAAGCGCACAAAAATTACTTTAACAAGCTGAAAATAAACCTTTAACGATTAAATTCTAATGCTCTTTTTTTACAGTCTTGGATGCCGAAAAAATATTTTGTCTGGCACCGGAGAGGCTGCCGGCATCGTCTTTAAGCGTATCAGGATCAGCAATCTGGACACCAAACTCATTAAAAATATAGGGTTCACCGCCCATAAGGCCCACAGCTGAGTCATAAAAATTTTCAATTTTTTTGAGCAACGTTCTGTCGTGGTTTGACAATGTTCCTCCTGAAAAAGCATTTTCCATGTGCAACGGGGGGTTTGCGGAACGGTTAAATTACTAATAAAACTCCCGGGATACGACCGGAAGCCACTGATCAACGGTCAGGGTTTTCCCAGATCGTCAAAGTTAATATCACTGTACCGGTTGGATGAGGGTTCCTGTTTGTCGGTATCTGCAGGGGCATCGGATCCGGAATGTGGATTGTGACCGGTATCGGGCTGGGCGGTTCTGATATGAGCGATTGCCTCCGACAAGCCGTCCATAAACTTCTCAAAATCCTCCTTATAGAGGAACAACTTGTGTTTTTCGTAAAACGGCTTTTCGGACCCCTCAGTAAAACGCTTCTTACTCTCTGTGATTGTCAGGTAGTAATCGTTGGAACGGGTCGACCGCACATCGAAGAAATAGGTGCGCTTGCCGGCTCTGATAGCTTTGGAAAAAATTTCGCCTCTCTGTTCGTTAGAATCAAACTCACTCATATACAAGTCATTTTACTGACAAAAATAAAAAAATATCTATATCTCAATCCCAATGAGGGATTTGTTTGAACAATTTTATAAACAAGTTTAGCACAGGAGCCTTTTAAACCTGGTCGCTGACAGCCTGCTGGCGGTACAATTCGGCGTAAAGACCGTCTTTTTCGAGCAGTGCCTCATGGCTGCCTGCTTCGGCAACGGTGCCGTTTTCGATGACCAGAATATGGTCGGCATGGCTAATTGAGGAGACCCGGTGACTGATCCAGACGGTTGTTTTGCCCTGCATTTCACGTCTGATATTGCGAATGATGGATTCTTCGGTTTGTGTATCGACGGCCGAGAGGCTGTCATCGAGAATCAGAATGTCGGGTTTCAGCATGAGTGCACGGGCTATAGAGACCCGTTGTTTTTGTCCTCCCGAAAGGGTGATCCCTCTCTCACCCACTCTGGTTTGCATCCCTAAAGGCAGTTCCATAATGTTGTCGTACACCGCCGCCATGCGGGCTGCATGGGCCGCCTCGTTTTTCAGTTCCGTGTCGGTTATATTTCGGTTGAGGTTACCAAATGCAATATTGTTTTCGATGGTATCGGAAAAGAGAAACGAATCCTGAGGAACAACGCCTATATGCGTATGAAGGCAGTTCGAATCATATGTCCGCAGGTCGTGACCATCGATGGTAATCTGTCCCTTAATGGGATCAAAGAGACGCGTCATTAATCCGGCAATGGTCGATTTACCCGAACCCGTGCGACCGGTGATTGCGAGTGAAGTGCCGGGAGGAACGGTAAACGTTATTCCATCAATAACATTTAAATCGGCACCCGGATAACGGAAACTGACGTTATTAAAGGAGATGGCACCTTTAATGTTTTCGGGTTTATAGGAACCGCCTTTGATGGCGGGTTCGGTATGCAGAAATTCATTGATACGCTCCTGTGATGCGGCGGCTCGTTGAACAAGCGACACCACCCAACCGAGTGATGCGACGGGCCACGTAAGCATATTAACGTAAATGATAAACTCGGCAATGTTACCTATCGTCAGACGACCGTTGATGACCTCAACCCCTCCTACCGAAACGGTGATTACCGTACTCAATCCCACCAGCAGCAGCAGTGCAGGCTGAAACAAGGCATTCACTTTTACCAGGCTGAGTGCATGCTTCGCATATTGTTCCGACTGTTCCGCAAAATGATTTCCCGCATAGGGTTCCCGTGCAAAGGCTTTCAGCACCCTGATTCCGGAAAAGGATTCCTGTGCGAGTGTGGACACGGTTGACAATTGCCGCTGTACCAGTTCACTTTTACGGTTGATGATTTCCTCCACACGATAGATGAGTAAGGAGAGCAATGGCAGCGGAAGGAGTGTTAAGATGGTAAGTTTCAGGTCGACCTGCACCATCGCATAAATGACCAGCACAAACATCACAATCAGGTTTACGGTGTACATGATTGCCGGCCCGACATACATTCGCACACGGCTTACATCTTCGCTGATGCGGTTCATTAAATCGCCGGTGCTGTTGCGTGCATAAAACTGCGCGTCGAGCTGCTGGTAGTGATTGAAAATTTCATTTTTCAGATCGTATTCAATATACCTTGAAACAATTATAATTGTTTGGCGCATGAGGAACATAAAAAAACCTTTGAGCAGTGCCATCACCAAAACCAGTCCGGCAAAAACCAGCAGATTAAAAGTGATTATACTAAAAAGGCTTCCTGCCGCTTCGTATCCTTTTATCTGCTGATATACGCCGATAAATTCACGGGTGGTATCTATTGCATTCCGGATCAGTTTGGCCGGCATAATTCCAAAAACATTGGAAACAGCGACAAACACCACTCCGATGAGCAACCGGAACCGGTACTTAAAAAAATACTTATTGAGATACGAAAGCGGCTTCAAAGTGACGTAGTGAACACAAATGTAAGAAACGATCGGCTGTCCGGCGTTTTATCAGATGCAATTACAGATGAACGGGTATTTGGAGGTAAGGAATCCTAAAGAAGAACAGATTACAGCATGCAACCGGATTTATTCTTCATTTCCAATGCGTATCTTCATCCCAAAATACGATTAAACGATGGGCAAAGGTGTAATCATACTCCTGTTTTTAGCAGTGACGGCCGGCTGCGACAACATTAAAAACCTCGACAGGGCATCGCAGCAACCCGAACGGGCTAAAACACTGAATGTATCGAGCAGTAATCTTGAAAAAGTTCCTGCATCAATCGGAGAGATGACCGGCCTGCAGGAATTGAATTTGTTCAGGAACAAAATTGATTCGTTACCCGATTTCATAGGAAACCTGACAGAGCTGGAAAACCTTTCGCTGCAATCGAACCGGCTGGTGTGGGTAACACCCAAATTGTCGGCGTTAAAAAAATGCCGCAAGTTAAACCTCAGGTTCAACCGGCTTGAGTCGCTTCCGAATGAAATTTGTGAAATGGAAAATCTTGTTGAACTCGATCTGCGCAACAACCGTTTAAAATCGTTGCCGTGTTGCTTAGGTAAGCTGCAAAAACTGGAGTATCTCTATTTATCCGACAACATGCTCGAAACGCTTCCCGAAGAAATCGGACAGCTGACCCATTTGAAGGTGTTGTATCTATCGTCGAACAACGTGAGTGAACCGATGCCTGAAAGCTATGGGGAGCTGAGTAATCTAACTGAGCTGGATGTTTCAAGGATGGGAAGTGTGGTACAGCTGCCGGCATCGTTACAAAACTGCCGGAAGCTCGAACTGCTCATCATCGATAATGGTACAGTGCTGCCCTATTCTACCGGAAGGGGCAATCCCAGGCTGAAGGTTATTTACCGCTGAAAAACATTTAGCATGCCACCAGCTATTTTGCTGCAGCTTCAACAGTTGACTTCCTGTATTTCACAAAAAAGTTAATCCAGGTGAGACGTGCCAGCCTGAAGGTGAGCGGCGCCAGTGTTATGCCTGCCAGTCCTGCCCAAAAAACGAACCACCAGGACCCCATATCTTCAAAAAGTACCGCGGTGGCCACCCAAACGGCAACCAGAATTGCAACGTTTAAAGCATAGCTCACATACATTGCCCCATAGTAATACCCCGGTTCGGGCTCGTAGTTTTGTCCGCACACGGGGCAACTCTTATGCATTTTGGTAAAGGTTTTCAGATTGTAGGCGTTTTCATAAATGAAAAATGAACCCTCCTGACATCGTGGACATTTGTTATTGAGGATACTATAGAGTTTACTGCCTTTTTTCATCGGATGCGGTTGTCAAATTTTGTTCAAAAGTAACACCTTGTCGGGTGCCGTCAGGTGACAGGAATCACATGAGTTATGTATAAATCTGTTAATCAATATCTTATATTATTCACCCCAAATGTTTCGCAAACACATTCTTTTTAAGGCGACGGTCCGGCCTTTAATTGAAACCCAAAGATGGTATGTGGTTGAAATATTCAAGTACATTTGTTGCTTAACATAAACCAACACATTATTTAACAAAAGCTATGAACGGAATTCCTTTATTAAAGTATTTCTTTCCCAAGGACCGCCATTTTTTCCCTTTGTTCGACAAGGCTGCTTCGAATTTGCAGCATGGCGGCCGGCTTATTTATGATCTTGCCTTATCTTCAACTGCTGAGGACCGGGTGCGTATCATCAGGGAGATTGAGCACACTGAACATGTGGGTGATGAAATTACACATGAAATTTTTTCGGAGTTAAGCAAAAACTTTATCACACCGTTCGACAGAGAAGACATTCACCGGCTGGTGTCGTCTATCGACGACATACTCGATTACATTCACGGTTCATCGAAGCGGATTGAGTTATACAAGCTCAAAGAAATAACACCTGACATGGTGAAGCTGGCTGAGCTGATAAAAACCGGTACAGAAGAATTACGGCGCGCTGTTTTCGAATTAAAAAACATGCGTAAGATGCGCGACATCACCGATTCGCTTGTACGGATTAACAGCATTGAAAATCACGCCGACGACATTTTTGACAATGCCGTTGCGCAACTTTTCGAAAAAGAAAAGGATGCCATTCAGATTATTAAAGTGAAAGAAATTTTATCGGCATTGGAAACTGCAACCGACATGTGTGAAGACGCAGCCAATGTTATTGAATCTATTGTTGTAAAAATGGCCTGATCCATTTAACGGTAATTTTATGTCGACTTTATTCATCGTTATCATTGTACTGGCGTTGATTTTTGATTTCATCAACGGCTTTCATGATGCTGCCAACTCCATTGCAACCATTGTTTCCACAAAGGTATTGTCGCCGCTTTCGGCAGTATTGTGGGCAGCCATGTTCAACTTTCTGGCTTATTGGATTTTTGAACTGAAAGTTGCCGACACCGTTGCAAAAACGGTTAAGCCCGAAAGCATCACCCTGATTGTGGTAATGGCAGGATTGATTGCTTCGATTATCTGGAACCTGCTCACCTGGTTCATGGGAATTCCGTCGAGTTCGTCGCATACCCTTATCGGGGGATTTGCCGGCGCCGGAATTGCCAATGCCGGAAGCATGGATGCGATACAGCTCGAAAAAATAATGCCCACCGTTTATTTTATTGTTTTGGCTCCTATCATCGGCATGATACTCTCCTACTTTGTTTCGATGATTACCATGAATATTGTTAGGAAGCAGAATCCCCGAAAGGTTGACATCATATTCAGAAAACTGCAGCTGGTCTCGTCCGCGGCGTATAGTCTGGGTCACGGCGGCAACGACGCTCAAAAAGTCATCGGCATCATAGCTGCCGCCATGTTGTCACTGAACATCATCCCGGATATTTCCCAGATTCCGTTTTGGGTACCGTTATCGTGTTACAGCGCCATTGCTTTTGGTACCCTTTTCGGGGGATGGAAAATTGTTAAGACCATGGGACAACGGGTTACCAAGCTGACCCCATTTGAGGGATTTTGTGCCGAAACGGCGGGAGCGCTTACGTTGTTCGGAACACAGCATTATAAAATACCGGTAAGCACCACGCACACCATCACCGGTTCCATTATTGGAGTTGGACTCACCAAAAGGATATCGGCGGTACGATGGGGTGTTACATTAAAGCTGATTTGGGCCTGGGTGCTCACCATTCCCGTGTCGGCCCTGCTGGCCGGATGCATCTTCAAGCTGCTTGAGGCGATTTTTTGAAAACCCCTGCATACAGGAGGTTTCGGGCAAAAGGCGCCTTTCTAAAAAATGATTAGATTTGCGGGATTTTCGTCGACAGCGGCGAGGACCCATCGAAACCGTAAAGCTCACCCAAATGATTGAAGTTAAGGAAGTAGTGAACCAGAAGGCAACCGGTAGTGACACCCTTTTTGACCCCATGTCCGAATTCGGACATGAGCAGGTAGTATTTTGTCACGACCCGGCAACCGGGCTCAAGGCCATCATAGCCATTCATAACACCATTCTTGGGCCTGCTTTAGGCGGTACCCGCATGTGGAAATACGACAATGAGGCCGATGCGCTCAGGGATGTGTTGCGCCTGTCGCGCGGTATGACTTATAAGGCTGCCATCAGCGGATTAAACCTGGGTGGCGGAAAAGCGGTTATTATCGGCGATTCAAAGAAGGATAAGTCAGAGCCGTTGATGCGTAAATTCGGCAGGTTTGTTAACAGCCTCAGCGGCAAATACATTACAGCTGAAGACGTTGGAACCAGCACCAAGGATATGGAATATGTGAAGATGGAAACCAACCATGTTACGGGGTTACCCGAATCGATGGGTGGCGGCGGCGACCCTTCACCTGTAACCGCTTACGGCGTGTATATGGGAATGAAAGCGGCGGCCAAGCATGCCTGGGGTCACGACGGACTCAACGGAAAGAAAGTGGTTGTTCAGGGTGTTGGCCATGTAGGTGAAAACCTGGTAAAGTTCCTGATGAAGGAGGGTGCCAAAGTATCTATTATCGACATAAACGAGGAGCAGCTTAAAAAAGTAGCTACCATTACCCGGGCCAGCGTGCTTACCGACACCGATTTTTATGGAATGGATATGGACATTTATGCACCCTGTGCATTAGGTGCTACGCTGAACACCGAAAACATATCGCGTTTAAAATGCTCCATTGTTTCAGGTGCCGCCAACAACCAGCTGGCTGATGAGGCGGTTCACGGAAAAATGCTGATGGACAAAGGGATTGTTTACGCTCCTGATTTTCTTATTAATGCCGGCGGACTCATCAACGTTTACTCCGAACTTACCGGATACAACCGCGACCGTGCCATGCAGCAAACAGAAAAAATATACGACTTTACGCTTGCCATTATGCATAAAGCTGTTGAAGATAATATTCCAACCTATCTTGCTGCCAGCAGAAATGCTGAGAAACGGCTTGCTGACATTGGCAAGGTAAAGCTGGGTATGTGATTCAGCAACTATCCTATTATTCGGGTAACCGGAATTTTAACCGTTCTTTATATTAAACTATGCTTTCCAGAAGGCACCTCCGCATCCGCGTTATGATGGCATTGTATGCCTGGTATCAGTCAAAAGATCATGATGCGGCATGGTATGAAGCTGAACTTTTTAAAGGTGCCGAGAGATCCTACGACCTCTACCTCTACTTGTTAAATGTGCTCACTGATTTGTCGGCTGAAGAAACACGTTATTATGCCGATTTACCTCCCCGGCATACCATTGATGAAAATCCGGTACAGTCGACATTAAGCGATAACATTTTCATTCGCTGGCTTACTGCCTCTCCTGAATATCAGAAAGCTATTGCATCACGAACGCTCCGGCAAAAGGACGACGTGGAGATGATACGCAAGCTTTTTCACAATGTAAAGGTCACCGACACCTATAAAAAATACACCTCTGTAGCGCAGCATACGGCCGAAGAGGATATTGAGTTATGTCAGTGGCTGCTCGGCAAACACGCCGGCGATTCTGATTTTCTGCAACACTATCTCGAAGAAAAAAACCTCTGGTGGGCCGAGTCGTACGATCTGGTGAAGAGCATGGTGCTTAAAACCATCCGTGTGGCACATCCTGAAAAGAAAGGCGCGTTTAAACTGATGGAACTCTTCCGCGACGACGAGGAAGACCGTGCTTTTATGAGCCAGCTGCTGCGTACGGTAATGGAACACGACAAAGATCTGGAGGAGATGATATCGGCGAAGACCAAAAACTGGGATTACGACCGTATAGCACTTATGGATACCATACTACTGAAAATGGCCTTGTGTGAAATACTCTATTTTCAAACCATCCCCGTAAAGGTGAGCATTAACGAATACATTGATTTGTCGAAGGACTACAGTTCGCCAAAAAGCAAAATGTTTATCAACGGTATTCTGGACAAACTGGTTATTGAATTTAAGGATACCGGTAAGCTCAACAAAACCGGCCGCGGACTGTTAAACTGAACAAAAAAAAATAAGCTTTAAACACCATGAACAAAACGTTTTCGTTACTTACAGCTGTAATGGTCGCAGGACTGATGGCCTGCGGGAACAAAGAAAAGAGTGACAGCGGCCAGTTGTCACCGGACCTTATCAGTAATCCTGCTACCGGGTCGACAGCATCCGGAGATGAGGGCACTGTACCACTGCCTGAGTTTTCATTTGAATACGATCAGCATCATTTTGGTGTAATTACACAGGGGGAAAAAGTCAGCTATGGTTTTAAATTCAAGAACACCGGAAAGGCTCCGCTGATCATTTCTTCGGCAAGTGCATCGTGTGGCTGTACCATTCCCGAATACACAAAAGATCCCGTACAACCGGGTGATGAGGGGTATATTAATGTTACCTTTAACAGCGAAGGAAAGGCGGGCATGGTAAGCAAAACCGTTACCGTTATTGCCAACACCATTCCCAACACAAAGGTGCTGACGATTAGTGCCGAAATTCAGGTTCCGGGCAAATAATACCGTTGAACTGCATTAACTGAGACAAACCATTTCATATTTATCAACTTACAATTTTACTCTATGATTTCTTCAATTTTATTACAGGCAGCCGGCGGATCAGGCGCAATGGGACAACTGATTATGATTCTTATGATCATTGTTATTTTTTACTTTTTCATGATCCGTCCGCAAATGAAAAAGGCTAAAGTGGAAAAAGCCTTCAAAGAAAGTCTCAACAAAGGTGATAAGATTGTCACCATCGGAGGCATTCACGGCAGAATCCTTGAGGTTGCAGAAACCACCTTTATGGTTGAAATTGACAGCAACGTAAAAGTGAAACTTGAAAAATCAGCTGTTTCCGCTGAGGCGACAAAAATATATCAGCCCAAGAAGGACGCTGTCAAATCCTGATTTCATTTCTGAATCAATGTGAGCCATCCGCTAAGTAAAATCGCATCCCGGTTAACCGGTCTTTACCGCCAGCACCAGAAGGCCTGGATGTTTTTGTTTTGCGTATTGCTTGCCGGAGGGTTCTGGACATTTAATTCGCTCAACAAGGTATATGTATACACTGTAGCATGTCCACTGCGCGCCAATTTTACCTCCGACACCCTATTTCTCACCTTACAGGGAAAAGGCTTCGACCTGATTTCGCTGCTGCGGAACGATTCGTTACCGGTAGTAATACCCGCACCGGAGGCTTATTTCAAGAATGAAGCTGCAAACGATTCCATGCCGGGAGAAATACCCACCACGCTTTTTGTCGACCAGCAGTCGCTCAAAAAACTGGATCTGAAGCTTGTCAGCATACAGCCGCAGCATGTTATACCGGTTATAGAGTCGGTTTCGATGCGAAGGGTTCCCGTTAAACTAAGGATTAAAACTCCCCGTCCTTCTACTCCGCATCTTGAACCCGGACCCATCATCATCAAACCCGATTCGGTATCGGTGTATGGGCCTTATGAATCCATTAAAGGCATTACAGAGATCCTTACAAAACCGGCACCCTGGCCGGCAACTGCCGGTGTCACCTTTACGGGGCTGAATCTGGATAATCCGAACCCCGACAAAATCAGGTTGTCATCGGATTACGCCTGGTTGTATTGCAAAGTAGCGGAGTTAACCGAAAATACCATTACACTACCTATAAACACCAGTGCCTTAAACGGAAGGTACCGCATAACAACTGTACCGGCCGAAGCGCGCGTAATTTACCAGGCACCGGCTTCGCTCATGCAATCGATAGATCCGTCGGGATTTTTAGTCTCGGTGAAGATTGACCCGGAACATTCGGAAGGACAAGGAACGCTGGTAATTGAAAAAATTCCTGACGGAGTGCGGCATGTGCGGGTTGTGCCTGCTACCGTATCGTGTTACCTGATAGAACAATTATGAAAATAGTTGGTGTAACAGGCGGTATCGGATCGGGCAAATCGGTTGTATGCAGGATTTTCGAAACACTGGGCATACCGGTATTTGATTCGGATGCGGTGGCCAAATGCATAATTGCAGATGATGAAAGAGTGAGAGAACAAATTAAACTGCTGCTGGGCCAAAATGTTTACAACGGGCCGGTGCCCGACCGCGGTGCTATTGCTGCGCAGGTATTTAACGATCCCCAAAAACTCAAGGCGCTGAATGCAATTATACATCCAAAAGTTGCCGAGGCTTTTGAAGGGTGGAAATCCGGACAACAAGCGCCGTATGTAATAAGAGAAGCAGCCATTTTATTTGAATCAGGAGCTCATGTTTCTACCGATGTGGTGATAACCGTTTCGGCGCCCGAGGCATTGCGCATCAGCCGCGTAACAGCGCGCGACGGCCGCAGTGAAGCTGCAATAAGGAACATAATGAGCCGTCAGCTGACCGATGAAGAGCGAAAAGCCAAAAGCGATTTTGAACTACTCAATGATGATCAAACCGCGGTATTGCCTCAGGTGCTCCGGTTACACGAACTCCTTAGCAAATAAGCACCGCTGTTTGACAGCAGCATTCAAAAGCATATGAAACAAATTAAGGGACCAGTTTACCGCGATAAAGCCGGATTGTATTTTGAACCGGGCGGTTTTTATCTTGATCCCCTGAGAGCTGTTGAACACGGCATCGTATCGCACGCACACCTTGATCATTTTTGCAAGGGCATCAAAAACGTATATGCCGAAGCTGTTACCTGCAGGCTGATGGATTTGCGGGTAAAAGGATTTCCCGGGCAATTTCATCCGTCACCTTTCCGCACACCTTTCGTCGTAAACGGTATAACTGTAACACTGTTCCCGGCAGGTCACGTACTCGGTTCATCAATGGTACTTATCGAACATGAAGGAATACGTTATCTTTACACCGGCGATTTTAAAACCACCCCCGACCCTACCTGCGAGCCGTTTGAAGCGGTTGCGGCAGATGTATTAATTTGTGAATCGACGTATGCGGACAAATCGGTTACACATCCTCACGAAAGTGAACTCATAAAACAATTACAAGGACTTCAACAGGCCAACGTTATTATTGGGGCATATGTGTTAGGCAAAGCGCAGCGGCTCACTGAACTGTTGTGCCGTGCCTTTCCGGGCAGGCAGGTAATGGTTCATCCTGATATTATTCCGTACCACCACTTATACGAGCACCATAATATAGTACTTGGCAGCTGGCTGCCGTATGACCTTACGGCATTCAGAAAATCGGATGATACCTTTTTTATTGTACCACCACGCGTGCTGACAACATTTGGTCGTCAGGGACAATTTCATACGCTTATGGCGAGCAGTTATGCGGGCAATTACTCGAGAATGCCGCTGTTGCGGCTGAGCGACCATGCAGACTGGAACGGATTTGAAAAGCTTATTGCCGAAGTACAACCGGCAACTATTATTTCGATACACGGTGATGGCAGCGGATTGAGCGAACTTGAATCGGCGCATGAGTTGCTGCTGCACTGATGTAATTGAGTTGGGTTCCATTCGATGACCTGCAAAGAGCCAAATTGTTGCACTATTTTTCGTAAACGTTTACAAACGCTTAGGTGCGCAAAACGCGTGCTTTAAAATTTTTTTTTGAATAACTTTACTTCGGGGGAAGGGATACTTGTATCCCCCGGGGGAAATGAATAAAGGACAAAAAAAAACTCTCCTTGCTTAGAAGGAGTAATTAATTTGATTTGATAACCTTTGCCAATACTACATTTCGTACCCAAGAATTCACCTTCTTGCAAATCTCCAAACCGTCCCATAATTTCTCGTAAACGTTTACAAACGCTTAATTGCGCATAACCCGTGTTTTCAAATTTTTTTTTAAATAACTTTACCTCGGGGGAAGGGATACTTGTATCCCCCGGGGGAAAATGAATAAAGGAGCTGAAAATCAACAATACTTAGAACAAGTATCTGGTCTCTTATTAATTTTAGTGCCGGCGTAACCTTTTGAACCTGGAAATCCATTTCACAGCATTGCGATATCCTCCCGCTATTTTTCGTAAACGTTTACAAACGCTTAAGTTTC
>DASUFP010000096.1:0-18699 GCA_036274495.1 Bacteroidia bacterium
AAAGGCGACCTGGATTTTATTTCAGGACTCGATGCCAGTTATAAAGACCAGCTCTTGACCCGTACGGGAGCTTTGAAAATGCAATACCGGGATAAAATAGGGATGGAAACCTGCCCCTACCTCAATACCGAATACCTCGGAATTCTTATGGATACCACTGCCGCAGTAATGAGAGCGAATCCGCTTCGCGACATCCGCATCCGCAAGGCAATAAATCAGAGTTTTGACCGAAAAAAAATGATCTCTTTTTTGCGCAATGGAATAGGAACACCGGGTATATATGGTATGGTGCCTCCCGGATTGCCCTCGTTTGATACAACAGTAACCGGCTACACTTACAACCCTGAAGCAGTCCAGGCACTGCTGGCAGATGCCGGTTATCCCGGAGGCAAAGGATTGCCGGAAATATTGATGAGCACTACCAAAGAGTATCAGGACTTGTGTGAATTTATGCAGGGACAACTTGCCGAGTCGGGAATAAAAATCAAACTGGAGGTAAACCAGGGTGCCACACACCGAGAGATGGTAGCGAAACAGCAACTTGCATTTTTCAGAGGATCATGGATTGCCGATTATCCCGATGCTGAAAATTATCTTTCGCTCTTCTATTCTCCAAATAAGGCTCCTGCAGGACCGGATTATACTCATTTCAGCAATGCCACATTTGACTCCCTGTACAATCGCGCCGGCAAAACCGTAAATGATTCCATTCGCTATGAGTATTACAAGGAGATGGACCGGCTGGTTATAGAAAACGCTCCTGTAGTAGTACTCTACTACGATCAGGTGATTCGCCTCTATGGGAAAAACATTGAGGGGCTAGGGCGGAATGGAATGAATTTGTTAACGCTCAAACGTGTTCAAAAGAAAAATACTATTCAAACACCCTAACCATTCACATGCTGATCCGACAGATTGGTGTTTGCCGGCAGCTATGCCATTGTCACACACCCCACCTAAAACAACTGATTCGTTAATCAGAAATCAATCATTCCAATCACCGATAAAAAGATTGGTTTCATGTGTGCCGCCATTGTTCCTGTTCGATGAAAATATAAGTTTCTTGCCATCGGGGCTAAACATTGGAAAGGCGTCAAAAAATCCATCGTAGGTAATTTGTTCCAAACCGATTCCATCCGTATTTATCATCCATAGGTTAAATGGCATTCCCTTTTCGGATGTATGATTGGAAGAGAAAATTATTTTCTTTCCCGAAGGATGAAAGAACGGTGCCCAGTTGGCTTGTCCCAAATGGGTAATTTGTTTAAGATCGGAACCATCAACATTGCAGGTATAAAGTTCCATATGGGTGGGCATTACCAGATTTTCTGCAAGCAGTTCCTTGTATTCGGCAATTTCCTCGGGTGTTACAGGACGTGAAGCTCTGAATACTATTTTGTTTCCATCAGGAGAAAAGAAGGCACCCCCATCATAACCCAGCCCGCTGGTGATCTGTTTTACATCCGAACCATCAATATTCATGGTATACAACTCCAGGTCGCCCGAACGCATGCTGGTAAAAACAATTTTGTCTCCTTTCGGAGAAACGGTAGCTTCCGCATCGTACCCCGGAGTGTTGGTGAGTTGTTTTAAAATATGTCCGTGGAGGTCTGCAACAAAAATGTCAAAAGAGGGATATATGGGCCAGACATATTTGCCATCGGTTCTGTGAGCCGGCACCGGTGGGCAAGCAGCGTCAACCAAATGAGTAGAAGCATAAACAATAGTAGAGTCGCCGGGTAAAAAATAAGAACAGGTTGTCCTGCCTTGTCCGGTGCTCAGCAATGCAGGCTTGTAGGCTCTGGCATCTTCAGCCTGAAGGTCCATCAGGTAGATCTGATCGCATGAGTCGCCCCAGGCTTTATTGGTAGCCTGAAAGGTAACGGACTTCCCATCTGACGAGAAATAGGCTTCAGCATTATCGCCGCCAAAGGTCAGCTGTTTCAAATTGGAAAGATGTGTTTCACCTTTATAGGTCAATTGCTTTACCGAGTCAGTTGCGTTCGTTCCATTTTGGTTGGATTCTTCCACTCGTTTGCAGCCTGCCTGAGTTAATGAAAAAAATGCTAAGGCACTGATAAATAATAATCTCATAACTTTTTTGAATCGTTTTCGTATACTTTTTTTAAGGAGCGGCGAAATTAGATTGAAAACGCTCCCACATTGTCAATAGAATGTAAAATTGGTTCCGGTTACCTCGATTTTGCTGACTTGTCACTGATTTCTGAAAGCGATTCCCTATTTTTGAAATAAATATTCACCGGTTGTAACAATATCGCAAAGTTTGCATCGTTAAACACTCAGGATTACTGCATCTTTGCATCAACCATAAAACAAAACACGCATCGGGAGAACTCTACATTAATTAGGCTCAATTATTTCCTAACCTTAGTTAATCTAGCAGTTCTATGCGTAAATCAGATCTTTCTGACAACGAACTCGTTACAGAGTTTATTTCGGGCAACGAATCCAGTCTTGAGATTCTGTTGAACAGACACCAGCGTAAAATTTTTACATCCATATTGTTGTTGGTCCGCGACCGCGAACTGGCAGAAGACCTTTTTCAGGAAACCTTTATTAAGGTTATAAATACCTTAAGATCAGGTAATTATCATGAAGAAGGTAAATTTTTGCCCTGGGTGTCCCGAATTGCCCATAACCTGGTGATAGATTATTTCAGAAGGCAAAAGAAGATGCCCATGGTGCGGGATACCGATGAATTCAGCATTATCGGAAACATCCGCTTAACGGATGAAAACATTGAGGACAAGATAGTTACCGATCAAATCCACCATGATGTACGCAGGCTCATCGATTTACTGCCGGATGAGCAGCGGGAAGTGGTGATCATGCGCCATTTTGCAGATATGAGTTTTAAGGAAATTGCTGAACAAACCAATGTGAGCATCAACACCAGTCTGGGCAGGATGCGTTACGCGCTGATTAACCTTAGAAAACTCATCAAGGAGCGGGAACTGGTGCTGGTAAAATAATTTAAGCCTTTCATACTATATGAACCACGGGCCCGTTATAGCAGTAAACACAAACAATACTGCTGATGGTTCAAACATTTACTCCAACAAATCTTGTCCTCTATCTTTACAACGAAACTGCAATGACCGAGTCGGTTTTGATTCAAAAATCAATCGATAACGACCCTGCAGTTGAAGAGGAATTCGAATGCATCAAGAAAGCTGCTAACCTGGTAGACAAAGCACTAACCAGCCCTTCAGCAAAAAGCATTCGCGCCATTCTTGAATATTCCCGGAAAACTGCTCTCGTTCAGTAAAATCTCAAAGTACTGAACAGGAATAGTTGTTATATTGGGCTGTTTTCCTGCCCTTTATGACTATTGGTGAGCGCTATAAAGCTGTAATCGACTATTTTTTAACCAATATGCCGGCTCCTGAAACGGAGTTGTCGTACAAGACTCCATTTGAGTTATTGGTTGCTGTTATTCTTTCGGCTCAATGCACCGACAAGCGGGTGAATCTGGTTACCCCTGCTCTGTTTAATGCCTATCCTGATGCTATTGCCATGTCAAAGGCTTTGCCTGAAGACATTTTTCCGTTTATAAAAAGCATCAGCTACCCAAATAACAAGGCTAAAAATCTGGCCGGCATGTCGAGGATGCTGGTTCAAAAGTTCAACAACAAATTACCGGAAACAGTTGAAGAACTGCAGCAATTACCCGGTGTAGGCAGAAAAACAGCCAATGTGATTGCTTCAGTAGTTTTTAACCAGTCGACAATGGCTGTTGATACCCACGTTTTCAGGGTAGCGGCCCGGCTGGGACTTACACGCAATGCAACTACTCCCCTGGCTGCTGAAAAACAACTTATGAAACACCTTCCTTTGTCCCTGGTACCGAAGGCCCACCACTGGCTCATTCTGCATGGAAGGTACACATGCCTGGCACGATCACCTAAATGCTCCGCTTGCGGATTGACGGCTTGCTGCAACTATTACAGATCGCACCGCATAAAAAAATAAATTCACTTTAAGTTCACATTTATTTTCGTCAATTTGCACCAGCAATCAAATTCCTGCAGCCATCCTGTTACATGAAGATTAAGCTAACTGTCCTGCTATTTGCTGCCGGCTTGGTAATGCTATTTACTGATTCATGCAGAAGAGAACCTGACTTGACCGGTTATCCGGAAGTCATATTCAAAACTGAAGTATTGCCTGTAATTTCAGCTAATTGTTCGCAGTCCGGATGTCATAGTTCAGGCGGAGGAGAAGTTTTTCCGCTCACCAACTATGAGCAGATTGTATCCAATGTTACTCCTTACAAAGCATACAAAAGCAGCTTATACAGGGCCATTACGGGAAGAAATTATCAGCTTATGCCACCTGCCGGACCTCTCAACGACGATCAGATCAGGTCTATTTTTGTCTGGATTGAACAAGGCGCACCTAATAATTGAAAATGAAACGGCTAATTTATTTCTCTTTTGCCTTTTTAACGCTTTCTCAGCTGGTGAGTTGCTACTACGACAATGCAGCAGAAATGCATCCGGCTTCAGCCTTAAATCTGAACTGTGATACCACAGGCACAATTACCTATACCACCCATATGGTGCCGATCTTCAACAGCTATTGCGGCGCTCAAAACTCCTGCCACAGCAGTTCGCTCGCAAATGGCGGAGTTATTCTTTCTACTTATGCAACTGCCTCACAGGTTGACGACGCTACTATGCTGGGATGTACTCAGCAATTACCCGGCTACAACCCCATGCCGCAATCGGGCAGTCTCAGCGAATGCAATATTATTCTCATACGAAAGTGGATAGAACAAGGCAAACTGGAATAATAACTGTTATGAATTCATCAGCAATCAAAAGGTTCCAATCATTCCTTTTTGTACTTTTTCTTGTTTTCACTCCAAAACTTGTCCTTTCACAGGATGATATCTGGTCGGGTATCGATAGTTCATCAACAGATACTGATAAGGATTTGGTAATAGCAACTTTCAAATCGACAAGAGTTATCAACTTTCAGAATGTAGAATGCGTGGGAAAGCGAACACTGGATTTCAGAATTTCACACCGTTTTGGAGAATGGAATACGGGTGCATATAATTTTTATGGCATTGACGGTCCGGCAAACATACGCCTGGGATTAGAATACAGTCCCAACGGCCGGTTTATGTTTGGCATAGGACGCTCGTCGTACAGAAAAGAATTGGATGGATTTTTAAAATACCGATGGCTGCGACAGACGACAGATGATGCGATGCCTGTGAGTGTCACATTTGTTTCATCCATCTTCATGACCCGACTAAAAGATCCCCAGGCTCAGAGTACAGGATTTGATAAGTACCATTATTTGAGTGACCGTCTTTCTTTTTCGAATCAGGTTATCATAGGCAGAAAATTTTCACGCAACTTTTCAATGCAGATAGCACCGGTGATGGTACACTATAACCTTGCGGAAGATTTTACTGATTTAAACGATTCTTATTTTATCACCACAGCCGCCCGTCTGAAGGTTTCGAAACGAATTGCTGTTACAGGTGAATACGGGTTGTCGCTGGCAAGTCACACACAAAAAGATGTTGCCAACACACTCGGATTTGGAATAGATATTGAAACCGGCGGACACGTGTTTCAACTTTTCCTGACCAATTCATTCGGGATTACCGAAAATCAATTCCTGCCGTTTACCACAAACTCGTGGGCCGACAAAGGTTTCAGGTTAGGATTTAACGTTTCCAGAGTATTCTCTCTGTAAGCGGATCAAAGCAGTTTGCCGGGCTTGTGCTTGTGTTTAAGCACTTTTGCTTCTACGTAAAAAATGATTTCTTCAGCAATATTTTTGCTCTGATCACCTACCCGTTCCAATTTACGGATAGAAGAAAGCATGTATAAGCTCTGGTTTACCTTATCGGGATGATCTTTGATAAATTGCACAACCGCATCGTTCGCTTTTTGGTTGATATCGTCAAGCACCTCATCTTTTTGAAAAACGCTTCTTGCCAGTTTGGTATCCTCCGTTTCAAACGAATTGGTTACATCAGCAACAATACCGTTTGCCGTATCGAACATTTCAATAAGCCTGGTAACTTTCAGCAGTTCCGTATCCGGCTCATTGTTGATACTGATTACAAATTGTGCTATACCTTCCGCAATGTCGCCCATTCGTTCCAGGTTCGAATTTATTTTGATACAGGCCAGCACAAACCTGAGGTCTACTGCCACAGGATTAAATAAGGCAATTACATTTTCACAATCGCGGTCCAGTTTTAATTCAAACGAATTAACGCGCTTTTCATTTATCCGGACTTCACGGGCGAGGTCCTTGTCAAATTTAATCAACGACTCCTTCGCTTTTTCAAGTTGCGACTTTACAAGGAAAAACATTTCAAGAATGTCTTTCCTGAGCTTACTGAGTTCGATATCAAGGTGTGTCATTGGCATAATAAAATCAGCCGAACCGGCCTGTAATATAATTCTGAGTACGTATATCTTTAGGATTTGTAAAAATCATATTGGTTGAATCATACTCCACCAATTCACCCAGATAAAAGAAGGCTGTATGATCACTAACTCTTCCTGCCTGCTGCATATTGTGGGTAACAATAACAATGGTGTAATCCTTCTTTAATTCATAGATAAGCTCCTCAACTTTAGTAGTCGAAATCGGATCAAGAGCAGATGCCGGTTCATCCATAAGTAAGACCGATGGCTCAATGGCAAGTGCCCGTGCTATACACAACCGCTGTTGCTGTCCGCCTGAAAGTTCAAAAGCCGACTTGCGCATTTTGTCCTTAACCTCGTCCCACAAAGCTGCTTGTTTTAGCGAACGCTCAACACGCTCTTCAATAAATGTTTTGTGAGTAATTCCGTTTACCCGCAAACCATATGCTACGTTTTCATAAATGGTCTTTGGAAAGGGATTGGGCTTTTGAAATACCATTCCTACTTTTTTCCTCAGATCGTCTGTCAAAATTTCTTTTGAATAGATGCTTTTGTTGTCGATGAGCACCTCCCCTTCAATTTTCACATTTTCAATCAGATCGTTCATTCTGTTAAATAGCCGCAAAAAGGTACTTTTTCCGCAGCCTGAAGGCCCTATCAATGCAGTAACATGGTTCTTCTTGACACCAAGAGAAATCCCCTTAAGTGCATGAAAATCACCATAATACATATGAACATTGCGGGATTCGATCTTAAACATCTGAGAGATAGGCTTTATGAAAACGCAAAAGTAAGTTACGGGAATGATCCAAATGTTAATTGAATATTAACGATTGGCAATAAAATAAAGAAAGGGCCACCGGGACCCTCTCTTTACTAGATATCTGAATGCTTCTTATGAAAACTACCGCTGAATGGTAAACTTCCTTGAGATCGTCTCATTACCTGCGGATATACGGCAGATATAGAGCCCCGAAGAAAGTCCTTCGGTTTCAAGTTCCAGTTTGCCGGTTGCCGCCGAAAGTTCCAGCGATTTGTGCATAACCTCTTTCCCTTCAACATTATAAACACTAAGAGTTACCTTAGGAAGTGTGGTTGCAAAGGAGTAATTCAACGCCACTGCACCGGTAGAAGGATTTGGGTAGAAGGAACCAAAGAAAGAGGAGTTGCCATTTTCCTGAATTCCCACCGGAACGGTAGAAATGTAGGCGTTCAGCATAATGTCTTCAATTTCACGGTAACGGTAAGCCGACCATGAAGCTGAATTAAGCGCGGAACCAAGTACCTCATATGTCCGGTTAGAGAAAGGAGGCAGCTGATTTTGTCCAATGCTGATGCCATCACCATCCATCATCCAGGCAACGTAAAAACTTCCTGAAGTCACCAACACCGGGTTGGCAAGTGTTACGGTATTCCAGCCGCCAACTATCACTGAATTAGGATCAACATAAGCCGATTCGAGCAATGTATTTGGAGCGCCGTTAATGCCATCATCATCCAACACATACAGGTAGAAACCTGCCGCATTGTTATTGGCAACAATGTAGGCTCTTAACTGCGTTACCAGACAGGGATAAAAGGGCGGAACAAATTCAATTCCCGCTCCACCGCCGCCACCTTGCCATGATAATCCGCCAAGTCCTGCATCGGTACCATTGTCGAACGACAATAAAATACTTGTTGTGGTAGTATCCACTACCTGAAGTTCCATCACTTTTTGGTTGTTGCTTGGAGTAGCATCGCCAGGAAGCTGGGTATCGTTAATGTACCTGAACGCACCGGTTGCTGTGGGTGTAAACACCGGACCGAAGGTAATGTCTTCTGTTTGTCCGGGAGTTGAAGCACTTGACGAAACGGTACTTGTAGCCTGGGAAACATTCAGGTTATTTACCACACGCGAATACACATTGTACTGAGGCAATGGTTGATTACCGGTATTTTTAATCTGAGTGTTCATGGTAAAGCCCCCGCCGTTTTTAGACAGAAACAGTCCGCCGGTTTCGGTATTGTTGTTGAATACGGTAGCAGCATCACTAATCGCCAATGTAACTGTTGGAGGATAATAAAACTTAATAGCGTATGCCGATGGCGGGAAGATGTCGTGCGAATGTTGTAATCCGATATTTCCGCTATTGTTCTCAATACCGATGGTACAAAAATCGGTAGGGTTGTTATAAATACCGTTTTGATTCTGGTACTGATACGTAATTGAACTGTCGACGTTGCTTAATATCACCTGGAAGGTATTGGAACCGGTGTAGCCCGGAGCGGCAGGATCCCATAGCGGAACATTCAGGTAAGATACAATCAGCGTATCATTGTTCGGGCTTGTCCAATACCAGCACTGAGCATTGGGTACAGGCTGAGGAGGATTTGCATTATCGGTAAACGTAAGGTCGGATGTCATCACCGCCAGGTAATTTTGAATTCCTGTGGGAGTTGGAATCAGAGGAAACGGATGAGCAACCGGTGTAGTAGTAAAGCCAACATATCCATTCGATCCGACGCGGAAAGTGGTTACATCATACCAGTAATAGTGAAAAGGAAATCCAACAGGGAAAGGACCGCGAATATTATCATCGGCGAGTCCGGTTACCAATACTGCATTGGAATCGACTGTAATATCAATCCAGTTATATGCAGGACCATTGGGATCATTACTATCCCTCCACACATATCCGTACGTATCGGGACCACCCGAAGTCTGAGCCCGGACAGAACCGGCAAACAAGGTTGCTACTGTAAGCAGCAGTAAATAACGAGTAATGATTTTCTTCATGATATTTAGATTAATAGGTTTAGAATCAATGGGAAAGAGGCCTTGTGAGACCGTAATATGAGAATAACAAATTACCACATTTTTTAACATAAAAGCAAAACCCTGTAAGTTGCTGACCGGGTTTTGCCTTTATGTCTGTGTGCCTATCGGCTTATAGTGAATTTACGAGTAACCACTCCTGCTGTTCCGGTCACTTTTACCTCATAAATTCCGGCAGGCAATTCAGTAACGGGAATAGTCATATAGTTCATGCCTGTCTGAGCATCAAATGTTTTTGCAGTCAGCAGCGCACCCAGCATATTATACAGTTCAATTTTCACCGGTTTGCCGTCAGCTGAACTGCACATCAGGTTCAACAAATCATTGGCAGGGTTCGGGTATACCGAAACAACTTCCGAACCATTGTATTCTTCGATACCCGTTGGCGTTTCGTCCCACAGTTTCAGATCGTCGAGGGCGCCCTCCACAAGACTTGGAGCATTTGCATCTTCGGCAACAAAACGTAGTACCACATTTGCGGTAGGAGTTATATAATCCTGCACTCTGAATGCAAACCGTCGCCAGCTGTGATCAGACACTTTGGTGTTTTCAACCGGAACAAAATTTACACCATCGCCTGAAATATAGACCTGCCAGAAATCGGTTCCCGGTGTTGCCCCCTGGTCGTTGGAATACCAGCGGTAATAGGTAAACGCCGGGTTGGTATATCCCGTAAGGTCGTACACAGGCGATTCGAGGGTGGTGGCACCTCCGTCAATGTCTTCTGTTCCGGCCGGATCGTTTGCGCTGGTAGCATTACCTGTTACTGCACAAAACAGTCCGCCGGGAGTGAAATCATCATCCGTTTGTACCATAGCATTTCCTACAAATGACGGAATAGGAATATCAATGATCCAGGTACCGGTAGTATTCTGATCACTTGGAAGACCTGTAGTCCAGCTACCGAAAAAGTTGTCAAAGTCTTCGTAAATTAACTCGTTAAAGCCAACCAAAATATAATACGGAATGTTCGGTAAAACAGCGTCGTTGGCTCCCTGTGGCTGAACACCCAGGAAGGTTCCGCAATCGTCTTCAATGCCCAGGTAGTATTCAACAATAACTCCGTTCGGCTGAGGAGGAAGTGTACCCTGATAATTAGATCCTGTAGTGTTGTTGAGTAAAAACAAATTCCAGGTGGTAGTACCGCCCAAACGATAATATCCTTTTACCGTACTGCCAGCAGCCAGTCCCTGCACTTGTGCATCAATGGTAATTGGAGCTTGCGGAACCGCAGTGAGTACCTCATTGTGCGTGATGCCGGTCATTCCGTTTAAGGTAATTCCATGAATGGCAAAACCGGATGATATGGCGCAGTAATTCGGAGTGCCATTGGACAGATTGCCGTCGTTATCATCAGCCAAAAAAGCCTCCATCAATATTGCCGGATAGAGGGTTCCTTCGTTACCGTCGAAATCGGTAACACCTGAATAAAATGTAGCGGCAAACAGATCCATCATTTGCTGCAGATTACCCAAGTTCTTATAGGTGTCCCACCAGCAGCCTGCAATGATTTCACCATCGGCATGCACCTCTCCTACCAGATCCTGCGGATATACTTTCTTGTCGATCGCATATTCACGAACATAACCTGTGGGATCGTTTGAAAAAAATCCGATTCCCAAGGTATCAGAACCGGTAATTCCAAGGGCCCATAAATCGGCGTATCCCTCACCCATGGCACCGTTGTTCCACGAAGATCCGATGGACTGATAAAAATTATCATTTATCCCGTGTCCGTATTCATGAAAACATACATCGGCTACAAGAGAAGTTGCATTACAGCCGCCGCCGGCTGCAAAGAAATTAATGGATGTTCCATCGTAAAAGGCATTGCATGTTCCTGCAACATCCACATTTGATTCGAGCGGGTTATCCATTCCTGTGAAGGCCGGAAATTTTGATTTCATATAATCGTGCACCACATTTACCGAATGGTAAACGGTGCGTTGTTTAATGTCAGTATTGTTGTCGGCAGTAAGGGTATTTGTACCGGGATTTAAGGTCTCATTCCATGCAGGAGTGGTGCCGTTTGTTTTAACATCAGCCCATAATCCTGAAAGGGAAACGGATGCCAGCACAGATGAGGTATTGCTCAAACCGATGTAGCCCGTGTTATCGGTAAAAAAGTCTACACCGCCCACAACTATTTTAAGGTTTCTTAACGGTTCAACAGTTGACGGGTTATAGGGATTTGTTACGTAAAGGGCGCCTTCCATCGTAACATCAGTATTTGCAAAATGGTTAACCCTGTTGGTACGGTAAACGATGCTGCCAGAATTGGCGTCAACCAATGTATAATATTTACCGGGAACTCCTTCAGCATCTTTATTGGAAACCATCACTTCATATACCAGATGATACTCGTATTTACGGTAACCCGGCACAGGCAAATAGCTGAGTGTATTTGAAACAACTGACGATACCATACCGCCAACACCCTGAACAGCATTTTGAACCGCTTGTGCAGGTGTTAAAGTAGCAGCGGGCGACACATTTATGCCGTCAAAATAATTCAGGTTAAAGGAAATCACCCGGTAGTCGTAAAGCATTTTCACCTGAATGCGCGTTCCCAGAACTTCGGTACCATTATGCTTCTGGCTAAAAGTGACGATATAAAATTTAGGTGCAGGCACTACCGATTCCAGGTTAAACTCCGACATGGGGAGGTTCATTGCTTTCAGGTAGGAGCCAAAAAAGTTCCGTGCAACCTGCTCCGGTCCCGATCCGCCAACATTCAGCGGCTCTCCATAGGCCATCAACGGCTTGCCACTGCTTTCATTAAACAGCACCGACCAGTTTCCGGCCGCCTTTATAAACTCCTGCCAGTAAGGCTGGCTTCTGAGCTTATTTTGATACTGATTATCAACTTGTTTGCCCGGATTTTGATTGATAGGAACCAGCAGTGGGTCTTTGAACTGTTTAAAGCTTCCACTGGCTTCAACAGTAAATGCGGCCAGTATTATCAAGGCCGGGAGCAGAATAGTCCTGGTAAAATTCATGTAAGGGAGGGTTTAGGTTTTTGTGACTCAAATTTAGTGATTATTGGATAAATGTACACTGTCGGGCAAACAATAACTTTCTCAAAATCACAAAGTAACAGACACATGGTAATGCAGGGGCCTAAAGTAAACCAAATTGGTACTTTTGCCCTCATATGACCAACACCACTTTCGATTTACAAATGAACCCGATGGTACGTAACCTTCTGGTTTCGGCAATTGGGACGTGCAAATTCGCGATGATGCACAAAGAGCATCCTGTCACAAGAGCTATTCATGAGTTCAAATTATTCGAAGGACAATCGCTGGAACATTTTCTTGAAAGAATAAAAGCGGCTAAAGACGGACAGAAAATAAAAATGTCTATTAAAGATGAAGTACTCATTTATGCAGCCATGGATCTTACTTGTAAAATTTATCTTACCGATTTGGGCGATAAAATGGAGCAACTTTCTAAACCTGTAATGAAAGAAGGAAAGAGTTCTTATATTGAGATCAGATCCACCCTGTTAAAAGGGTGCCAGTTTGTAATGGAAGGCATGCGCGAAAAACTTTCCGGCATAGATGCTTTTGATGATCTCGTTGAAATTCTGGACAACTACCTGATTTTTGATTAACCCAACACTTGTATGAACAAAAAAATAGTCATTGCACTTGTCACCCTACTCTCCATATGCACCACAGGTTTTGCCCAGGGCCCGCTGGCAGATAAGTGGGACGCAGCTAAAATTCAGCTGGAGTTAAGCAAACTGAATACGCTCGGATGCGTGATGTATATTGCCGCACATCCTGACGATGAAAACACTCGACTGCTGACGTACCTTGCCAATGAACGACTTTTCAGAACCGTGTATGTTTCACTCACCCGCGGCGATGGGGGACAGAACCTGCTTGGTGATCAGCAGGGCGAGGAATTGGGGTTGATTCGAACACAGGAATTACTTGCTGCCAGAAGGATTGATGGCGCGGAACAATTTTTTACCAGTGCCATTGATTTTGGTTATTCAAAAAATCCCGAAGAAACATTTACCAAATGGGACAAAGACCGTGTACTTGGAGATTTGGTTTGGGCTATTCGCCGGTTCAGGCCCGATGTAATTATTACCCGGTTTCCCGACATTGGTGATGGCGGACATGGACATCACACTGCTTCAGCCATTCTTGCATTCGAAGCCTTTAAAGCCGCAGGTGATCCTTCCCGTTTTAAAGAACAGCTTAAACTTACAACTGTATGGCAGCCTAAACGTATTTACTTCAATAGCTTTATCAGGAGGGGTCAGCCGGTACCGGATTATTACGGTCAGTTAAAACTGGATGTAGGAGGATACAATCCGCTGATAGGGCTCTCGTACGGTGAAATAGCCGCTGAAAGCAGAAGCATGCATAAGAGCCAGGGTTTTGGAGTAGCGTCAACAAGAGGAACTCAGATTGAATATTTCAAACCGCTGGCAGGAGACACTACAGTAAGGGAGTTACTGGGCGGATTAAATCCTTGCTTTGCTCGCCTGTCAAATAGTGAAGAGGCACAAAAGTGGACCAATGATGCAATAGAAAACTTTAATCCTTTACATCCTGAATACTCGGTTGATGCGCTGATACATCTTTACCATGCACTTGACAGTTTATCGGATGCTTATTGGAAAAATCAGAAAAAAGAAGCTGTCTTAAAATTGATTATTGCCTGTTCCGGTATTTACGCGGAAGCTACCGTGAACAGGTTTAACCTGTATCCGGGAGCAACGGTTCCTGCTGAAGTTTCGATAATAAGCAGATTAGCGGACCATGTTTCATTAACAGCCATTGCACTCAGCGGAGCCGACACCACTTTTAATGCACCACTCAAACGCAACGAATCGCTCAACTGGGAAACAACGTTAACGGTTCAGCAAAACGCAGCCTATTCGGAACCCTACTGGCTTTCGGGGCCGCCCTCGGGATTAATGTATCCCGGCAGCCGTGAACTTTCGGGAACTCCTGAAAATAAACCCGCACTTACCGCATTGATCAAATTAAATATAGATGCAACGGCAATTGAATTTACGGTACCGGTTACGTATAAGGAAACAGATCCTGTTAAAGGAGAAATTTACCGGAAGGCAGAAATTCTGCCGAAACTTTCGGTGGCTCCGGCTGATCCTGTATTGATTTTTACCGGAAATAAAACACAAAAATTAAAAGCTTCTGTCACCAGCAACTGCGATTCCGCCTCCGGAAGAATACATCTTCAATTACCAAAGGGCTGGACGGCGAAACCGGAATATTATGATTTCGGCATCACAGAAATGAATGGTCAATACAATTGTGAATTTGAGGTTTTTCCACCGGTTACAAACGGATCGGTTGCAACGGCTGTTAATGAGGCCCTGCTGATTGTTGATTCCGATCATCAAACGTTTACTTCAGGTATAAGAAGAATTGAATACGATCATATTCCTCCCCAGTTTCACCTGAGAGAAGCTGCTGTCAGATTAATTACTATGGACCTGAATACAAAAGCTCATACAATAGGATACCTGGAAGGTGCCGGCGATGATGTGGCGGAATGTTTAACCCGGGCCGGCTTTACTGTTGAAATGCTGGATGATGAAATATTAAGTGGTGACGGACTGCAAAAATACGATGCCATCATTACCGGAATACGGGCGTACAATACGAACGATAAAATAGGGAGCTATCAGGAACAATTGCTGCGGTATGTTAACAACGGCGGCACATTGGTAGTTCAGTACAATACCAGCAACTTTTTAGGAACAGTTAAATCAGATGTCGGCCCCTACCCTTTCAAGATTTCCCGCGACCGGGTGACAGACGAAAATGCAACCGTCAGATTCATCGATCCCAAAAGTAAATTGCTGAATGAGCCCAATGTGATTACTGCTGCTGATTTTAATGGCTGGGTACAGGAACGCGGATTGTATTTTGCATCTGATGCTGACCCTAAATACTCACCTTTGTTTTCCATGAATGATGCAAACGAACCGCCTTTAACAGGAAGTGTTATTTCTGCTCATTATGGCAAAGGAATATTTATTTATACCGGATTGTCCTTTTTCAGACAACTTCCGGCGGGAGTTCCCGGCGCATACAGGTTGCTGACTAACTTCATCAATGCCGGCAAATGAAGTCCGCTGATAAACCCATTGATGCTCCCGACACTTCAAAGTGGTCTAAGTGGTATTGGGGAGTTGCAATTGGTTTGGTGATTCAGATTTTATTTTACTACGCACTCACAATTCTCTTTTCATGAGTGCCATTGACTGGATTGTTCTGCTGGGGACATTAGTGTTTATATCGGTTTACGGTATTTACAAAAGCCGTGGCAATAAAGACATGGAGGGCTATCTGCTGGGCAACAACTCTATGCCCTGGTATGCAGTAGGCTTTTCCATTATGGCAACTCAGGCAAGTGCTATTACTTTTCTTTCGGCTCCGGGTCAGGCCTTTACTGATGGCATGCGGTTTCTTCAGTTTTATTTCGGCCTTCCGTTAGCCATGATCATATTGTGCATTACAGTAGTGCCCATTTACCACAGATTAAGAATTTATACCGCATACGAATACCTTGAACAACGGTTCGATTTAAAAACACGTTCGCTGGCGGCATTGTTGTTTTTGATTCAACGGGGTATAGCCGCAGGTTTAACTATTTACGCTCCTGCCATTATACTCTCAACGTTACTAGGCTGGAATATTTACCTGACCAATATCTTTATTGGTGGTCTTGTAATTCTCTACACTGTACTCGGCGGTACAAGAGCCGTCAGCTACACCCAGTTAGGTCAGATGACGGTGATACTTTCAGGAATGGCTATTGCCGCTTTTCTGCTGATAAGGCTGTTACCGGGTGACGTTAGTTTATCGGATGCATTTATGATTGCCGGCAAGGCAGGGAAAATGAACATTGTGGAATTGAGTTTCGATCCGTCTGACAGATATAATATCTGGTCGGGGTTAATCGGAGGGATGTTTCTGGCACTCTCCTATTTCGGGACCGACCAGTCGCAGGTGGCCCGTTACCTGAGCGGCAAATCGGTTACGCAAAGCCGATTTGGGTTGATCATGAACGGCCTAGTTAAAATTCCAATGCAGTTTTTTATTCTGTTAACAGGAACCATTTTGTATGTGTTTTACATTTTTCAGCCACAGCCGGTCTTTCATAACCGGGTTGAAACGGACAAATTGAGAACAGGCGCCTATTCTGCTCAGTTTTTACAACTCGAAGATCAGTTCAACAATAATCATTCAGCCCGCGAAAACTATGTGAAAGCTACATTACATTCAGGAGAATTGTCGTCAGAAAAACTACGCTCATTTGAAAAGACCAATGCAGTTATTCGAGCAGATGTTAAATCGCTGATGACTAAAAACAATTCAGCATCCGATACCAACGACACCAATTATATTTTTCTTGATTTCGTAATCAGGTATCTCCCAACAGGAATTATAGGACTGCTTATTGCGGTAATATTTTCCGCTTCGATGTCATCCACCTCTTCCGAATTAAATGCACTTGCATCGACAAGTGTTGTCGATATTTACAAACGCTCGATAAATAAAAAGGGAAATCCCCGACATTACCTGGGCGTTTCCCGGATTGCAACAATTATCTGGGGTGCAGTTGCCATTCTGGTTGCAATGTTTGCAAACAAACTCGGGAGCCTGATAGAGGCAGTAAACATTCTCGGTTCACTTTTTTACGGGACTATTCTTGGGATATTCCTTACCGGATTTTATATAAAAAATGTCGGCGCCAACGCTGTTTTTGCAGCGGCACTTGTTGCCGAAACGGTTGTAGTCATCTGTTATGTGAGTACCACCATCTCATTTTTATGGTATAATGTTATCGGTTGTGTGCTCGTAGCATTGATATCAATTGTGTTACAACAATTTCTAAAAAAAGCAGGCAACGGAACTCGCCCGTTGCCTGCTTGATCAGATAAATCCTGAATTATTTTTTATTGGTTTTTCCTCCGGCAGGTTTCCAGTCGGCAATTCCTTTTTCGACCTGGCTCTTGAAAAAGAATGAAGAAGATTTGTCACCCAGTTCTTTTGCTTTCAACGCCCATTTGTACGCTTCAGCGTTGTTGTTCATAGCAGAGTAAAGTTGTGCTTTGGTCCAGCAATTGAACCAGTCTTCTTTAAGATCCAATGATTGATCTGTAAGTTTCATAGCAGTTTCCAAATCGGTGTTATGATCGAGGAAATATCTTGCAGCGCTGTTGTAGGTTCTCCAGGTACCATCCAGTGTATTCGTGATACTCTCTCTTGTCTGCGCGTCGGTATCGACCATTACGTCAAATGAAACACGAATCTTTTCCCATTCAAAGTCTATCGTTGTTTTTGTATCATCAAAATTGCTGAACATAAATGCCAGTCGTTCCCTGAAAGGAGCAGCAGCAACTTTGACTTTAAATCTCAGCTGGTCTTCCTCCATTTTGTAGCTATCGGTTGTCGCCGTTACGTCCTTGTTAAGGATAACGGTAAATTCTGTTGCTCCGGGAATAGTGAACACAGAATATTTGCCTTTAGGAACTTTATTACCTGCAATGGTCACATCCCTGCTAAAGGTAATAGCAGTGGCGGCATTGGCTCCGGTTCTCCAAACCTTATCATAGGGAACCAGTCCGCCCCAGATGGTTCTGTCCTTAACTCCGGGTGAACTGTAATCAATGGTAATATCCGTTAATCCGACGGCCTGGGTAACAGATGCATTAGGACTTGGTCTGGGGATCTGCAACTGTGCAAATACCGGTGCAATGGCCAAAGAGAAAACTAAAGTACTGAAATACAATAAGATACGATTTTTCATATGTGTTAGATTTAAAGGGTGATAAAAAATGTGATGCTACAAAAGTAGGCATACCGCAAGACATCGGTAAAAACTCCCGTTTGATGATTAATAGTCTGAAAAACAAGGGCATGAAAATTAATTGCCTCTTCTCCGTAACCTTTACACCTACTGACAGGTAGAAAGAACTGTTTTTAGGGTTTATGATTTAGGTTATTTTTCAAAAATGGTGCCCCGTAAGGCACCATTTTTATTTATTCCCTGTTTTCTTTTCAGACAACTCCCTCAGTTCGCGAAACAATTTGAGTTCCGGTTCACTCAAATTATCCGGCAGTGTTACAGAAACCTCACCGTAAAAGTCACCATAGCCTCCTGAAAAGGGCATTCCCATTCCTTTTAGCCGTAACACAGCTCCGTTGGCGGTGCCTGCGGGAATATCCATATTTATTAGCCCTTTCAGGCTTCGCACCTTTGCTTTTCCGCCTAAGAGCGCTGTATATAAATCAACAGGAATTTTACCGTATACATGGTGGCCTTTAAGTGTAAACTGCGGATGAGGCAAAATATGTGTGGTAATTAACACGTCACCCGAAGGACCTCCGCCGGCTCCCGGTCCGCCCTTTCCCTTTAAACGAAGCACTTGTCCTTCAAATGCACCCGGTTTTATTTTAA
>DASUFP010000097.1:0-38643 GCA_036274495.1 Bacteroidia bacterium
ATTATGATTCAGCCCTGGGAAAAAGGGATGCTCGTACCAATTGAAAAGGCGATTATGGCAGCAAATCTCGGTTTCAATCCTCAAAACGACGGAACCGTTATCCGCATTACTGTTCCTCCCTTAACGGAGGAACGCCGTAAGGACCTTGTGAAAAAAACCAAAGCGGAGGGTGAGCACGCAAAAGTTACTATCCGTAACCTGAGAAGAGATGCGAATGAGCATGTTAAAAAGGAGGGCAAAAGCGGTGTGCCGGAAGATATGATTAAGGACACCGAACAGCGTATACAAACAACAACCGACGGTTTTATTGCCAAAGTTGATAAACACCTCGATATTAAAGAAAAGGAAATTATGACGGTTTAATGCAGACCGGATGAATGACCTACCCGCTCTGGCGGGTTTTTTTATGCATGGTCGCCCTTGCCTTACAATTATAAATATCTAAAAATCAATCAATTAAATAATTTTAAGTAAAAAAAATTTTGGTCGCTTTGCGACGGAGCTTTGTGTTTGTCGGGGTGAGAGGATTAGCTCCGCTGATCCTGAAGGGGGGGGATTCAATCACTTCAGCTCCCGCCTGTCGGTGCAGGGGCTTTTTCCTGTCTTCCTTTACAAGGCTGGCGCCTTGCCGTCATACAAGAAAAAAGCCCCGGTCGCTTTGCGACGGAGCTTTGTGTTTGTCGGGGTGAGAGGATTAACTCCGTTGATCCTGATGGGGGGGATTCAATCACTTCAGCTCCCGCCTGTCGGCGCAGGGACTTTTTCCTGTCTTCCTTTACAAGGCTGGAGCCTTGCCGTCAGACAAGAAAAAAGCCCCGGTCGCTTTGCGACGGAGCCTTGTGTTTGTCGGGGTGAGAGGATTCGAACCTCCGGCCTCCACGTCCCGAACGTGGCGCGCTACCAGGCTGCGCTACACCCCGAATTTCAGGCAAAAATAAACAATAGGCCCCGACCGCTCAAGTCCTGCAGAAGTGTTGTTTCCTAAATCTAAAAATAATACAGAGTTCATACAATCAGTGAGTTTGAGCTGGTTCCATATAGCTGATTTTTCATAAATTTGAGATTCGAAAATAAAGTGTGCGGGAAGCGTGGTTGTTTACGGTTCCTGTTTTCACTACATTTCTATTTCGGTTCGTTAAAAGTAAATTGCAGTATTCAAATGAAAGAAGAAAACAAGGAGCAGGAAGCAGCTGATTCCGTGAATGGAGCTCCGGAAATTAATGACATGGATAACGGGAGTAATCCCGTTTCAAATGAACATTCGAATGGTTCATCTGCGGGTGCAGAAAAATCAAACGAGACAGATTCGGAAAAGGATTTTGTTGATCAGCAGAAAGAAAATTCAGAACCTGTTGTGTCCGGCGAAATGCAATCAACCGAAGAACAATTTCTCGAAGCGGTTCCCGAATCGAACGAAGATCATTCTTCTGACAACGAAGAAGAACACGATCCTGAAATAGATTTCAGTTCACTGAACAAGGAAGAACTGGTTGACATACTGACGAAACTTGTAGAGGAAAATGATGTTCAGTCGGTAAAAGCCAGGTTTAACGCTGCAAAAGATCTTGCCGCATCCCTTTTTTCTCAGGAACAGGAAGATGCACTCAATAAATTTATTGAAGACGGAGGAATAAAGGATGATTTCAGTCCTGTACCCGACCCCTTGTTTGAACAATTTAATAAAGCAATAAAATTATTCGGTCGTAAACGGGCCGAGTTTGCAGAGCAAATTGAAAAGCAACGGAGTGCTAATCTTGATGCAAAATCCGCCATTCTGAAAGAGTTAAAAGAACTTATACAGAACGAGGAAAACATGAAAAAAGCATTTGATGCTTTTCATGAGTTGCAGGCACGCTGGAGGGCAACCGGCCCGGTTCCTGCCGGTAATGTGCGGGATATTCAGATGACCTACAAATTTCTGGTCGATAAGTTTTACGATTATATCCGAATCAACAAGGAACTTCAGGATCTGGATCACAGGCATAATCTTGACTCTAAAATCCAGTTGTGTGAACAGGCTGAGGAATTGCTTTTGGAGCCATCGCTCAATGCCGCATTAAAAAAACTGCATAACCTTCAGGACAAATGGCGTGAAGTGGGACCGGTGCCCAGAGAACAGAAAGATGAAATCTGGGATCGGTTTAAGGGCGTTTGCGATAAAATATTCACAAAGCGAAAAGAATATCTTGCTGCAACTGCTGTAAAATTTGAGCAGAACCTTGTTGCAAAAGCCAAATTGTGTGAAGTGGCCGAAGCCGTAATTCCTGAAGAAAACTGGAAGCATAAGCAATGGCAGGAAGCATCGAAAGTGCTTGCTGATTTACAAACAGAATGGAAAAAGTCCGGTCCTGTTTCCAAAAAAGCAGGTGATGAAATATGGGCCCGTTTCCGTATTCCGTTTGATCGGTTTTTCAAACTTAAAAATGAATTTTATCATCAGCGCAAGCAGGAAATGGCAGCTAACCTGCAGCAGAAAACAGAATTGTGTATTCAGGCAGAAGCCTTGCAAAACAGCACCGATTGGAAAAGTACTACCGCTGAATTAATCCGGTTGCAGCAGGAATGGAAAAAAACCGGTCCTGTAAACGAACGGCAAAGTGAAAAAATCTGGAAACGGTTCCGTACGGCATGTGATTTATTTTTCCAAAATAAGTCGACCCATTTTTCCGATGTGGATAAACAGCAGGTTGAAAATCTTGAAAAGAAACGGAAACTCATTGAGGAGGTTGAAGCATTTGTTCCGGGAGGAAACAATGGTGCAGATATTGAACAATTAAAAGCCTTTCAACGTGCATGGTCTGAAACCGGTCTGGTTCCAATTGCACAAAAAGATGAAATTCAGAAAAGATACCGTGCCGCCATTGATGCACATTTCGATAAATTGAAATTGCCATACGAAGAAAAACAGCGATTTAGAAACAGCGGTAAACCGGAGCACCATCGTTCAGGCGACAGTGGTGGTAAAATAGATTACGAACGCAGGTCGTTGCTTAGTAAAGTGGCAGAATTGAAAAACGATGTTCAGGTTTGGGAAAACAACATTGGTTTTTTTGCCCGTTCAAAAAATGCCGAAGCATTAAAAAAGGAATTTGAAGAAAAGATAAGTGTTGCACGTAAAGAAATTGAACGACTGGGTGCACTGCTTAAACAATAATAAAGTTGACTTCTGAAATTAAAACCGGCTGATTGCCGGTTTTTTTTTGCTCCTGATATTACAGTTGATGAAGACAGAAAATAAGCCCGGGCGTGTATTGAAATTGTTTATTAAATTTGTCTTAATTAACTGATTATTAATATAATATACAGCAAACAAAGAATTAACAAATACTTAATATAAGAATAGGGGTAAATTAATTTTGAAATAGTCTTTTTGCGCATCAAAATTAACATAATGAAAAAAACCCTAACTCTTACAGCAATCGCATTAATGTTCCTGTTTAACGCCAAGGCGCAGGAAAGCGAAGAAAACCCATTAGACACCCTGGCGCGTTCAGTAGCCGCCATGCGGGATGAATTAAATGTGAAAAACAGACTCAAAATATCGGGGTACATACAGCCGCAGTTTCAAATGGCGGATTCCGCAGGACAAGCTTCTTTTAACGGCGGCAACTTTCCGAAAGGCGTTGACAATCGATTTATGGTACGCAGGGGAAGAGTAAAGTTTCAATATACATCGGCTCCGGGAGAAAAAGGGTGGGCTACTTCGATGTATGTACTGCAGTTTGATGTAACCGAAAAAGGTTTGGCAATTAAAGATGCCTATGTAAAAATTACCGACCCATGGATTGGCTGGTTCAACCTTACTGCCGGAGTTTCAGATCGTCCCTTTGGTTTCGAAGTAGGTTACTCATCGTCTATGCGTGAATCTCCTGAGCGTGGCCGTATGTCGCAACTGCTTTTTCCAGGCGAACGTGAAGTAGGAGCCAAACTGACCATTCAGGGCCCGAAGTCTTCTAATTGGAACTGGCTGGCTCTTGATGCGGGTTTCTTTAATGGTAACGGCATTGGCGGCGCAGGCATCGATGTAAGTGACTGGGATAACACCAAAGATTTCATCGGTCATTTGTATGCTACCAAAACCAATGAATCGCAAACGGTGAAATACAGCGGCGGTATTTCGTATTATAACGGAGGATTCCGAATTGATTCGGTGAATGTGTATAAAATGGGCGCCGATGGTTCAGGCGTTGGTGGTTTTATTATAGACACGAAAGCAGAAGATAATGGTGCCGTTGCACTTGATTCGCGCACCCATTCAAAAAGAGTGTATTATGGTATTGACGGGCAGGTGAGTTTCGACTGGCATGCGGGGATGACAACACTGCGCGGCGAATTCATCACAGGTGAACAACCGGGATCGGCAGTTACCTTCAAAAGCCCTAACAATAATTCACCATTCAACGTCGATATCTATTCAAGGAAATTCAATGGAGCGTATTTCTACTTTATTCAGAATATCATGAGTTCGCCCTGGCAGTTTGTAGCCAAGTATGACTGGTTTGATCCGAATACTGATGTAAAAGGTGACGAAATAGGAAAAGCAGTTGATGCTAATACAAAGCAAACAAATTCGGTTGATATTAAATACAATACTATAGGACTCGGTTTGGTGTACCGTTGGGATGCCAATGTGAAAATCACCGCCTATTACGATATGGTGAAAAACGAAACCAGCAACAATCTTTCGGGATACACAGCAGATATACCTGACAATGTATTTACGTTACGTATGCAGGTTAAGTTCTGATTAATACGATTATTTAAAAGACATTAATTATTAAAAAACAGAAATATGAAAAAATTAGTTTTGGCGTTGGCTGCAGTTACAATCTCAGTGAGTGCCTATTCACAAAAGTTAGTTGTTAAAGGCAGTGATACCGTATTGCCTTTGTCGCAAAAGTTTGCTGAAGTGTACATGAAAAAGAGCTCAGGTGCAAGTATCACGGTAATTGGCGGTGGTTCAGGTGTTGGTATTTCAGCTATGCTGGATAACACTACCGATATTGCAATGGCATCACGCAAAATGAAGATGGATGAGAGGATGAAAATGCAGGAAGCGGGACGTGCGTTTAAAGAAGTGGTAATTGCATACGATGCACTTTCAGTTGTTGTGAACCCTAACAATAAGGTAGGTAAATTGACCCGCGAACAGCTTGAAGGAATTTATACAGGAAAAATTACCAACTGGAAAGAGCTGGGTGGTGAGGATATGAAAATTGTGGCTTATGCACGCGAAACATCATCCGGAACATATGAATTTTTCAAGGAGAGTGTACTTAAGCGTAAGAATTATTCATCTACCTGCCTCAATATGCCTGCAACAGGTGCCGTTATACAGGCAGTAAGTCAAACCAAAGGAGCTATTGGTTATGTTGGACTGGCTTATGTTAACGACAAGGTAAAAGATGTGGCTGTCTCTTACGATGGGGGTAAAAACTATGTAACAGCCAGCAAGGAAAATGCGATGAATAAAACGTATCCTATTGTTCGTCCGTTATTCTACTACTACCCTACATCACGTGAAAAGGGTGTAAAGCCATTCCTGGATTTTATTCTTTCTTCAGAAGGACAGGAAATAGTTGATAAAATTGGATACCTTAAGCTTAAGTAATTAAGTAACTAGTCAGATAGTTTGGTGTCCGGGCAGCCTGTAAAGGCTGCCTTTTTTTATCCGAAAAGGAATTAATTGGTTTTAACCTGTATGGCTAATTCCTTCAGCTGTACCTGACTTACTTTTGAGGGGGAGTCGATCATCACATCACGGCCCGAATTATTTTTAGGGAAAGCAATAAAGTCCCGGATAGAATCGGTGCCCCCGAAGAGTGAACATAACCGGTCAAAACCAAAAGCGATTCCTCCGTGAGGGGGTGCGCCGAATTCAAAAGCATTCATTAAAAATCCAAATTGATTTTGTGCTTCCTCATCGCTGAATCCCAGCAGGGAGAACATTTTCTGCTGTACCATTTTATCATGAATCCGGATGCTTCCCCCTCCAACTTCAACTCCGTTAATCACCATATCGTAGGCATTTGCCCGAATAGTTCCGGGATCCGATTCCAGCTTCGAAAGATCTTCCGGCAGGGCTGACGTAAAGGGATGGTGCATTGCATGCCACCGCCCTGATTCGGTATCCTTTTCGAGCAAAGGAAAGTCAAGCACCCATAAACATTTATAGGATGCCGGGTTTCTCAATCCCATGCGATCGCCCATTTCGAGGCGCAGCTCCGACATGGCCTTGCGTGTTCTGCCCGGCTCACCGGCGAGCACCAAAATCAGATCACCGTTTTCGGATTGCAGCAGGCGGCTCCATTTGGTAAGTTCTTCCTCATTAAAAAACTTGTCAACTGAAGATTTTAACGTTCCGTCATCGTTATGCCGCATGTATATCAGTCCGCTCATTCCAATCTGAGGCCTCTTGACCCATTCGGTAAGTTCATCTAACTGTTTACGGGTATAGGAAGCGCCGTTTTTTACGCAAATGGCGAGTACCGAACCGGCCTCATCAAAAACCTTAAAGCCCTTACCTTTTGTTACTGCAGTTAAATCATGCAACTTCATTTCAAACCTTGTGTCAGGTTTGTCGTTGCCATAATAGGTCATCGCATCCGCATAACTGATACGTTCCAGCTGCGGAATATCAATATTTTTTACCTTTTTAAAGAGGTAACGGACAAGTCCTTCAAATGTATTCAGGATGTCTTCGCGCTCAACAAAACTCATCTCGCAATCAATCTGAGTAAATTCAGGCTGGCGATCGGCTCTCAGGTCCTCGTCGCGGAAACATTTGACAATCTGAAAGTATTTATCAACTCCCGAAACCATCAGCAGCTGTTTAAATGTTTGCGGTGACTGAGGCAGCGCATAAAACTCACCCGGATTCATACGGGAAGGAACAATAAAGTCTCTTGCGCCTTCGGGAGTGGATTTAATAAGAACAGGTGTTTCCACTTCAAGAAACCCCGACTGATCGAGGTATTTTCGGGTTTCCTGAGCCAGCCGGTGACGAAGCAACATATTGCTGAGGACAGGTGCTCTTCTTAAATCAAGATACCGGTACTTCATGCGCAAATCGTCTCCCCCGTCGGTATGCTCTTCAATTGTAAACGGAGGAGTTTGTGATGGGTTCAGCGTTTTCATGCCGGTTACCATTATTTCGATGTCACCGGTAGCCATTTTGGGATTCTTGTTTTCTCTCTCAACCACCTTTCCTTCAACCTGTATCACATATTCACGTCCCACAGATCTTGCAGAAGAACAGAGTCCGCTGTCGGTTTCCATGTTAAAAAGCAACTGCGTAATTCCATAGCGGTCACGCAAATCAATAAAAGTCATCCCGCCAAGGTCCCTCGACCGCTGTACCCATCCGGCTAATGTTACATGCTTGCCTATGTTATTGATATTCAGCTCTCCGCAATTGTGTGATCGATACATAACAGATTAAAATTGAGTCCCAAAGTTAGCTAAAAGCCCTGTGTCCGCCACACCGTTTATCCCTGTCGACAGCCATTTATCCCATCCGGCTGTTGTTGATCCCTTATCCTCCCCGTTTGCCCCAATTTTTGAATGACCGTGAATCAAGGCTATAGATTTGTATCAAAATTCAACGTCATGATTTATTCAATTTTACTCACACTGCATGTAATTGCAGGTTCGGCGGCACTCCTTGGGGGACTTGTTGCCATAGTTGCTAAAAAAGCCAGAGGGGTACATACGAATGCAGGCAAGGTTTATTATATAGGAATGTATGGCGTAGCTTTTTCTGCCGTTGTAATGACGCTCATAAAGTTTAATCCCTTTTTATTAGCTGTTGGAATATTTGCGTTTTATTTAACCTACACAGGTAAAAGTGCCATAACAAATTACCGAAGAAAAGCGCCCTGGGAATTTAAGCCATCTGCTGTAGTTCCGGGATATGCCGGGTTAGCTGTTGCATTGTTTATGATCGGATGGCCGATTGCTGAAATGATACTGAGCCATCGCCTTTTTGTTCCGATACTTTCTGTTTTTGGTTTTATTTTGCTGTTGAATACCATACAGGATATCCGGTTTCTCAGTAATCCGCTAAACCGCGTTGCGCGCAACAGGCAATTTTTGCTGTTGCATATCGGAAAGATGGGTGGGGCATACATAGCGACAACCACAGCGTTTTTGCTCAACAATTTTACGTTTAATCCCGCATGGATAGGATGGTTACTGCCAACCATAATAGGATCGCCACTGATAGCGAGGGCGATTCGAATCTGGAGAAATAAACTGAAGCTGGCCTGAAGCCGTGAGATGGAAAATCTGATTCAGGAAATACAGGTCAGAATCCGAAAGTAATCATGGTGTTTACCATCAGTTGTTTTCCGGTAAACCTTCCGGGAGAAAACACACCGGTATCGTCGCGGACATCACTATAGTCGAGTCTGAGTTTAACTATCAGATCATTCACCAGCTCATATTTTGTTTCAAAAGCAATTGAGGTGTTTTTCCACACTATAGTCTCCTGAAACGGAAGCGAGAGTATCGCTTCTTCGCCGGTATTCGGATCAATCGCGTCGCGGTCGTCGGGGTACTCAGGGCCTTTAGTGGCATAATTGAACTGAACGGCAGCCGACAGTTTTGGAAGAGGCTTCCATGTGAGATCGAGAAAAATTTCCTGACTGTTATCTCTGAGGTAGTTTCCTAAATTATATTCAGTAGAGGTAAACGTGGTTACCGGATTGTAATGCTGATAGGTGAGTACATCCGAACGTGTATACTCGGCAGTGACTGATACGTTTGGAATAACATCAGAAACTTTTACGCCGAATTTTCCGCTCCACCTGTGGGTATAATTTTTATTGAAAATCCTGCCAAAGGACAACTCATCCATAAACAGGGTGCTATAAATATGACACTTCTTAATGTTTCTTGAACTGATGTCGAAAAAGAGTTGTGAATTCCCTAAAGAAGAATAGGTGTGATCGAGCGATTTGAAAAACATTACGGGAATAAAGTAGGCGGCATTTAAGTCGTACGCGTAAACAATGGAGTTGCCAATGCTTATAAAAAAATTATGTACAGGCCTTACCGTAATCATGTTGGCGGCAAGGTATTTCGGAACGAAAACCTGGTCAGCTCCTCCCTGCGGTGTATTTGGTGTCCGCGAGCTGTCGATGACTTTTGACGAAAGCCATCCGTGAAAATAATTGAGTTCGAGCCAGCTAACTGGTTTCATTTGTAATTTTAACTGAGCAAAAGAGGGATTGCGATCAGAAAAGATGTTGGAACCGTGGTAGTTGTTTCCCCAGACATTGTGCTCTTTTATTACACCCACATATCCCCACTTCCATCCGTAGGTAATACCTCCTCTCATTTCGCTGTATTCAACGGCATCACGATCGCTGAAACCGTAAGTAGGGGCTTTGAATCCGCCTCCCGTTATTTGTGTCAGATAAGAAGGCCCGCTTATATTTTTGCTCTCATAGTTGTCGCGTAAGTTGGCATATACCCCTATGTGGTTATAGGCAGTGAAAAACATTTCAGCACCATTCCACCGGTGATAAACGGTGCCGGAATCGTTTGACCAGAATTCGGCTCCGAGAATAGGATTAACGGTAAAGTTAAATACCGAATCGCTCCAGTAAAAAAGGTCGGGCCGTTTTTGACGTTCACTGAATTTAACCCTGTTTTTACCAAACCAGTTATGAAACACATAATCGGTTTGCCGGCTTTTATCGAGTTCCTTACTGTATTCTTTCATGAAAAACGATAACTCCTGCTGTTGTCTCTGGTTCAGTTCCTCTTTCGCCGTTTCTATAATCACCAGCTGTTGCGAAATAAATTTACGGGTATAGGGTTTTATGGCTGAGTTGAGTTCAATGATTTTGAGGTTGGCCATTTCATCCAGAAATTCATAAATGGATGTATGGCTTACATGTTGAAAAACGGCCTGGCCCGAAGAGAGAGCCGGAGTCAGCATCAGGAGCAATGTCAGTAATCTGACGAATGAGATAGTTCGATTATTCATTGACAGCCCGCAATTTAATCCGGCATGATTCACTGTAAAGCTAACAACTGGCATTTGATTAATTATACAACAGGAACTTTTTTTACTGACATGGGGTAATTTTCTATCAGTTCGGTAATGAAGGTAGTTAACTCTATTTTGTCGTTAAGCATCCGTTGTAATTTAGCTTCCCACAGAGTTTTTTTGTCGGGTTGTTCTGCCAGATTCCGGATGGTTGTAAGGAGCAACTCCTCATCGGAGGGTCGTATTCCAAACCCGAGTCCGTATGTTTCTTCCAGTTCTTTCAGGTAACTGATCCTGCCAACAAAGTCATTGCAACGGATAAAGGGAATGCCCAGGCAACCTGCCTCAGCGGCCATAGTCTGACTATCGCCAATGTAGAGGGAACAAAAGGCCATCACATGGTGCAAATCGGACGATTTTATTTTGAGTCGGTAAGGTTCAAATTGTGTTTCCAGTTCCCTTTCGGAGGTGATGTAAATGGAACCATGGGGCAACAGCAGTGATATGATTTTTTCAGCCATAGCGGCATCAATTCCTTTAATGCCGGTATCGTGATGCGCTGTGAGTTTTGCAAAACGGATAATAAAGTAGGGTTTACTCAAATCCACATACCGGGATGCAATTTCACGACTCGGAGTAAATACAGCCGGATGGAGATAGGCCAGTTCATGATATCCTTTATAGGTTATGGTTTTTTGTGGAGCGCCGGTGTTGCATACTTCCGGTGAAAGCAAATATTTTGCAAACGGGTGGATGATTTTCCCGACCAACGGGACAACTGTAACATCGTCTTCGTTCACAAAAATATTTGGGATTCGCAGCAAAAATCCAACGTGGGCAATCTCTGCCGAAGTACCTATCATCAAATCAGGACGGTTGCCCAGACAATGTATGAATAAACCGAAATCCTGTTTAAGTATACTCAGCGCTGTTGAAAGTTTGTTGTCTTTCCGGCCACCCGGTACAAAATTGCGATAGGGGATGCCGGCCTCTCTGAGTAAGTCTTCCAACACGTCTTTTTTGGTTGCGAAAACCGTAACCTGATGACCATGGCTGTTGAGCCGCTTAATAACGCCCCTGAACAGATGGAATTGAGCCGGATGGTGGAGATAAATGACAACCTTCATTGAAATTCGAATGCACCACACCTGTGCATTGTTGGGCGAATGTACGAATTAGCGACAGGAAGCAACCGGAAGTGCCGTAAAAAGGGCTTCAGTTCTTATTCATCGATTTTTTCTTTCTGACAACATATACCACAATCAGCGCCAGCACGGAATAAGCTGTCCACAGTACAAGGAACATGGGTACGGGCAGCCAGATGGGACGGCTTCCTGTTGCATAAATGAAAATACGATCGATAACGGCTACCGGACTCAGCACCCAAAAGCCAAACTGGCGGGAGGGTCCGGGCACAACAGCGGAAGAACCGAAATAATGAAAAGTCATTCCAAATGCGGCAACTGCAGTTGCCGATAATACCAGTAAAACAACGCCCTTACCGGCAAATGTTCTGAGGGGAGGCATAATAATTTGAGTGGTCCTATCGGAGTAAAATTATCAAAAAACTATCCAATAAAAAACCCCTTACATTGTTTGAGGGCTTCAAAAGGATAAGGAGGGAACTGGTAAATGAAGCTCAAAAAAAGTAAGAGGTTGCCGCTCAAGCGGGCGGATGGTTAAAGATAAGGAATTTTAAGAACTGTGGGGGTTTATATTGCGGGCACCTTCGCGGACGGGTTGTCAATTTCTCCGAAAAGCCTTGCAAGGACTGCTTTCCGATAGTTGAAAATTTTTTGCAACCGGTTCCTGATAAAGAGGTGATTCAACAAGCCGCCTATCCAACCCAGCGGAATAGCATAGTGTACAATGTCGGTCATTTTTACCCCTCCGGGTACCTCCTCCAGAAAATGTTTGTGATGCCAAAAGGTATAAGGGCCAAAACGCTGCTCGTCAACAAAATACAAATTATGGTTGACATGGGTTATTTCAGTTACCCAGCGGATCTGAATGAGGGGAAGCACTTTTATTTTATAACAGATGATTTGGCCGGCATACATGAGCTTTTGATCATAACCATCTGTTATCTTAATTTCCATATCGGGGGGCGTTATGGTGGTGAGGTTTTCGGGGTTGCTCAAAAAATCCCATGCCTTTTCCTTAGAAACAGAAAGCTGTTGAACGGCGCTTAACGTGTAAACATTCATGTATTAAAAAGCGAAATGATTCAGGTGTAAATGCAGTTGCGGTTTGACTTCGGTCCTATTCAGGAAAGATACAGGAGGTTAACAAGTACGGGCATGTAATAGTTTTTCTTTTGGAACAGAATGGGTGTAATTCAGGATAAATTACGCTTTTTATAACGCTGCATCAGATGTTCGTAAACGGTGATGTTCATCAGCAGCAGCAGCATCGAATAAAAGAAATCTTCCACCGGGATGGTGCCGATGCGGAACCCGCAATTTTCGGCATCGTTGTAAATCAATACCGGCATCCCGGTTAATACTCCGTTCACTATTAAAAAGGGAATCAGAGACACCATGTATGAAAAAAAGAAACGACTCAGAAATGCCGAGTGAAGAACAAAAACATTGATAAACAAAAAGAGTGAGAGCAAGGTGAAAGTAACAAAGGTGTACACATGGTTGTAATGAAAAACAGCTGTCAGCAAAAAGGTAATGGCCAGCACAATGGCTATTTTATTTCCGGCTTTCTGAAAGGGCGCATGCGGTAAATAATATTTAAGTGCCTCATAAATGAAAACACATGCATAGGGAATAAGGATAAAAAAAAGCCACTCTTCCAATGGCAAATTCACAATGTTTATTCCAAGAACATATTTTGAATTAAATTCCCAGACACCTGTTTTGGTAAACCATACATCCCAAATAAGAAAAAAGGCAGCAACCGAAAATAAGGACGGGAAAAGGAATTTCCATTTACCGGCGAAATCGATGCGCTTGTCGAAACTAAATGCAAACGGAATGGCAACAGAGCCAAGATTCAAAACAAGATAAAGCCAGTTCACTTCTTATTTTTTGCTTCTTTGAAGTACTTAAAAGGTACAAAGAGCATTCCGAAGCATTCACCATCTTCCTTGTCGAAATGTTTATGGTGCATTTTATGGGCCCTTCTCAGGCCGCCAAAATAAGACCCTTTCGCGTTCCTGAGAAATTTAAACCGCTGGTGAATAAATATGTCATGCACCAGAAAGTATGCGAATCCGTAGGCAGCTATTCCCAGGCCGATAAAAAACCTGTAATCGTACCCGTTCAGCTTTCCGAATAACATAAGCAGGATAGAAGGAATGGCGAAAATCAGAAAAAAGGTGTCGTTGCGCTCAAAAAAGCCTTCATGTCCCTGATGGTGATCCCGGTGGAGGTGCCATAAAAATCCGTGCATGACAAATTTATGTGTGCACCAGGTTATTGCTTCCATGGTAAGGAAGGTTCCAAGAGTGATGAGAAAATAGAACATTAAGTTCACTTTAATTGATTATCAGTATAATAGGACAAATGTAGCGCTTATTACCCAATCAATAAACAGAACACAACGGCATTTGTTTGGTGTACTCCAAAGTGGAACCCGTTACCGGTTGGAAAGGAAAATTTCACAATTTTTTTTGGTGTATTCAAATCTTTTATAATTTAGCGGCCTTGTTTAACAAAATTGTTAATGACAGTCAGTAAAGAAAATGCCACTGAGAAAATTATCCTCGAGGCGGCACTTAAAGTGTTCACTGAGAAGGGTTTTGCTGCAGCGCGGACTGAAGAAATAGCCCGCGAAGCGGGGATTAACCGGGCATTGCTCCACTATTATTTCAGGGACAAAGAGACAATCTTCGATTTAATTTTCGGGACGCAATTCAAGGCTTTCTTCAGTGGTATCCAAACCATTATGCGTTCGGACGCTTCGCTTTTTGAAAAAATTGAAAAAATGGTTGCGCACGAAATAGGCACATTCCAGGAGCACCCTCACCTGGCCCGTTTTATTATTGTTGAAATTGCCCGTCAGCCGGAAAGGTTATTGGCATTCAGCAAGCAGCTGCAAATAAATCCGCGCGAAATTTTAACATTATTTGAAAAACAGGTCCGCACAGAAATTGAAAAAGGAGTCATTATTGAAATTGAAGGAAAGCAGTTATTAATGAACATCATGTCACTTTGTATTTATCCTTTTGTCGCACGTCCAATTATCAAAACAATGATGCAGTTCGATGAAAAAGAAATGCAGCTGATAATGGAACAGCGCAAACAGGAGGTAGTCCGGTTTATCGTAAAAGCAATCAAAAAATAATGAGAACAACAGCACGCCATATCTGGTTAATTCTCTTAACAGCAGTTGCATTTCCGGCGTATAGTCAAACGCTTTCGCTTGACTCATGTTATGAGAAAGCTCGCAGAAACTATCCGTTAATAAGGCAATACGATCTCATAGCCAAATCGGAAGAGTACAATGTATCCAATGCCTCCAAAACATACCTGCCGCAGGTGTCCTTAACAGGCATAGCCGGATATGTTATCAAAGGGTTGCCCGTCACCAATCCGTCGGGAGAAGAGCCTGACAAATTTCAGTTAATAGGTCTTGGTCAAATCAACCAAACAGTTTGGGACGGCGGTGCAACACATGCTCAAAAGGAAATAGCCCGGGCCGATGCAGCTGCTGAACGGGCTCAAACCGACGTTGGCCTGTATGCATTACACGGCAGAATAGATCAGCTTTATTTCAGCATCCTGTTGCTCGATGAACAGCAAAAACAACTGGCATTGCTCAAAGAGAATATGAACCGTAACTTGAATGCAGTCAGTCTTTCGGCTGAAAATGGTTATGCATTAACTACCGATGTTAATGAGGTAAAGGTTGAGTTGCTCAAAATAGATCAGCGCATTACAGAAGCCGATTACACCGATGCGGGCTACCGTGAAATGCTGTCGCTGATGATAGGTGAAAAGATTACTGATCAAACGGTCCTTGAAGAACCAACGGTGATTGCCTTATCTGCCGAACCGGAAATCAAACGTCCCGAATTGAGTCTTTATCAGTTTCAGCAACAGCAATCAGCCGCCAGGTTGTCGCTTGTTAAATCGGGTAATATGCCCAAGGTAGGGTTGCTGGGTGCGGCCGTGCTGATAGAACCCGGAATGGCGCTGGGACCCGAAAAAATAAATACCCTGGCATTAGCCGGATTAAGTATATCATGGAATACAGGTGCACTGTACAAATCATCGAACGAAAAGCAGCTGGAAAAAATCAGGTCGGAAACGATAAAAACGAGGATGGATGAATTTGTGTTTAACACCCGACTGGAGAACAGCAAACAGCAAAGTGAAATTTCAAAACAACAGGCAATAATTGAAAAGGACCGGCAAATTGTTGCGCTCCGCTCGGATATCCGGAAGGGTTATGAACTCAAATTTAAAAACGGCCTGTGCAATATGAACGATCTGATAAAAGCTACCAATAACGAGAGTGAGTCGCTCATAGAAATGAATACGCACCAATTGCAACTGCTGATGAATATGTATGCATTTAAAACATCAACCGGAAACTGAACTTTAACAGGATTGAAAATATGAAAATACAAATGTTTGTGACTGCGATTGTATTATTTACTGTCGCTTGCAAAAATGGTCAAAACGATTCGGATGCCACCGGCACCTTTGAGGCTGATGAAACAATTATATCCTCCGAAGTAACCGGCAAACTCCTGCAATTTAATATTGAAGAAGGGCAGCAGCTTGAAAAGGGAACGCTTGTAGGGCAAATCGACTCTACCCAGCTTTATCTGACCATGCAGCAGCTAAAACAAAGCAGAAATGCCATTCTTGCGGGACGGCCGGATGTAAAAAAGCAAATTGAAGCCACCAAAAAGCAGATAGAAAATGCCAAAGCCGATAAACAGCGCTATGAAAATCTTGTAAAAGGTGAGGTAGCCAGTCAAAAACAGCTTGACGATATCGACACCCGTCTTGCCGTGCTTGAAGCTCAGTTGTCGGCCCAGCAGAATTCACTAAACACAACAACCGCTTCGCTCGACGAACAAAGTAATTCTGTTACCGCGCAATTGCTGAGTGTGGAGGATCAACTGAAAAAATGTTCAATCATTAATCCGGTAAACGGAATAGTACTTGCAAAGTATGTAATGCCGAACGAAATTGTAACCCCGGGAAAACCGCTGTTCAAAATAGCCGACTTATCATATCTTAATCTTCGGGCCTATGTAACCTCCGGACAATTGCATGAATTTAAGCTGGGTCAAAAGGTTAAGGTATTGGTGGATGCACCTGATGGAGGCAATACCGCATATGAGGGTACGGTAACCTGGGTTTCGGATAAATCGGAATTTACGCCCAAAACCATCCAGACAAAGGATGAACGCGCTAACCTGGTTTACGCGATTAAAATAAAAGTTAAGAATGATGGTTTTCTGAAGCTGGGGATGTACGGGGAAGTGCTTTTTAACGAACCAATATCTTCAAAATAATATACTCTTGAAAGCTGTAGCGGTTACAGACGTAAGCAAAAGTTACGGTGCCGGAAAAAACAAAGTTCAGGCACTGCAGGGGATTAATTTGCCTGTCGACAAGGGCGAATTGTTCGGCCTTATTGGCCCTGACGGTGCGGGAAAAACGACCTTATTCAGAATACTTACAACACTGCTCATTCCGGAAACAGGTACAGCAACTGTAAATGCACTTGATGTAGTTACCCAATACAAACAAATCCGAAAGATCATTGGCTATATGCCCGGACGCTTTTCGCTGTATCAGGATTTGACAGTGGAAGAAAACCTGTCGTTTTTCGCCACCCTCTTTAATACAACGCTTGATGAGAACTATGAGTTGGTAAAGGATATTTATATTCAGATTGAAAAATTTAAAACACGCAGGGCAGGCGCGCTTTCAGGAGGGATGAAACAAAAATTGGCCTTATGTTGCGCATTGATACACCGCCCTTCGGTGCTCGTGCTGGATGAACCGACAACGGGTGTTGATGCTGTTTCGCGTAAAGAATTTTGGGAGCTGTTAAAGCGGTTGCAGCAGCAGGAGATTACTATTTTGGTGTCGACGCCCTATATGGATGAGGCCGCCATGTGCGACCGGGTTGCTCTGATACAAGGAGGAAAAATAATGGATATTGATACTCCTGGCGGCATTACCAAAAAATTTGCAAATCCCTTGTGGGCGGTCCGGAGAGGAACCTCCTTTGAATTACTCAGCAAGCTGAACGAGATGGCAGGAATAAAATCCTGTTATCCTTTCGGCCAGGAATACCATATTGTTTTTGAAGATGAGAGGGCAAAAAGTGAAGTTGAAAAGGAGTTAAAGGTACTTGGGTTCAATGATATTTTATTTGAACCGATACAAGCCGGAATAGAAGACTGTTTTATGGCACTGATGAAAAGTACATCCGATACAAACGAAGTACATCAATGAACAAAGCTATTTCCGTTCAGCATCTCACCAAAAAGTTTGGAACATTTACCGCAGTGGATGATATTTCATTTGATGTTGCGCAGGGTGAAATATTCGGATTTCTGGGAGCTAACGGAGCGGGTAAAACAACCGCTATGCGCATGCTGTGCGGACTTTCGAATCCGACATCCGGTGAAGCGCATGTCGCAGGATTTGACCTCTATAAAGAGGCCGATAAAATCAGAAAAAACATCGGGTATATGAGTCAGCGGTTTTCATTGTATGAGGATCTTACCGTGCGTGAAAATATCAGGTTTTATGGTGGTATTTACGGTTTATCGGGAAGTGAAATTAAATCCAAGTCCGATCAGCTGATTCAAATGCTGCAGCTCGAAAATCAACGTAACAGCCTGGTGGCTTCACTACCGCTTGGATGGAAGCAGAAACTGGCTTTTTCGGTTGCACTTATCCATAACCCCAAAATTATTTTCCTGGATGAACCAACCGGAGGAGTAGACCCGCTTACGAGAAGAGAGTTTTGGATGATGATATACGAGGCTGCACACAAGGGTACTACGGTATTTGTTACCACCCACTATATGGATGAAGCCGAATATTGTGACAGGGTTTCGATAATGGTCGATGGCCGGATTGAGGATTTGGATACTCCCGCCGCATTAAAATCAAAGCATCAGGCCAAAGACATTGGAAGTGTTTTTTTACAAATGGCCCGTAAAGCTACTCGTCAGGATGATTGAAAATTACAAATAGCCTGCTGCAACAAGTTAAAATGAAACAGTTCCGATATCTCTTTAAAAAAGAATTTCTCCATGTGTGGCGCGACCGCAGAACCATGCTGATACTATTCGGGATGCCGCTTGTGCAGATTCTTATTTTTGGGTTTGCGCTTACAAACGAAGTAAAAAATTCGGGTATTGGCGTTATGGATTTATCCCATAGCGCAACTTCAGCTAAAATTACTGACGAATTAAAGGCCAGCAGGTATTTTGATTTGGTTGAAATGATACCTGATCATGACGCATTATTAACTGCCTTTCGTGACGGAAGCATTAAGCTGGCAGTAGTTTTTCCGGGTAATTTCCAGAACGAACTGGCTCATGACAGCAGGTCAGCGGTTCAACTGATTGGCGATGCTACCGACCCGAATAATTCCAATACGCTCATTTACTACGCTACTGCTGTAATTATGGATTATAAGGACCGGCCAACAGCAGGCACCGGAATGCCGATGGTTATCAAAACCGATTTAAAATATCTGTATAATCCACAGTTGAAGGGATCATACAACTTTGTTCCCGGTGTAATAGCCATGGTGCTAATGCTGGTTTGTGCAATGATGACCTCTATTTCGATTGTGAAGGAAAAGGAGATGGGAACTATGGAAGTCATACTGGTCTCTCCTGTCAGACCTATTCTGGTTATCCTTGCCAAAATGGTCCCTTACTTTTTGCTTTCAGCGGTAAACATAGGCTGTATTCTCCTGTTAAGTGTATTTGTATTAAAGGTTCCCATACAGGGCAATCTCATGCTGCTGATAGGAGAATGTCTGCTGTTTACCATTACAGTCCTTGCACTCGGACTTCTGATTTCCTCTGCAACCAATTCGCAGCAAATAGCTATGCTTATTTCGTTGATGGGAATGTTTCTCCCGACGGTTATGTTAAGCGGATTTATGTTTCCCATTGAAAACATGCCGGTTGCTCTCAGGGTAATTTCAAATGTAGTTCCTGCCAAGTGGTTTTATTTTATTGTGAAAAGTATAATGATCAAAGGGGTGGGCATAAAATATATCTGGAAGGAAACGCTGATTTTGGTAGGGATGACACTGTTTTTTATGGTTGTTAGTATTCGGAAATTTAAAACGCGGCTGGAATGAGGGCGCTCTTATTTTTACTTGAAAAAGAATTCAGGCAGACCTTCCGGAACCCTGCCATTTTGCGCATGATTTTCATAATGCCGGCAGTGCAGTTGTTAATCATGCCCCTTGCTGCCGATTATGAGGTAAAAAACATTAAAATTTGCGTTGTCGATCAGGACCATTCTCAAAATTCCCGGCTGCTTATAAATAAAATCACTTCGACAAATTATTTTACGTTAGTCGACTATACCGGTTCGTATAACGAGGCACTTGAGTATATTGAAAAGGAAGAGGCTGATTTGATTTTGCAAATCCCCAATGGTTTCGAAAGAGATCTTGTCCGGGAAAACCGTGCCGGACTTTTTTTGGCACTTAACGCGATAAATGGGGTTAAGGCTAATCTCGGAGGAGCCTATCTGCGCTCAATTATTGCTGATTTTAACGGGGAAGTAATGCTCTCAGAAAATACAATTCCCTATCAATCCGCTATCCCAGGAATCACTATTGCACCCGCAAACTGGTTTAATCCGCTTATGAACTACCGGTATTTTATGGTGCCGGGAATTCTGGTTATACTGCTCACCATGGTCGGGGCATTTTTATCATCGCTGAATATCGTTAAGGAAAAAGAGGTAGGTACCATCGAGCAAATAAACGTAACACCCATCAGGAAATCGGATTTTATTTTGGGCAAACTGATTCCCTTTTGGGTTTTGGGGTTGATCATTCTGACCATCGGTCTTATCATTTCACGAGTGGCATATGGTATTGTCCCGGCAGGAAACATTGGCGTAATCTATCTTTTCTCGGCTGTGTATCTTGTAACGGTTTTAGGATTGGGCCTCCTTGTTTCCACTCTTGCTAACACCCAGCAGCAGGCCATGTTATTGTCCTTTTTTATGATGATGATTTTTATTTTGCTGGGAGGGTTGTACACCTCCATCGACAGCATGCCTGTTTGGGCGAAATACTTTACTAAATTTAATCCGGTATCTTATTTTATAGAAGTGATGCGTATGGTTGTGCTGAAAGGAAGCACCTTGTACGATATCAGGTTTCATCTGTTAAAAGTAATGCTCTTCGGGGTGGTATTTAACGCGCTGGCGGTTTGGAATTATCACAAGCGGAACTGACGCACTCCTTACGGTTTGGATCCTTGTCGGGATGAAATACCCGTTGGGGAACAAAGCATTCGCCCAAAAGGGCTATGACTTACAGGCCTTCGGTCGAAAGCGGGTACATTTTTTTTCAGGCCAATGTCTCGAGTCCGACAGCACGTAACTTATAATGTTCAATAATTCAATCATTTATGCTTAGCAATTGCCTACTCAGCCGTATTAAGAATCCTTGCATGGTGCAACCAATTGGTGGAATCGGAGTAAAACAACGCTACTGTCTGTATTCAAAGGGCACACCCAATGCATAAAACTACTCCTCCCAACAAGCGACTGAAGCAACATTCGCGGTTGCGCACTTCGCTGAACACCAAAATGAGAACCCTTGTTGTTGCGGGTTCACTTATGTTACTGATCGGTGGTTCCATTGGCACTTACCTGATGGTCGGAACCCCCGATGAAACCAAGGCGGCAGCAGTAGGTGATTATCGTTCGGCAACCACAGGCAACTGGGGGACTGCTGCCACGTGGGAAATGTATAACGGAGTCAGCTGGACCCCGGCACTTTCAGCACCTACCAGCGCTTCGGGTACCATCACCATTCAGAACGGTCATACCGTTACGGTAATGGCAAACACCACAGCCGATCAGGTGGTTGTTGAAGAGGGCGGTACCCTGAACATCAGTTCAGGAACCCTGAGCCTGGCCAACGGCACCGGAAATGATCTGATCAATAACGGAATCGTAAATACCAATTCAGGCGGTACACTCAGTATTGCATCGGGCGCACTGGTTGAAATTGCCGGTGGTGGTACACACAATAACAATGGCGGTTCACAGACACTGACAGGCTGGGCCATTCGCGATGGAGGAACCTACGTGCACAATGTGAACAACGTTAACCTGCCTACTGCCACCTGGAGTGCAAACTCAACCCTGAAGGTGACTGGTGTGACAACTTCCAATTTAAAAGGTATGAACCAGGATTTTGGGAATTTTATTTACGACTGTGCCGGACAGACCGGAAACATTGAATTTTGGGAAAGCATCGGATCGATACAAGGTAATTTTATTGTCAACAACACGGGAACAGGCGGCACCTGGATACAGCGTACTTCGACCACTACACCATTAAATGTTTCAGGTTATTACCTGCAAACCGGTGGACTGATTTATGGAACCAAAGGTGCAGCATTCACCTGGAACATCTACGGTACCTTTACCTTAAACGGAGGAACCTTTGTTGAAGTGGAACGCTATGGGCTGCCTGTTATGAATATTTATGGCGTCTTCACCATCAATTCCGGTACCTTCAATCACAGTACCTACAACACCAACCTTCCGAATGAAGGTATTGGTGTGGTGAACCTTTACAACAATTACCTCCGGACCGGAGGCTTACATACTGAAACAGCAACACTCACCGGCCGCGGTGATTTTAATTTTGCCAAAACAGGCGTTCAGACGTTTGTGCACACCGGGGGTACGATCACCAACACGGTAAACTTTACCGTGAACAGCGGATCGATACTGGATCTCGCTACCTATATGGTCACCGGTGACGGCTCGTTTACCCTCAGCGATGGCGGCGGCTTAATCATGGCCAGTCCCAATGGCATCACGGCTTCCGGTGCCACAGGCAATGTACAGGTGACCGGTGCCCGCAATTTTTCTACAAACGGAGATTACACCTACAATGCAACAACGGCTCAGGTTACCGGTTCGGGATTGCCAGCCACAGTACACAACATTACCTTTGATAATGCCAACGATGTTACATTGACGGGATCAACCTCCGCAACCAATCTGGTTACCTTGACCAATGGCCGTGTGATTACCAACGCCAACGAATTGGGAGTAACGAACACTGCTTCTGCAAGTGTGGTGAATTACAGCAACACCCGCTACGTTGTCGGTTTCCTGCGTCGTTCAGTGGCCGCAACGGGCACCTACGATTTTCCTGTGGGAACCATGGCGCAGTATGAACTGGCGTCGCTCGCCTTCAGCGGCATGTCCGGATTTACCAGCATCCTCTCATCCTTCACCAACGCCAATCCGATTGATCCGTCTTATCCGTTAACCGGACTTACGATCAACGGCACGCCTATCGAAGATGTATTGAATTATGGGTACTGGACGCTCACACCGGAAAGTGCGATGTCCGGGGGCACCTACACCGTTACACTCAACGAACGGGGCCATACCAATTCAGCGACCAATCCGAATGAATACGGAGTGATCAAACGGGAAGACGTCAACGCGTACTGGACTTCGCAAGGCACGCATAGCAACAGCACTCAGTTCGAAACCGGTGGTACCGCCACGGCTTCCCGGTCGGCCTTAAGCGCGTTCTCGCATTTTGCCATTGGCAAAGGCGGTGGCCCGCTTCCGGTCAGCCTGATTCGCTTCGATGCCAAACCTTCCGACCAGGGCGTTTATTGTTCATGGAAGACAGCGTCTGAAGTCAACAACGATTATTTTACGCTGGAACGATCCGGAAATGGTGTAACCTTTACCGAAGTTGCACGTGTGGACGGTTCAGGAAACAGCAGCACCGCGCACGAATACAGCTATACCGATATGAAACCACTGAACGGAACCTCGTATTATCGTTTGCGTCAAACGGATTACGATGGTCACCAGACCGTGTTTCCCATGGTCAAAGTGAGGGTCGACGGTAACCAACAGAATCCGGGGGGTATTACGATCCGCCCCAATCCGGTAACCGACAATTTCAAGATCGCGTTTCAGTCGGATGCTTCGGGGACCGCTGTAGCTACCATATGCACAACAAACGGTGTGGTGATTTTTTCACAACAGGTCGAGTTCATTGAGGGATCCAATGAAATTGGTTTTGACTTTCCACGGCAGGCACGTGGCGGAATGTACCTGTTCAAGCTCGAACATCCTGCGCTGAAATTTGCACCGGTACGATTGGTGAAAAACTGATCCGTAACCGCAGACCAGTTTCTATGGTGCACCGATCTGAGGCGTGCTCAATTTTCCATATTTTCCTGGCTGATTTACTGAAAAACCAGTATCTTTTTTTTGCAGCTCTAAGCTGAACAGGTAGTTCATTTGCGCTTGCTGATAAAAGCAGTCATTGGCTAATCAGAACATCTTTAAGGTCAGCAACAACTAACAAATACATCCTGTTTTGACGACATACAGTCTATTACTTTTATTTCATTATTTGAAGGTTTGGGATTAATGTAATGTTTGGAATAGTATCAATTCGTTTTCACAGCATTACCTGTATTATCAGTCACTAACGGACCGGCTACATATGACAATGGGAACAAATTTGCTCCCATGTCCTCTTTAGTAGCCTCGGCGAGAATCCCCGCCCGAACGTACCGTTCGGTACGGGCGGGTATTCTTGCCCGACGAAACCACTAACAGTGGTGAAGGCGGGGAACTACGAGGATTGTTTTCCTAAGCGTTTTTGAAGATAACGCCTACCAGCGGCAGTTTTGAAAAATCGTTCACGCAGTATTGCATCTTTCAAAGTTAAAAACGCTTCAAAATACACCAATTTAACTGGGAGATAGGGTCGCAAAGATTTTGTCATACCTGAATTATGCTCTTTTAACCTCAACTCAAGATTAGCGCAATGGCCTTTGTATAAATACGATTTTATAGTACTTTGAACGACGTAAGCGAAAAATGACATTCAGTGAAAAGTGTAAAAAAGGAAAAAATTGTAGCCTCGGCGAGAATCCCCGCCCGAACGTACCGTTCGGTACGGGCGGGGAACTCACATCAAAAGTTTAGTCCGCCGTGGCGGATATTCTATACCTCAAGATCAGCACAATGGCCTTTGTAAAAATACGATTTTATAGTGCTTTGAACGACGTAAGCGAAAAATGACATTCAGTGAAAAGTGTAAAAAAGGGAAAAATTGTAGCCTCGGCGAGAATCGAACTCACATCAAAAGTTTAGGAAACTTCTATTCTATCCATTGAACTACGAGGCCAATTATTAATATGGTTGATTTTTAATGTCTGCATTTTAGTTAAAGAATCTTCTATTCTATCCCCGTCCGACCGGCTGACGCCAGTCATCCGGGCGGGCATTGAACTACGAGGCCGGTTATTAAAATCGTCAGGCAACACTGCTTCCGTCATCAACCGTTCTGTCAGGCGAAACAAAACGCAGTTTCCCGTCACGGCCTTCTGCCATCAGCACCATTCCTTTCGATTCAATTCCTTTAATTTTTCGAGGTTGCAAATTTACTAAAATAACGGCTTGCCGTCCTATCACCTCTTCGGGAGAATAGCTGCCTGCAATGCCTGAAACAATGGTCCTGCGTTCGTTGCCTATGTCAACAGTGATTTTCAGGAGTTTATCGGTTTTGGGAACCCTTTCTGCCTCCAGGATGGTTCCAACCCTCAGATCCATTTTCGTAAAATCGTCGAAGGTGGTCATAGGTTTTACGACAGGTTCCGAAACAACAGTAGCTCCCTGTAATACATTTGTAACCTGTCGGTTTTGATCGAGTTTCTGCAACTGCAACGCTATTTCCTCATCCGTAATTTTTTCAAATAGCAAGGCAGGTGTTTGCAGCGGACTCCCTTCTGAAAGCATTTTTGCGACTACGGCATCCGGCCATTTCAGCGGCTGCACATTTAACATCGCATTTAACTTGATTGAAGTTTCAGGTAATAACGGAGCCGATAAATGTGCAAGAAAAGCTGAAAGCTCTAATGATAAATTTAAGAGTGTCGCGGTGCGATCGCGATCTGTTTTGATTAATTTCCAGGGTTCATTGTCGGCCAAATATTTATTCCCTGCCCTCGCCAGATCCATAAGTGAAGCTAATGCTTCGCGCAGTCTGTATTTTTCTATCGATTCGCCAATATTCTTTCGCGTTGTTTCCATCAACGCTATCAATGCCTCATCGTCAGCGGTAAGTTTTCCTCTCACAGGAATTTTTCCGTCAAAATAATTTCCTGTCAGCACCAGTGTTCTATTCACAAAATTTCCAAAAATGGCAACCAGTTCATTGTTGTTGCGCGCCTGAAAATCTTTCCAGGTAAAATCATTGTCTTTGGTTTCGGGAGCGGTGGCAATCAGCGTGTAGCGGAGCACATCCTGCTTTCCGGGGAAATCGTTCAGGTATTCGTGAAGCCATACAGCCCAGTTGCGTGAAGTCGAAATTTTATCACCTTCGAGATTCAGAAATTCATTCGCAGGAACATTTTCAGGCAAAACAAATTCTCCATGCGCTTTAAGAATGGCGGGAAAAATGATGCAATGGAATACGATATTATCTTTTCCAATGAAATGGATCAATCTGGCATCGGGATTCTTCCAATAATGCTGCCAGCTGTCAGGCAGCAGTTCGCGAGTGGCGGAGATGTAACCGATAGGAGCATCAAACCAAACATACAATACTTTTCCTTCGGCATCGGGGAGCGGCACTTTTACTCCCCAGTCCAAATCACGTGTCATCGCGCGGGGCTGAAGTCCGTCGCCGGTGTCGAGCCACGATTTGCATTGTCCGTATACATTCGGTTTCCAGTCGTCCTTATGACCTTTTAAAATCCATTCGCGCAACCAGGGCGCGTAATCATTTAAAGGCAGAAACCAATGTTTGGTTTCTTTCAGTACCGGTGCCGTGCCGCTTAATTTGGAACGAGGGTTAATAAGCTCCGAGGGACTCAGCGAAGAACCGCAGTTTTCGCACTGGTCGCCGTAGGCTTTTTCGTTGCCGCATCGTGGACAGGTGCCTTCAATGTAGCGATCGGCAAGAAACTGGCCTGCTTCTTCATCATAGTATTGTTGGGTAACCTGTTCTGTAAATGCACCTTTGTTATAAAGCGTAGTAAAAAATCCGGCTGCCGTTTCGTGATGAATCTTATTCGAGGTTCGCGAATAGATGTCGAACGAAATACCAAACTCTTTGAATGCAACGCGCATCATTTTGTGGTATTTGTCGACTACCTGTTGTGGCGTAATGCCTTCGGCCTTTGCTTTTAGCGTAATGGGAACCCCGTGTTCGTCGGAGCCGCATATAAACTTAACGTCCGCACCCTTCAGTCGCTGGTAACGGACAAATACATCTGCAGGTATGTAACATCCTGCCAGGTGTCCGATGTGAACAGGTCCGTTGGCATAAGGTAAGGCGGCGGTAACGAGGATGGGCTTCAAGAGGGCGGCAGTTTGGTGTAAAAGGAGGTACGTTTTATTTAGCTAAATTGCGCAAAGATAATAATACCTGCCCCATGCTGACCCCGGCACCTCTAAATCAAGGCGATAAAATTGCGCTTGTGGCTTCCGCCCGAAAGGTCTCCCCTGAAGAGATGCAGCCTGCAATTGAAACACTTACAGGTTGGGGTTTTGAAGTCGTAAAAGGAATGTACCTTTTTGAGGACGACCATCAGTTTGCGGGAACCGACGCGCAAAGGTGGGCCGATTTGCAAATGATGCTGGACGACCCCTCAGTTAAAGCGATACTTTTTGCCAGGGGAGGATATGGGTCGGTAAGGATAGTGGACAAACTTGATTTTACGAGGTTTCTGAAGGCTCCCAAATGGCTTATCGGATTCAGTGACATTACTGTTTTTCACTCTCACCTGAATCAGCAGGTGAAAGTTGAAACCCTTCATGCTCCTATGGCAATCAACTTTGGCGAGATGCCGCCTGCTGTTCGCGAAAAGTGGAAAAGTGCCATAACCGGCGGAAGTATCAGTTATGAAATTCCTTCCCATTTGTTTAACCGCATCGGAAAAGTACAGGCGGAGCTTACCGGCGGTAACCTGTCGATCCTCTATGCCCTGTCGGCGACACCATCTGATATAAACACAAAAGGTAAAATTCTTTTTATTGAAGATCTCGATGAATACCTCTATCACGTCGACAGGATGATGATGAACCTCAAAAGAAGCGGTAAACTAAAAAGTCTGAAGGGTCTGATAGTCGGTGGCATGAGCGATATGCGTGACAATGCCATTCCGTTCGGAAAAACTGCCGAAGAAATTATTCTCGACGCCGTCCGGGAATACAATTATCCGGTGTGTTTTGGAATGCCGTCGGGACACCTTAAAGAAAATTACCCGCTTATTTTAGGCAGAAAAGTGAAACTGGAAGTGGGCGAAAAAGTGCGAATCGTTTTTTAAATTTACCATGGTTATTTTTCAAATCACTTTTCATCATGAATACAGGCGAACACATTGCGCTTGGGAAACGCGGCGAAGCCATTGCCAGGAATTTTCTGATTAAATCAGGTTACCGCATTCGTGCCTGCAACTGGAAATATTTAAAAGGAGAAATTGATATCATTGCCGAAACCGGAGACGTAATTGTGATGGTTGAAGTAAAATCGCGGAGCAGTCTTTTTTTTGGTGATCCTGAAGAGGCCATAGGCAAAAAGAAGTTGCGGATGCTGTTTGATACCGCTGCCCGTTATATGGATGTAACCGGCTGCGAACTGGAAGTCAGGTATGATGTTATTACTGTTGTTTTTCATGGGGAAACCTGGACCATTGAACATATCCCCGATACCTATTACCCTTTCATGAATACCTGACCCGCTTTGCGTACCTTTGCGGGATATAGTACCATCATGGCTAAATACACAAAAGCCGGCAAGTCCGGAGGAAGAAAATCAAGAAGCGGGGAAACAGGGAAGGATAAAACAGGCAGTGCATCCTCATGGCAAAGGCCTGATGGCCGTAAGATGCGTGCCCGCAAGGGTGACTTTTTCCCCGATGCGGAGATTGATAAGCGTAAAAAAAATGCCAGCCGGGGCAGGGGTCCCTATAATCCTGAAAATAGCGAGTCGTTTGAACGACCTGCAGCTTCCCGTTCAAAAGATGAGAATGACAGCCGTCCTGACAACCGTTCCGCCGAAAGGCGCCCCTATGTAAAAAGGGACCATGACGACCGGAAGCCGGGTGGCTCCCGCTTTGGCGATCGGGAAAAAAGGTCCGAAAGACCATCGGATGAAAAGCCTTATCGCTCACGAGGGGAACGGTTTGAAAACAACAGGACCGGTAATCCGGGGCGCGATAATGACAGCGGCCGATCAGAGAGGTATGTGAGACACGACGATACGGATAAACCGCGTCGTGATTTTGAACCGCGAAGGGAGCAGAGCGACCGTCCGGGAGGAAAGTTTAACGAAAAAAGTTCATCGAACGATAAGCGCAAAAGCAATCGTCCCCCCAGCAGGTTTGGAAGAGAGGAACAACGGACAGAAGGGTTTAAAAGAATGGACAAGGACCAACGGCATGCCGGAGAACGACAATTCCGGAAAACGGCAAGTTCGGCTCATGCGCGCCCTTACAAATCAACGGGCCGGTCATCTAAAGGAGGATCAGCCGACGGCGAAAAGAGGCTTAATAAATTTATTGCCAATACCGGACTTTGTTCGCGCCGTGAAGCTGACGAACTGATAGAAGCCGGAGTGATTTCTGTAAACGGCGAAGTTGTAACAACACTTGGAACGAAAGTAAAACCCGGTGATGATGTGAGGTACAATGGCGAGCCGCTCCGTACCGAAAGGCATGTATATGTTTTGTTGAATAAACCGAAAGACTTTATTACCACAACTGACGATCCGGGAGAGCGCAAAACAGTGATGAACCTGGTAGAAGATGCTTGTAAAGAACGTATTTATCCGGTAGGCAGGCTCGACAGAAATACCACCGGACTGTTGCTGCTGACAAACGATGGCGAACTGACCAAAAAGCTGACGCACCCCAGTTATAATATCAAAAAAGTATATCAGGTAGAACTCGATCGTAACCTTACTGCCGCAGATATGAATGCCATTTCGGAAGGAGTAGAGCTCGAAGACGGGCTGGCAGTGGTGGATGAGATAGCTTATATATTACCCGACGACAAAAAGCAAATAGGAGTAGAATTGCATTCGGGACGCAACAGAATAGTGCGCCGGATTTTTGAATCGCTGGGATATCAGGTGAAAAAACTCGATCGCACCGTTTTCGCGGGTCTTACAAAAAAGGATTTACCTCGGGGCAGATGGCGTTTTTTAACCGAAATGGAGCTGAATATGCTGCAGATGGCGAAGGCCGGAAAGCGTGCCGGGAAGACGGCCGGCTAACGGAGTACTGTAATCCCCAGTTTTTCGGAAATCATTTTTTTTACCTGATCAAGGTGAATCTGTTCTTTCAGCAATTCATCTATTTTATCGGGATCGTCGGTAGCTTTTATTTTTTCACCAATCTGGCGAATCATCCGAGTTACAACTTTGTTTTTCCAGGAATAAATAGAAGAGGTAACGGCCTTATATAACAGGTCGCTTTCCAGTGTTACATAAATGCCTTTGTCGGACCAGCGTTCGCTTAAGGTATAGTTCAACGAAAGCATTCCGGCGGCGGCAATTTGAATGGCGACGTTTTGGTGGTTCACGAATGTATCGGCGGTAAACGAATTACCTGCGTGCAAGGTTGATTCCATTTCTCTGAAAATGCTGTCGTACACCGGGTTTTCGAATACAATATTTTCGGCCGACACCTCATGAACAATATAGTCGACTACGCGTTCCGAAACGGGCTGCAGGTCGTGGGTTTCCTCATCATCAGAGTGCGGAAAGTATATGTTTTCATTAGCATAATTCATGGCAAGCCGTAACAGGTCGTATTCCTGAAATTCGGAAGAATCGTAATGGGTTATTGTCTCCTCTTCCTCGGCGATTTCGGGTGTTTCGGCATAGGTATCTTCCGGTTGTTCACGAACAGCGGACACTGATTTTCGAAGAATTTTATTCAGCTCCGCTATGAGGATCTGTTCCCCTATGTCCATCAAGGTAGAACATTCACGGGTATAGGTGCTTCTGATGATCGGGTCAGGAATCAGGGCGATGGTCTCCATGATATCCCTGATGAGCCCGGCTTTTTTTATCGGGTCGCCTGCGGTACCTTCCATAAGCATGGAGGTCTTAAACCGGATAAAATCCTGGGCGTTGGTGCTGAGGTATTCCTGAAGTTGGTAAGTGTCGTGTGCCCTGGCAAATGAATCGGGGTCGTGTCCATCGGGAAACAAAACCACCTTTACATTGAGTCCTTCTGCCAGAATCAGATCAATTCCTCTGAGTGATGCCTTGATACCGGCGGAGTCACCGTCATATAATACAGTAATGTTGGAGGTGTAACGGGAGATGAGCCGTATCTGATCCTGGGTAAGAGCGGTTCCGGAGGAGGCGACTACATTCTCGATACCCGACTGATGAAGGGAGATTACATCAGTATATCCTTCAACGAGAAAGCACTCGTCTTTGGCAACAATCGACTTTTTGGCAAAATAAATTCCATACAGTATTTTGCTCTTGTGGTAAATTTCCGATTCGGGAGAGTTAAGGTATTTGGCTGCTTTTTGGTCTGTTTTAAGAATACGGGCTCCAAAGGCAATAACCTTACCGGTGATAGTATGAATGGGAAAAATAACCCTGCCGTGAAAGCGGTCCATTTTTCGCTCTCCATTTACGATGGTAAGGCCTGATTTTTCCAGAAATTCCAGTTTGAATCCTTCAGCAATGGCACGGTCGGTAAAAGCATGCCATCCTTCGGGGGCGTACCCGAGCTGAAATGTTTCAATGGTTTTATCGGTAAAACCGCGCTCGTCAAAATAGGCGCCACCCACCGATTTTCCCTCGTCGGTGTGCAGCAGCTGTTCTTTAAAATAACGGGCTGCGAATTCCGAAACCACCAGGAGACTTTCTCTCAGCTGTTGTTCCTGGGTATACTCCGGCGACCGCTCTTCTTCTTCTACTTCAATATTGTATTTTGCGGCGAGGTACCTCAGGGCTTCCGGATAGGAATACTGTTCGTGTTCCATTATAAAATTCACCGGGTTTCCGGCTTTTCCGCAACCAAAACATTTGTAAATCCCTCTGGCGGGGGACACATTGAACGAGGGGGTTTTCTCGTTATGGAAAGGACAAAGCCCGATAAGGTTCGATCCCCTCCGTTTTAAATTAACAAAGTCGCCGACAACTTCTTCTATTTTAGAAGCGCTTAAAATGGTCTCTATAGTATGACGGGGTATCACGTATTGCCTTATGAGGAATCAAATTTAGCTATTAAACAGGTGCCGTCACACCCTTTTTTCCCTCACAAATTGTTAACAGTTGATAATCACAACAAAGAAATTTATACAGGAAAATTATACCCTCCCGATAGGAAGCGCCGGGGGAAATGAGAGTTGAAGCCGGTTTGGCAAAACACTGTTTAAATGGAATCATTATAGCTGAAACCCAGCAGGGACAGGTATTTCATAAGAAGCGCAAAGTTGTTTTTTAAAGGGTACGTATGCGGTAATCAGCAGACAAAACCTGATTCTCTACTACTCTTTTCCCTCTGTGAAAGGTGGTGTAAGCCGAGATCGCCCATTGTTAAAAACATTTTACGTTACCCTATAGGATGTATTCATTTTATATGTTTCTTAGTGCCATCAAATTCCAAAAAAAAACCACTAGTAATGGCTACAAAAGCAAAGAAAAAAGCTCCGGCTAAAAAGAAAGCCGCAGCTAAAAAGACTGCCAAAAAAGCTGCCCCTAAGAAGGCTGCTAAAAAAGCTGCCCCTAAGAAGGCTGCTAAAAAGGTTGCAAAAAAAGCTGCAAAGAAAGCTGCTCCTAAAAAGAAGCGCACACCTAATGCTGCCTTCATGAAGGAAATGAAAGTAAGTGCAGATCTTGGTGCTATCGTTGGCAACAAGGCAATGCCACGTACCGAAGTAACCAAAAAACTTTGGGATTACATTAAAAAGAACAAGCTCCAGGATCCAAAGGAGCGCAGAAACATCATTGCTGACGCTAACCTGAAAAAGGTATTCGGCGGCAAGTCTAAAGTTTCTATGTTCGAAATGACTAAACTTGTAAGCAAGCACCTCTCCTGAGTTGCCTGAAATGGAAAAGACCGCTTCCCATGGGAGCGGTCTTTTTTTTGTCCGTATAATTTATGGTCCCTGTTCAGTCAAGACAACGATTCAGAAATCCGTTTAATGGACTGATGTTTTTAAAGACGTTGGCGGCGTGGCTCAGGAAAGCATCGGAAACCACGGTTTTGTCGGGACTATAATGCACTGCCAGAAAGCTTTTATATTTTAACAGGTCAATGAGCGGGTGGGTGGCGTCGTAACCTTTCGGCACTTTCGAAAGCTTCTCCCCATCGAGTTCTCCAAAAAGGGTTTTGAAGTTTTTACTGCGGATCAGAGAAAGGAATTCTTTTTGGTTGTAATCAATTTCCTGACGGATGGCTTTTAACCAGCCGGTGCCGGGGACGTATGCACCTCCGGCAAGCATAGATGCTCCCGGTTCAATATGGATATAATATCCGGCTTTTTCATGCACTTCGGTCTTCTTTCCGCTCCCCGAAATATAGGCTCCGATGTGTGTTTTATAAGGCGATTTGTCTTTTGAAAACCTTACGTCACGATAAATTCTGAAAATACAATCTTTCGGCGTTAAGCCGGAAACAGAGGGATCGAATTTGCTTATTTGTTTGAGCAATGGTTCGATAAAAAGTTCAAATTCCGATTTTACGGTTTCATATCGCGGCTTATTGGCCATAAACCAGTCGCGGTTATTATTGGCTTTAAGCTCTTTTAAAAATTTTAGAGTAGCTTTTGAAATTACGGGCATAATTGAACGGATAGGGTAAATTAAATACTGTTTGGCATCTCAGCTAAGATCACTTCGGGTCACTGGATTGGGAAGCCTGCTTAGAGCTCTGAGCAGGAATTGTTGAGGCATTTCCATCGCGCATGGCCCTGTAATGCGGCGACATAATTTCAATGCCCCTTTCGTTACAAATGTCCTGTATGTTTTGGTGCAGTTCGGAGTAAATAAAGGCCATTTTATTGGGCTCTTTGGTATATGCATGAATGGTATAGGTGACAAAAAAATCATCCAGGCTCGATTGCAAAACATAAGGTTTGGGTTCCTGCATCACCCGTTCGGTTTTCAGCGCAGCATCTATCAGTGCCCGGTGCATCTCCTTCCATGGTACATTGTATCCGATAGTCACTGCCGAATGTAAAATAAGACCCCGTTCGGGTGCATCGCTGCTGTAGTTAACGGTATGCGTATTCATTACAGTTGAATTCGGTATGGTCACAATTTCGTTCAGCGGGGTTCTGATACGGGTCACCAGCAGGGTTCTTTCCACCACATCTCCGGTTACCTGGCCAATCAAAACACGATCGCCGATTTTATACAACCTCATATAAGTTAAAATAAATCCCGCGATAATATTACTGAGTGAACTTGCCGATCCGAAAGTGAAAAGAAATCCGAGGAAGACCGATACGCCTTGAAAAACCGGGGAGTCGCTGCCCGGCAGGTAGGGAAAAATTACAATAATCATAAAGGCAACCAACAGCACACGAACAATCTGATAGGTAGGGTTTGCCCAGTCTGCATAAAATCCGGTCAGTTTGAGCCGTTCCGATTCTATTTCGGTTTTCAAATACCTGATAAGTGCAAAGAGATAATGGAATAAAACCGTAATTACAATTATGGTAAACAGGTTGGGCAGGTAATGCCAGATATTGCTTAAGATATTTTTTAACGGATCTAATATATATCCGATTAATGTACCTGCCAGATTCTTTGTCCATGGGAAAATCCCGAATAACAAGGGCAATGCGAGGTAGGTAACAATTAAAATAAATACCCATCTGAATATCCTGCTGATACTTAAAAAGAACCATACCAGCTTACCGGTATCAAGAAGTGTATAGTTTCTGATTTTTAAACCTTGTATGGTTTTACCTCTCTGACTGATAATAAAATAATTGATTCGTTTAAACAAACGACGGATCAGGTAAATAACAAATGCCAGTGTAAGGAGAACCAACAAGGCGAAAGCTGTTTTTTTTGTAATGGAAACAAAGCTGGATTCTACCAGGTATTTACTGATTGCCGAAGCGATTTTGTTGCGGTAAGTAATTGCAAGTGCTTGCCGGGTGGTGTTGTTCCAGATAGCATCGTTTTCGGTTATGCTCATTATTATTTTGCCGCGATAAACAATGTCACTGGTAGTCTCAACTTCCGAAATTTGTAATGAATCAGGATTGAAGCCGGTTTGATGTGCAATCTTATTAATCCGGTTTTCAATAGCTGATGCGCGTTCACCGGCAGTAAATCCCCCTATACTGTTGTAAACTACAAACAACGTATCGTCAAAAAAACCTGCAACCGGAAACCCGGTAGTTTTCGCCCTCAAAGCCTCTATACGACCTTTCCGGCGCTGATTAATCTGCAGGTCCTTGTCTTTTAGCGTCTGTATTTCTTTTTCGAGTGAATCTTTTAAGTGGGCGCTGGGCTTGCTCAGGTTTTGAAGATGCAGTTCCAGATCGGAAAGCCGGGTGGAATCGGCTTTACGCTTTTGTTCAAATGAGAGCAGCTCCTTTTTTAAGGCCTCCTCCGGACTTAACAGCACACTGTCCGATACGATACCTGTACTGTCGGTTTGAGCTTCAGCAATTAAAGGAACAGAGCCCGCAGCCAGAAAAAAATAGAGCAGAGCGCTTGCTGATTGTTTGAAGATTCGGCCGGGCAATTTCATATCAGGGTGATTTCGTTATCGGTAATCAATGTTGCATCGACCTAAAATTACACATTAAATGTCTCTCTGTTCTGAGGCAAAATAGATTTGAATTATATGAGCTAACAAAAACCGGCTTACACCCGACCGAATACCGCATTTTATGGCTTTATGAAGGCTGCTCCGGTAGGGTAATCAGGCATCGTTATTTTATTAGGCTGCGCATCCTGCAACCTGATTTTCGGAAGAAATAAGCTGCCGTCTTCAATCAAAATACCTGAACCTTTAAAATTTATATAATTGATTTACAATATATTAATATTATTTTTCTACATAACTGTTAAATGCATAAGATTCTTATGTAATATTGGGAATTAATAAACGTTAAAAGACCATGAATTACTCATCCGAACTTATAAAAGGGACTTTAAAAACCATCATCTTAAAACTTTTATCCGACAACAATAAGATGTATGGTTATGAGATGACACAGAAAGTCAGAGAGCTTACAGCAGATAAAATTCAGATAACAGAAGGCGCACTCTATCCTACACTGCATTCGATGGAAAATGAGGGACTGATAACAGTGGAGTCAGAATTTATTGGTAAGCGTGTTCGGAAATATTACAGTCTGAGTGTGGCAGGCAAGTCGAAAAAAGCGGAAAAAATCAGTGAGCTGGCCGATTTCATCAATACCATGAAAGTACTGCTCGACCTGCGGCTTCAATAGCATTATTATTTATAAATAAGTTACATTTTTATAGTATCAATATGTACCAATTGAATGATGAACAGATAACTTTTATTTCAAACGACATTCGTGCACGTGGCGTTGAAATGGAAAGTTTGCAGGATGATCTGCTCGATCATATCTGTTGCATCATTGAGAACCGGCTGGAAGCAACAGGAGACTTCCACCAATTTTATGCTAACGTAATTCAATCGTTTTACAAAAAGGAATTGCGCGAAATAGAAACGGAAACAATCCTTCTCCTTCAAAACAAAAACTATTATACCATGAAAAAAGTAATGATAAATAGCGGAATATTGTCGGCCATAATAATGTCTGTCGGAATATTTTTCAAATTTCAACACCTCCCCGGTGCCGGAGTGCTGATTTTTACCGGGATCTTATTATTCAGTTTTTTGTTTCTTCCCCTGCTTTTTGTGTTGCGGCTTAAGGAGAAACAGCATAAAAACGATAAAATCCTGCTTGGGCTAGGTTCATTGTCGGCCATTTTAATAAGCATTGGCACGCTTTTCAAAATCATGCACTGGCCCGGAGCAAATGTTCTTGGCATTTCGTCCGTGGTGGTACTGGTGTTGTTTTATTTGCCGGTAAATCTGGTTGCAGGTATCCGCAATCCTGATATCAAAATGAACACTATTGTTACTTCAATTTTGATTATATCCGGCTGTGGATTGTTCTTGTCGCTGGCACGGTCACCTCAAGGTTCGGAGTTACAATACATCAAAAACACAAAGTACTATTTGCGGAACGACATGCTTGTTAAGAATGAACTTGCACTGGTAAGCACCATCGCTAAAGGCGGAAATGTTCCTGCGATTTCAGAAGCAGGCCGGGATGTGATGGAATGCAGTACACTCTTAAAGACATTCATTCTTGAAAAAGAGACAGGAGAAAAAGAGCTGAACGAAAATTTTGTAGCCAAACATGCATGGCTGGGCGAGTCGTATTCGGAAAACTTCTTTGGTGAATCATCTCCGGCAACTAAACAGCTTGACAACCTGAGAACCGTTGTAAAAAGGTACAATGTATTTTGCGCAGGCCACCGGTCCGAAGGACTGAATTGTATTCCGGATGAAACAGTAATTGATGCAAATGGAAATGAAAGGGTAACGGATGCTTTAAATAACCTGGCCCAGCTGCAGTTGCTGGTACTTCAAAATGAACGAATTCTTCAGGTAAGTCACCGGTTGTCGTTGCGCAACTGAAAACGAGAAGGTGGTGTAATTGATAGTTACACCGCCTTCTTTAATAGTGTTCAATTAGTTAACTGCAAATTAATTAAAATCATACCCTGCGTAACTCGTATATATCTTTTCTCCGGTCCTTCAGGTTTTTGACACTGCCGAAATTGTGAAGATCCATTAACAGATCGAGATCAACATCGGCAATAAGCATCATTTCGGAGTTCGCGGTTGCTTCACTTTTGATTCCGTTGGTGGGGAATGAAAAGTCACACGGGGTAAATACCACCGCCTGTGAATATTGGATATCCATATTATGAACTTTGGGTAAGTTGCCGACACATCCGGTAATGGCGACGTAACATTCATTTTCAATTGCCCGGGCCTGTGAACAGCTTCGCACTCTTGAATATCCATTTTGAGTATCGGTGAGGTAGGGGACAAATAGTATCTCCATTCCCTCGTCGGCCAGCAACCGGCTCAGTTCCGGAAATTCCGAATCGTAACAGATCAGTATGCCGATCCTTCCCGAATCGGTATCAAACGTTTTTACCTGACTTCCGCCTTTCATTCCCCATATTCTCTCTTCATCGGGCGTGGCATGAATTTTTTCATACCGTTCGCGGGTGCCGTCGCGTTTGCACAGGTAGCCAACGTTGTATAACATATTATTAACTACCTCCGGCATACTGCCGGCAATAATGTTTATGTTGTAAGACACCGACATTTTCGATAACTCATCTATTATCGGATTGGTGAATTCCGCCAGCTTTCTTATCGCTTCCGATTCGCTGAGGTCGTTGTAGGCGGCCATCAACGGCGCGTTAAAATACTCGGGAAAAACAGCAAAGTCGCACTTGTACCCGCTCAGGGCGTCAACAAAATATTCAGCCTGCTCCATCAGGTCCTTCAGATCCCGGTACAACCGCATCTGCCATTGGATAAGCCCGATTCTGACCACGCTTTTTCTGACATTTGCCTTGTTATGAGGTTTCTCGTAGTAGATGTTGTCCCATCGTAGCAGTACAGCAAATTTGAGTGATACAGCATCATTCTCCAGGTAATTTCTGAGAATCCTTACCGGATAAAAATCATTAGCTAACTGAAAACTGAGAACCGGATCGTGTAATTCTTTTGATTTTACCTTATCAATATACTCCTTTGGTGTATATACATCGGCATACTTGTGGTAATTCGGAATTCTTCCGCCAAAAACAATTCCCCTTAAATTGAGTCGTTCACACAACTCCTTTCTGTAGTCGTACAAACGTCTTCCCAAACGCATACCGCGGAATTCCGGTTTAATAAATACATCAATACCATAAAGCAGATCACCGTATTTTGAATGTGTATCGAATGTATAGTTACCGGTGATTTCTCTGAATGTATGCTGTTCAACCAACTTTTTCTGATCAACAATAATGGATAATGCACATCCTGCTATACTGCCGTTAACTTTGATTACAACCTGCCCTTCAGGAAAAATTTCCAGAAGTTTATTGATGTGATGTTCTTTCCAGTACGATTCGGGCATACTTCTGTAAGAATTAATCATTGCAGATTTTAGTTCTTCATAGTCTCCTGCAGTCAAAAAGGTCAATTCCAGATTCATAAGCTTGTAAAATTTATTAATTGATTAAAAAATAATTCGCAAAAGGCATGATGTGAAACAGTCAGGCCGGCTTGTTAATAATCTGAATAGACGCAGTAGCCAGTTTCACGGAACCATTCGACGCGGCTATTTCTTTTAACACACGGGTAAACAATTCGGTTTTTGTTATGCGGCGTCGTT
>DASUFP010000098.1:0-10915 GCA_036274495.1 Bacteroidia bacterium
ATTTTCAATTAAAATATGTGTTATCACTTTGATTATAAGATATTTAACAAAAGAAGACCCGGGTGTTACAAGCTTTTTATCAACATCAGGAAATTTGACTCTTCCCCACATGGAATTCACAGGAATTAGTCATACTTTTGCGCTCGCAAATCTAAAAATTCCACACTATACATTCAGACATGAATAAATCAGGAAAGATAGTACAGGTAATCGGCCCTGTAGTAGACGTAAGTTTTGATCAGGAGGGCAGTACGCTCCCGAACATTCTGGACGCCATGGTTATCACACGCGATAACGGCCAGCGGGTAATTCTGGAGTGCCAACAGCATATTGGTGAAGACACCGTGCGGGCAATTGCCATGGATTCAACCGACGGATTAGTGCGCGGAATGGAAGTAAAAACTACCGGAATGCCTATTCAGATGCCCTCAGGAGAAGCTATCAAAGGACGTTTATTTAATGTTGTAGGCGAGGCAATTGACGGTATTGGTCCTGTTGAAATCAAAAACGGCACCGGATTACCTATTCACCGTGCAGCTCCGAAGTTTGAAGAATTATCCACAGAATCACAGGTTTTGTACACCGGTATTAAGGTAATCGATCTTATTGAGCCTTACTCCAAAGGGGGTAAAATTGGTTTGTTCGGTGGTGCCGGAGTAGGCAAAACCGTACTTATCATGGAACTGGTAAACAATATTGCAAAAGCCTATTCAGGTCTTTCTGTTTTTGCAGGAGTTGGTGAGCGTACCCGTGAAGGGAATGACCTTTTGAGGGAGTTTCTTGAGTCGGGCGTAATCAATTATGGCGACGCTTTCAAACATTCTATGGAAGCAGGAGGCTGGGATTTGTCGAATATTGACCACAAAAAACTGGAAGACTCAAAGGCAACACTGGTATTCGGACAAATGAATGAGCCTCCCGGAGCACGTGCCCGCGTTGCCCTTTCGGGACTTACCATTGCCGAATACTTCCGTGATGGTGATGAGCAATCCGGAGGAAGAGATATTCTGTTCTTTATCGATAACATTTTCCGATTCACCCAGGCAGGATCTGAAGTATCAGCACTTCTTGGAAGGATGCCTTCAGCAGTAGGTTATCAGCCGACGCTGGCTACCGAAATGGGCGCTATGCAGGAACGCATTACCTCTACCAAGCGCGGATCCATCACATCTGTACAGGCGGTATATGTACCTGCCGATGACCTTACCGATCCTGCACCTGCCACTACTTTTGCTCACCTTGACGCGACTACGGTATTGAGCCGGAAAATTGCAGAGCTGGGTATATATCCTGCCGTTGATCCGCTGGATTCAACTTCAAGAATTCTTTCACCTGCCGTAGTAGGTGACGAACACTACCGAACTGCACAACGCGTAAAAGAAATCCTTCAGCGTTACAAGGAGCTTCAGGATATCATTGCCATTCTCGGTATGGACGAATTGTCGGATGAAGACAAACTCGTTGTACACCGTGCCCGTCGTGTGCAGCGATTCCTTTCTCAACCCTTCTTTGTTGCTGAACAGTTTACAGGACTTAAAGGTGTACTGGTTCCAATCGAAGAAACGATTAAAGGATTTAACATGATTCTTGATGGTCAGGTAGATGAATACCCCGAAGCCGCTTTCAACCTGGTGGGTACCATTGATGACGCCATCGAAAAAGGCAAAAAACTGCTTGCCGAGTCTAACTAAGGCTGTAACTTAAAATTGCAGTCAGGGTGATCTGATTGCTGCAAACTCAACTTTAAAGGAAGCATGTATCTAGAAATAATTACCCCGGACAAGAAAGTCTTTTCAGGCGAAGTAACTTCTGTTACCGTACCCGGAACCGGAGGCCAGTTTCAAATGCTGAACAATCACGCGCCTATCATCTCTTCGCTGATAAACGGAGTTGTTAAAGTGAAAACTGCAACGGGGTCTCACACGTTCGACGTTAAAGGCGGAGTAGTTGAAATGCTTAAAAATAAAGTAACCGTTTTGGCCGAATCGGTCTGATATTTTTACCTGTTTTATTAAAAAAGCACTGCTGAAAGGCAGTGCTTTTTGCATTGCACACTGTTCATTTAGTGACAGTGGAACTGCTTTCTGCAAATAAACTGTTACTTTGACCATGTATTAGCTGTTGGTGGTACATGTACAGCCTGATAATTTTTTGTATATTTGATTTTGAACCTCCCCGACATTGATGTATCAGCTTCATATCCGGAAACCAAATCTGTGGAAAGCGCTTCCGGCAACCCTATTGCTGATGCTGGTTTATACAGGAGCTTTTTCTACTCACCTTATGGGAGGAAGCATGACCTATACCTACTCCGGTTCAGGAGGCGGTATGGACAATTACCACGTAACTTTAAAAATCTACAGGTACTGTGATGCCAGCGGAGGAGGCACAGCCCCACTCGATTTTTCGATGCTGTTGGGAATATATACACAGGACCCGCTCAATCCGAATAACGACAAAGTTTGGTATACAACGGAAAACCTGACCCTTACCAGCAGTCAGTTTATTACCCCTCCTGCTGCAGGACCTACTTGCAATTTCAGTACTACTGTTTGTGTCGAGGAGGGCATATTTGAAGCGGACATCTCCTTGCCACCCGGTTCGGGAGGATACCACCTGATGGTAGAACGGTGCTGCAGGAACGGAAATATTGTCAATTTGAGTACCCCCGGCAGCATAGGCATGACCTATAGCTGTTTTATTCCTCCGGCGCCGATCCTTAATTCATCTCCCCAATTCAGCGACCTTCCCGTTCCATACATGTGTGCGGGTGATACCATTTCAATTGTAAACAACGCTGTTGATCCGGATGGCGATTCGCTTGTTTACGCTTTTGTAACTCCCTACAGTGGCTACTCCTCCTCAGGAAATCCAATACCTGACCCGCAAATCGACAACAATCCTTACACGTTTCCAATACCACCGGTCCTCTATAACCCCGGCTACTCCATGGCTGCTCCATTCGGACCGGGCGGTTATAGTTCAATTGATCCCGTTACCGGACTCACCAATTACATGATTCCAAACCAGGGATTTTATGTTGTTGCCATCGAAATCCGTGAATACAGAAACGGTCAGCTTATTGCAACCATCAGACGTGATCTGCAGCTGATCGCCATCACATGTCCGCCAAATACTATCCCCGCTCTTTCAAATGCCAATGGCAGCGGGACTACCAATTACACAATTACCGAAGGACAAACCATTTGTTTTCCTGTCACATTCACCGATCCTAACGGCGATAGCCTATACCTCACTGCATCAGGTCCCATTTTTAATAGTGCGGTCGTAAATCCTCCGGCAACACTTGCAACGGCTTCGGGTGATAACATCGTTACATCACAATTTTGCTGGAGCACCGATTGCGGCCAGGCGAATTCCAGTCCTTATCAGTTTACTGTATCTGTAACCGATAACGGCTGCCCGCCAAAAATTAAAAATGTGATTTACTCCATTAAGGTAAATCCGGCAACAGGGCCTCCGCAAGCTGCCGTGAGCATCATGCAGGATCCGCCGGGACCTGTTTGCACAGGCACTCTGGTTAACTTTACGGCATTGCCAACTTTCGGAGGAACCAATCCTGTTTTTCAGTGGCAACTAAATGGCATGAACGTAGGATCGAACAGCTCCACCTGGTCGAGCAGCACGTTGAACAACGGGGATGTTATAACGGTAAGTCTTCTTTCAAATTCTACATGTGTTGTATCGAACAACGCGGTCTCTCCTCCTCTTGTAATGGTTGTAAATCCATTTGCAGCGCCGTCGGTTACCATAGCTGCTGCACCACCTGGACCTATTTGTTCAGGAACACCGGTGAACTTTACCGCACTTCCGGTAAATCCCGGACCGACTCCCGTTTACCAATGGACTGTGAACGGCATAAACGCAGGATCAAACAGCACAATGTTCAGCAGCAGCACACTCTCTGCCGGCAATCAGGTCGGAGTATCATTAACTGCAAATGCCGCTTGTCCTGCTGCCAGTTCCAACACCATCACCATGGATGTAAGCCCGGTAGTCACCCCATCTGTCACAATAGTTTCGAGCACCTCCAGTGCAATATGCCCCGGCGAGAGCGTAACATTTACGGCATATCCACTCAACGGAGGTACCAACCCGGTTTATCAATGGCAGGTAAATGGTGTGAATGCAGGTGCCGGCACTAATTCATTTTCATCGTCAACGCTGAACAACGGTGATGTAATTACTGTTATTCTTACCTCTTCCGAAATTTGTGTCAGCACTCCAACAGCTGTTTCCAACCAGATTGCAATAACAGTTACAGCGCCATCAGCCCCTACAGTAAGTATTGCGGTAAACCCTGCAGGTCCTATCTGTGCTGCCGACAATGTGATATTTACTGCTACTACTACCTTGGGCGGCGCCTCCCCTTCCTATCAATGGAAAGTAAACGGAATCAATACCGGACCCAACAGTCCGACATTTGCAACAGCTTCGCTGGCTAACGGTGATCAGGTAAGTGTAGTACTTACATCGTCCCTTGGATGTGCAGTACCCGCTACTGCCAACAGCAATGTTATAGTAATGACAGTTAATCCGGTTATTGCCGCCTCTGTAGCAATCTCCATGAACCCTGCAGGTGCGGTGTGCCCCGGCACTCCGGTAACTTTTACTGCATTGGCAGTTAATGGTGGTACCTCCCCATCCTATCAATGGCAGGTGAATGGGGCTAATTCGGGTACCAATTCATCCACTTTTACCACTTCATCACTTACCAACGGAAATATTATTCGTGTTATAATGACTTCTAACGGTGTGTGCGTATCCCCTGTAACGTCCACCTCAAACCAACTTGTTGCTTCTGTTCTGCCGGCGATAGTACCGTCAGTAACCATTTCGCAGCCGATTGCCTGGCCGGTTTGCCAGGGAACACCTGTGACTTTTACCGCAGCAGGAGTTAACACCGGACCCTCGCCTGTTTATCAGTGGTATGTAAACGGCACGCCTACAGGGACCAACGCTGTTGCCTTCACCACTGCGTCACTGGCAAACGGCGATAATGTTACTGTTCAAATGACCTCAAATGCCGTATGTCCGACACCTGCTACAGTAACATCAAATGTTATTGTCGCAGGCATTACTCCCTCTCCCGTTCCCTCAGTAACTATAAATGCAATTCCAGGCGGACCGGTATGCGCAGGAACCACAGTATCCTTTACCGCCTTTCCGCTTAACGGCGGGCCGGGACAAATAGTCCGCTGGCGAGTCAATGGTGTACCCGTTGCATTTGGCACTACCTGGTCATCGTCAACACTTTTAAACGGCGACGTAGTAGATGTACGTCTGATATCGAATGCTGTTTGTGCTGCACCAGTAAACGCTTTTTCCAATCAGATAATTATGGTTGTAAATCCGTTACTCACGCCGGCGGTAACCATTACAGCAACTCCTGCAGGTCCTGTTTGTGCGGGAACACCGGTAACGTTTAATGCTTCTGCCGTAAACGGCGGGTCAATCCCGGCTTATCAGTGGTTCAAAAACGGAGTACCATCGGGAAGCAACAGTCCGGCCTTTAGTTTCACACCGGTTAATAACGACACCATTAAGGTGGTTATGAACAGCTCCGAAGTTTGTTTAACAACTCCATCCGACACATCCAATATCATAACCGCTGTTGTAAATCCAAATCTGACTCCCGCCGTTTCAATAAGCGCCGCACCTGCAGGCCCTGTTTGTCCGGGCGACGCGGTAACATTTACTGCCACAGCGGTAAACGGCGGCAGTAATCCGGCCTACCAATGGAGTATCAACAGTGTAAATGCAGGAACAAACAGTGCCACTTTTTCTTCATCAGGTTTAACAAACGGGGCACAAGTCGGGGTTACCTTAACATCCAATGCCACCTGTCTTACAACACCAACTGCTGCAGGAATTCCGGTAATTATCCAGGTTTCACCAAACGTAACACCCCAAATAACCATTTCGGTTTCGCCACCGGGACGCGTCTGTGATCTGGATACACTTACATTTTCTGCTGTTATCCTTTCAGGAGGAACATCACCCGGAATAAACTGGAGGGTTAACAGCACAAATACAGGTGTTACGGGAACTGTTTTTGTCAGCAATTCATTAAATAACGGAGATATTGTTGACGCCGTTTTAACTTCAAATGCTTTCTGTGCCCTTCCGGTGACCGATACTTCAAATGCAATTGCAGTTGCTGAAGACCCTTTACTGACTCCGTCGTCAGTCATAAGTGCGGATCCTCCCGGTATTTTCTGTGATGGCACTACCATAACTTACAGCAGTGTAAATTTGAATCAGGGAAATTCGCCGGGTTATGCATGGCTGCTGAATGGAATCCAGGTTTTGCAAGGCAGCGATACTTTAGTCAGTTCCGCCTTTCAAAATGGCGATACCCTGCAAATGGTATTGACCTCGTCGGAAAGGTGTTTATGGTTTAATCCTGCCTATTCAAATGAGCTGATCATCCAACGGTATCCGATACTGATAGCGTCAATTGACGCTCCTCAGGAAATTTGCGAAGGACAATCCATCACAGTTACAGGAAGTGCATCGGGAGGTAACGGCGGCCCGTATTTTTACCACTGGAACAACACAACAAGTGATTTGGCCGTACAGATACTCACACCTGATATCACGACAACGTATATCCTCACCGTTTACGATTCATGTTCAACACCGCGCACCGACACCGCTACGGTAACTGTTCACCCTTTACCTGATGTATCTTTTACAGCTGAACCGGTAAGAAGCAATATCCTGTTCCCATATTATCAGTTTACCGATCACTCCACTAATGCATATAACTGGTTTTGGGATTTTGGAGATGGCGCTCTTGCGACCGGATCGGAACCGCAACATTCGTACCTGGAACCGGGAAGTTACTCAGTGCTCTTAGTAGTAACGTCTGAATACGGCTGCGCCGACAGTGCCAGGCAGGATGTTTACCTTGATGATGTTGTTATTTACTATATGCCCAATTCGTTTACCCCAAATAACGATGGCATTAACGATTTATTCGGACCTGTCGGTCATTCGGTTGAATCATATGATTTAAGCGTGTTTAACCGATGGGGCCAAGAAGTTTTTCACTCTATAGGACTTGAAAAATGGAACGGGCTAACCCCTTCAGGTGATAAAGCTCCCGAAGGTTTATATGTTTACCGGTTAAGTGTGAAGAACGATTCGCAGAAGAAAGTGCTTACGGGAACCGTTACCCTGGTGCGGTAAATTCTTTTTAATGGTCACCCCCTCCAAGTTTAGGATTCGATTTATGTCTTTCATGGTCCCTGCCCTCTTTTTTCAACATGTTTTTTTCAAAGGCTGCGTTCAAGTCAACACCGGTTTGATTGGCTATACAAACCAGCACAAACAACACATCCGCAATTTCATCTCCCAGATCATGATCTGATTCGCCTTTTTTAAAAGATTGTTCACCATATCTCCTTGCCATTATACGGGCCAGTTCACCAACCTCTTCAGCGAGGAGTGCCATATTTGTAAGTTCGTTAAAATATCGTACACCGTGTGCTTTAATCCAGGTGTCGACAGTTTGTTGTGTTTGGGATAGTGACATAAAAATGAATTGTGTTTTCGATAACATTGATCAGATCATTTCGGTCTGAATCGCCAATGCATACCGGTTAATTGTAACAGATGAATTGAATAGCGGAAATCTTCTCCTGAATTAAACATTAAGACACTATGCTTCACCACTGCGTTCCCAGTCGTTAGTGTCGATGATAATTGTGACCGGCCCGTCGTTTACCAGAGAAACATTCATGTCGGCACCAAATACTCCGGAAGCTACCTCCTTTCCGCATTCCTTTTCGAGCATTTGCAAAAAAGTATGGTAGAGTGGTATGGCTTGTTCCGGACGAGCCGATTGTATATATGAGGGACGGTTACCCTTTTTTGTATCTGCAAACAAAGTAAACTGACTAACTACAAGATAGTCCGCGCCGGCATCGGCAGCAGAAACATTCATTAACCCTGCACTATCATTAAATATCCTGAGCTTCGGAATTTTTGACACAACTTTAAGTACTTCCCTTTCGCTGTCGGTGAGAGAAATTCCCAGTAAAATCAGCAATCCTATTCCGATAGACGAATGCATTTTGCCGTCAATTGCAACTGAAGCTTCTGTAACACGCTGAATAACTACTCTCATCTTAAATCTGACGTTTTCTGAATGTTACATTGTTTCTGTTTTACAAATCCTTATTTAAAAACATCCTCGTTGTTCAGAATACTTAAATAGCTTTCATAACGGCTTAACGCGATTTTACCCTGTTCGAGTGCGGTGAGGACCGCACAGTCTGATTCGTTAACATGTAAACAGTTGTTGAACCGGCAGGCCGATGCCGTTTCAAATATTTCAGGAAAATAGTGAGAAACCTGATGCTTTTCAAAATCAAGGATTCCAAACTCACGTATGCCGGGCGTATCAATGATATATCCTCCTCCCGGGATGGGATGCATTTCGGCAAAGGTGGTGGTATGTTTTCCTTTGAGATGTTGTGCGGATATTTCGGTTGTTTTAAGAGTGAGTCCCGGAATCAGGTTATTTACCAGGGTTGATTTTCCTGTTCCCGAGTGACCCGAAAATAAAGTCACTTTGTCGTGTAACACTTTTTTCAATTCATTAAGGGAGTCATTCTTCAATGCAGAGACAATAAAAGTCCGGTATCCGATTTTACGGTACATGGAAGCTAATTCATCTACATATAATTTCACCTTTTCATCGTACAAATCTGACTTATTAAAAATAATACCGGCAGGGATGTTATATGCTTCGGCAGTTGCCAGAAAACGATCGATAAAACCGGTGGAGGTTCTGGGGAAAACCGGTGTTGCAACTACCAGAGCAATGTCGATATTTGAAGCTATGATATGTGCCTGATGTGAAAGGTTCACCGATTTGCGGATAATGTAATTCCGGCGTTCTTTAATTTCCGCAATCATCCCTTCGTTACTATTACCGGCTATTTCAAAAACAACCCTGTCGCCGGCTGCTACCGGATTTGTGGTATCAATCCCAAGCGTTCTTAATCTGCCTTTAATCCTGCAGCGGTATTCGGCACCATCGTCGCCGGCAACTACATACCACGACCCTGTGGATTTTAAAACAAGACCTGATAATAATGAAACAATGGGCTGCATAACCGGATGAGATTGCGTCAAAGTTACAAATTACGAGGGGTTTACATTAAAATGCAGTTGCGCGAGTTTGAATCATAAACCGGTAAAATAAACCAATAAAAGCTGACTGCAAACAATTAAGGCTGATTTGCAAAACCGTTTCTGTAATTTTGTGAATTATGTCAATCGAGGTAAAAGAAATCACTAAGCTGTACGGAAGCCAGAAGGCTTTGGATAATGTCAGTTTCACAATTGGTTCGGGCGAAGTTGTTGGATTGTTAGGACCCAATGGGGCCGGCAAGTCGACCATGATGAAAATAATCAGTTGTTTTATTCCTCAAACCTCAGGGACCGCTTCGGTATGCGGCTTCGACACGGTGGAACACTCCCTTGAAGTGAGACGGAGGGTTGGTTACCTTCCCGAACATAACCCCTTGTATCTTGATATGTATGTAAAAGAGTACCTGGAATTTGTCGCCAGCCTGCATACAAAGAGCTCATCAAACGCCAAAAGAGTTGCCGAAATGGTGGAAGTAACCGGACTTTCACCCGAACAGCATAAAAAAATCGGGGCTCTTTCGAAGGGTTACAGACAGCGGGTAGGACTGGCACAGGCGATGATTCACAATCCCGAAGTACTCATTCTGGACGAACCTACATCAGGCCTTGACCCCAACCAGCTGGTGGATATCAGAAACCTGATAGTTCAGATTGGCAGGGAAAAAACTGTAATTCTTTCGACCCATATTATGCAGGAAGTAACAGCCATTTGCGGTCGGGTGGTAATTATCAATAAGGGGGTGATTGTTGCCGATGACAAGACCTCCTCCATTCAGCAAAAAACCACACCTGAACCTGTTTTTGAGGTTGAATTTGACGGGGTTGCCGATTCGGGCGATTTAGAGGCACTTAAGGGAGTGAAACAGGTTACTTCAACAGGAGATCATATGTGGCGCCTGCAGGCTGCTGCAGGCACTGATTTAAGGGGTGATATCTTCGAATTTGCTGTCAAAAACAACCTTAAGGTGCTGATGCTCCTGCGTTCAGAGAGCTCCCTGGAGGATGTCTTTCATCAGCTTACGGGAAAACCCTGATTCCCCCATTTATCAACACAATCCCAAGTTATCCGGCGAATTCTTAACTTCGCGGCTCTATTTAAAACACTCAAAACTTTCACTATAAAATGGCTTATCTCTTTACCTCAGAATCAGTATCAGAAGGGCATCCCGACAAGGTATCGGATCAAATTTCGGACGCGCTTATCGATTATTTTTTAGCATACGATCCCATGTCGAAGGTGGCATGTGAAACACTGGTGACCACAGGACAGGTGGTGCTGGCAGGAGAAGTTAAATCCGACGCCTACCTGGATGTGCAGGAAATAGCCCGTGAAGTGATCCGCGATATCGGGTACACCCGAAGCGAATACATGTTTGAAGCCAACTCATGTGGAATTCTGTCAGCTATTCACGAACAATCACCTGATATCAACCAGGGAGTGGTGCGTAAAAAACCTGAAGAGCAGGGAGCCGGCGACCAGGGAATGATGTTTGGTTATGCCAGCCGTGAAACAGATAATTACATGCCCCTGCCACTCGAATTGGCACATTTGCTGCTGCGTGAACTGGCAGCCATACGTAAAGAAGGCAAAGTGATGAAATACCTGCGTCCCGACTCGAAGAGCCAGGTTACCATCGAATACAGCGACGACCATAAGCCACAGCGTATCGATGCAATCGTAATATCGACACAGCACGATGATTTTGCACCGGAAAAACAGATGCTTGAT
>DASUFP010000099.1:0-32335 GCA_036274495.1 Bacteroidia bacterium
CTGATGCGTCGCGACCTGGTTGAAAAGGAATCTATTCAGGATATGTTACGCCGCGAAAAAGGAATTCAATACGCTCAGCTTACACAGGAGGAACTTGAACGAAATAAAGAACTCACGGAATCAGAGCTGGAACGTCTTGAAAAAGAAAGAATAATTGAAGATTTGAATATTGCAAAACACGTATCCGATCAGGCAAATTTAGAACGCGAAGAAAAAATCAGGTTATTAACGCAGGAAAAATCACTTCAGGATTTAGCTCTATCAAAAAAAGAATTACTTATCAGCCGTCAGGCTACAACACGTAATTCGCTCATCATTGGTTCTGTTGCGTTGATAATAGTATCCCTTCTGTTTTACAACAGGTACAGGAATCAGAAAAAATCTCATTTGGCACTTGACAAGGCGTACACTGAGCTTTCTGAAACGCATCAAAAACTGATTAACACCCAGGAACAACTTGTCCATGCTCAAAAAATGGCGTCACTCGGCGAACTAACCGCCGGTATCGCCCATGAAATTCAGAACCCGTTAAATTTTGTAAATAATTTTTCTGACATATCACTCGAGCTCATCAGCGACTTAAAAGAATCCGGACCAAATCAGGAGGCAGTATTAAAGGATCTGGCAACAAATCTTGAAAAAATTAACACTCACGGAAAACGTGCCGATAAAATTGTAAAGGGAATGTTACTCCACTCCCGTTCAGGCTCTACCGAAAAGCAACCTGTAAACCTGAATGCTACCATTGACGAACTGCTTGAACTCTCCTATCATGGTTCACGAAAACGCGAAAATCCATTGGAAGTATCCATAATTCGCGCATTCGATTCCTCATTACCGGATGTTAATGTTGTAATAAATTCAATAAGCAGGGTTTTGGTGAACCTGTTCAACAATTCACTTTATGCTATAGAATCCAAGGCAAAAAATGGAGCCTTAAATTATTCACCCGTCTTAAAAGTTTCAACTCAATTCGTAAACAATACAGCAATAGTTACTATCCGGGATAACGGCACAGGCATACCAAAAACAATCCTTAGCAAAATATTTGACCCTTTTTTTACAACTAAACCGGCCGGACAGGGAACCGGGCTGGGACTTTCTCTCAGCTATGACATAATAGTAAATGGTCATAACGGATCTGTTTCGGTTAACTCTGAGGAAAATGTATTCACTGAATTTGTAATTTCACTTCCTGTTAACATATCATAAACTGCACTAATGGAAACATTTGCCGACTTAACATTTCTCAAAACGTTTACAGCGGGCGATTCGGAAAAAATTAAGAAATATGTTAACCTGTTTCTTAACGGAACCGAACCTGCCTTAGCTGCAATTAAACTAAGTCTGGAGACTTCCGATTGGAAGGCTCTCAGAACAGCAGCTCACAGCCTGAAATCACAAACAAAATACATGGGAATTGCCCGTGCTGAGGAATTGGCAATATTTATTGAACACAATGCCGCACAGGTATCCAACCTTGACCAGCTACCGGAAGCAGTACAAAATCTGGAAAACGTAATATCCCGGGCCAGCGAGGAACTCAGGTCACATATTGCAGGACTTTGAAAATCCAAACTATTCATATAATTTCGCTATAGATTCACCTTTTGAACATAACACCATGGCTCAGTTGAACAAACACATTTTTATTGTAGACGATGACCCTATTCAGGCAGAAATGATCAGTGATCATTTATCGAAAATGTCCGGCTATAAAATCAGGGTTTTTAATTCAGGTGAAGAGTGCTTGAAACACATGAATGAGTTACCCGGAATCGTATTTCTTGATTTTTACCTGGATGGTGTTAATAAGGATGCCATGAACGGCCTGGATGTGCTGCAGGAAATAAAAAAGATATCCCCTGATACAGATGTAGTCATGCTGTCAGGACAGGATAAAATTGATGTAGCCGTTAATACCATGAAATATGGCGCATTTGATTATATCGTTAAAGGAGAAAGTGCATTTTACAGAGCCGAAAAAGCTGTTTTCAACATATACCGGTTTAAGAAACTGGAAGGGAACGCGTCAAAATACCGTAACATGACTTTTTTATTAGCCATTGGTGTCGCGTTACTTATTATGCTGGTAATGTATCTGCAATTGACCGGAAAAATAACCGACATGCCGGGCTGGAGCTAACGCTCCCCGTCAATTTTTCCAAAAGCTTTCAGCACATACTTGCCGAGTATATCAAATTCAATATTAACAGAAGAGCCCTTTTTAAGTGTTCCAAAATTGGTATGCTCAAACGTATAAGGAATAACGGCCACCGAAAAGTGTTCCTTTTCAACATCAACCACTGTTAAACTGACTCCATTAACACAAACTGATCCCTTTTCCACCAGCAGCATGTTGTATTTCTCAGGGAAACTGAATCTGAAAATCCAGCTGCCACCCGCATCGGTAATTGACTCACAAATTCCGGTAACATCAACATGGCCCTGAACAATATGACCATCGAGCCGGCCATTCATGATCAGGCAACGTTCAAGATTAACATGATCCCCCGCTTTTAATCCACCCAAATTTGAACGGGTCAGTGTTTCAGCAATTGCAGTAACATAATAAACATCATTCTTAATAGCTGTTACGGTTAAACACACCCCATTGTGCGCTATACTCTGATCAACACGAAGTTCAGCAGTAAAAGGAGCACTTATCGCAAACTCCATTCCGGTCGCTGAAGGAGCGGCGGAAATTACAGTACCTAATTCTTCAATAATCCCTGTAAACATACATTTACTTGCGTAAAAGCTGAATTGTTCCGGGCTTTAGTACCCGTTGTCTGATTCCATCCAGGTAAATTTCGTTTACCTTACAAATGTAAAAGTAAACTCCCTCCGGCAAATCCTGTCCGGTATTATTTGATTTGCCATTCCAGCCTATGTCAGGATCCGTTGTTTCAAAAACCACCTGCCCCCAACGATTAAATATTTTTAATTCTATATCTCTGACATTTCTGTAAGGAAACGGCACAAAGAAATCATTAATGTTATTCCCATCGGGAGTAAACACAACAGGCAATTCATAAAACGGACAATTGTCGACGCATATGGAGTTATTGGGAGCTCCGATGTTACCATTTGAATCAACAGCAGCTACATAATAACATCCTGCAACGGACGAAGGGGCTGTATAGGTGTATGATGTTGCTGCACCATCCGGAACAGTTGCCAGTATTGTGTATGGCTCGCCCGGAGCGCTGGCATAGTAAATATAATATTCCATTACATCATCTGCACATTCCACAGGCGGAACCTGCCATCCTAATGTTATAACCCCTGCGGCACAATCGAAATCAAGCGTATCTGTTGCTATCGGGCAGGGAGGAACATTATCATAAGGACGATCACAAGCTTCCTGTGAATTGTTAAGTATCGGATCAACATATCCGCTCGTAAGATATAACCCTTTCGTCATAACATAATAACAATACAACTCGCCATTGTTCAACAGCGAATCAGTGTATATATTTGTTGTGCTGAAACCAATTGAATTATACGACGACCCATCAAATCTGTAAATGACTGTTGTGTCATTTTTCCACGGGACGGAATATTGCCAGTTAAGAATCAATTTTTCATCCGAAGGAACAATTGAAAGAAATACTGAAGAGGCCTCCTGCGAAGGTCCGACAAGCTGCAACGTCCCTGATGGTGAAGCATACAAATCAATTCTGTAATTGAATGATTCATCTAAAGTGTTAATTCCTGAATCATTAAATAGGGTGTCATTAATTGAAGTGTTCGATCCTACCTGGACAAAGCTGGAAGGCGAAGAAGATGATGACCGGAAAATTCTGTATTCGTATGGAGCAGGCCATTGCGCCGTATCCAAATCTGATGGTTTACTCCAGGCAACATACATGGTTCCGTTAACCGCATCAGTAGTTGTTACACTTACATTTGTTAGTACGGGCAAATCTTTTTTCAACGTAGCACACACCTCATCTGATGAAATACTTTCGGCGCCGTCAGCAAAATAGGCAATTACCCGGTAGCAATATTCCGTTGCGGGTTCAAGTCCCGAACCACCATTGTTATCGATATAAGAAGTATTTGATAACCCGTTTACAGAGGCGATAAACGAATACCCGGTGTATGATGGCACTCCTGTTTCACAGGGCCCGGGAACAAAAGGGAAACCTCCTTTTCTTCTGTAAATTTTGTACCCTATGGCCTGCGGACATGGACTTACATCCCATGACAGCTGAATTGTATTCCCGGAGGGAACAGCAACCGGGTTTTGAGGCGCTGGCGCTATGACTTTGATACGCACTGTCTGCAAAGAAACAAGCTGCACATTGGGATCGTTGTCCTTTGCCTTAAAAACCATCTGATAGGGGGTTTTCTGCACATGTTCACAATCGGTCTGCCACTGAAAAGTTTGTGTTACAGTAGGTGTTCCGCTGACAGGTTGATTAAATTGAGCCGGAGAGACGGTCTGCTGTAAAGGGCCTCCGGTTGCAGTGAGTGTAACCGTGTTGGTGCTGTTGGGATCAGTAGCGGATACCGGAAATGAGATAAACGTACCTGCAATTACACATGTATCCTGAACAGAAGAAAATTGTGGAGGCTGATTGTTGTTCGGATTATTACACAAAATATTGATCTGCATATCACGTTCAACGTATCCAATATTAAACCCATTACGCCATTCTCTGATCAGGAATGCGACATTAAATTCACCACACGAAACAGGGCTGTCCCAAATTAAATCACCGGTGACCGCATTCAGGGAAAAGGAGTTGCTGGCACTGGGGTAAGTGTATCCCGGTATATCAATACCTCCCGCGCTCTTACAGTATATCAATTCATACGACAAACTATCGCCATCAGGATCATATGCATTGGGATTGTGAACAAACACCTGCCCGACTACACCCTCATCTATAGGTGGCTGCAAGAGAACCGGAGAATTGTTAAAGCCGAGAGACGGAAAAATAATCAGCATGGTCTCCACATAAAACGGAACATTAATGCTATTCGGAATATTTATTACACCACCGTTTCTATTGGGATCTTCAAAATAAATTTTATATACTGAAGGGCCCGGATACGTATGGTACCCATAATAAATATTTTTACGGATGTCGCTTCCGGCTCCCCCGAAATTATCCTGAAAAAATACTCTGGGAATAGTATCGCGCGTGCCATCACCCCACCAAATCTCCAACTCAGGACGATCGGCAGGTGATGATGTTTTGGTATAAGTTGTAATAGTAACTTTATAATAATACTGGCTGATTTGCTCATAGGTAATTTCTCCTGCCCTGTTGTGCGTTGCATGCGCAAGCTCAACAAAACAACAAAGAATAAAAAGGAGCAACGACAGTTTTTTCATATACCCTTAATGTGGCTGTTCAAACTTTCCGGGTCCGGAATTTTCTTTTCTGTTTTTCAAACCGTTTGAAATCACTAAAAATAGTTTTACCGGTTAAATCAATAATCAATTACCTGCTCTTCCATCATTTCGGGAATCTCCCTGAATCCGTATTGCTGATTTCTCAGCTGGGGCACAAATCCGGCTTCGCGTATAGCCTCCTGAATACTCCTGGTGGTAAACCTGTGTGGTGCCCCGGCCGCACTGACGACATTTTCTTCAATCATAATCGATCCAAAATCGTTTGCTCCTGCCTGTAAACAAACCTGCGCAACACTTTTGCCGACTGTAAGCCACGATGCCTGAATATTCGTTATGTTAGGCAACATGATCCGGCTGAGTGCGATCATTCGGATATATTCATCGGCCATTACCCTGTTTCGCACTCCTTTTACACGTTGAAGCAAAGTACCCTCATCCTGAAATGGCCAGGGGATAAAAGCAATAAATCCTTTGGCTTTATCCGGCTTCTCTGACTGAACCTCTCTAAGCCAAACAAAATGTTCAAAACGTTCTTCAAGTGTTTCAATATGGCCGAACATCATTGTGGCAGAAGTAGTAATGTTGAGCTGGTGCGCAGCCCGCATAACATCCAGCCATTCTTTTCCCGAACATTTTCCTTTTGAAATCATTCTCCGAACACGGTCGTGCAGAATTTCAGCTCCGGCACCCGGCAAAGAATCCAGTCCGGCGGCAACTAATGCTTTCAGCACTTCGGTATGAGACAGTCCTTCCAGTTTCGAAATGTGAGCAACTTCCGGTGGACCAAGCGCATGTAACTTTAACTGCGGAAATTCAGCTTTCAACGAACGGAATAAATCCGTATAATATTTTAAACCTAATTCGGGATGATGACCTCCCTGCAGTAACAATTGATCTCCTCCGTATCTGAAGGTTTCATTTATTTTTTGCCGGTATTGTTCCGCGGTGGTAATATAGGACTCACTGTGTCCGGGTATACGATAAAAATTACAAAACTTACAATTGGCTATGCAAACATTTGTGGTGTTCACATTACGGTCGATTATCCAGGTGACCGTATTCCCTTTGACACGCTGCATCCGCATACGGTGAGCAACATGCATAAGCTCCGAAGTAGGTGTATTCTTGAAAAGGAACAACCCTTCTCCGGCGGTCAAAAATTCGCCTTGAAGTGCTTTTTCTAAGAGTATGGCTGAATGCATATCTGCAGGTTTCGGGAAGTTGTCGTTTTCCTTCGGATTAATCAACATCCCATAAGGGCAAATGTTTACTGAAATCGCGTATTTTCAAGGGTTTTGATATTCCTGCATGTTTCACTAATTTCAGCCGCTCAAATTTAGAAATTAATAATGAACACCACTATCCGTAAAGTCCGGTCGGCCTCCAAAGGCACAGCTCTTTCATACCTAACAAGCGACTCCGGCCGATTCGACAAATCGCTTTTCTCAGCCAATGAACTCGAAATCATTGCTTCTGAAATTAAGAAAAAATCAAAACTCATACAGGTTCGGAAACTCCCTGCACCCATCTTTTTACAAATTGTTGACGCTGACAACAGTGATTCAAATAAGGTTTTAGAAGCCTTTCGCAAGGCGGGTGAGCAACTTACGATTGCTGCAAACAGGGAAAAAATAGCAGAAGTATGTGTGCTGTCCAATGAATCTGGACAATATACCTGTGCTTTTGCAGAGGGAATGGCTCTCGCCAACTACCAATTTCTGAACTATAAATCGACTCCCGAAAAAAATTCCCTTAAAACCATTTCTTTGGTCAATGAGGGGTGTTCCGATAAAGACATCAAAGAGTTAAATGCTGTTGTTGGTGCTGTTTATCATGCCCGGGACCTGGTGAATGAGCCGGCTATGTCACTGAATGCCACCGATCTGTCCAATGCTTTCAAAGCTCTGGGTAAAGAGGCAGGCTTTAAAGTAACCGTTCTTGATAAAGCTAAAATTAAATCGCTTAAAATGGGCGGACTCCTGGCTGTGAACATGGGAAGTATAGACCCGCCCACTTTTACAATTATGGAGTACAAGCCTGCCAGGGCAGTAAATAAGCACCCAATCGTTCTTGTCGGTAAAGGAGTAGTTTACGATACCGGAGGGTTGAGCCTCAAACCTACCGCAGGATCAATGGATTACATGAAGTGCGATATGGCCGGTGGTGCGGCAGTTGGCTGCATAGTTTATGCTGCCGCGAAAGCAAAACTGCCGGTACATGTTATTGCCCTGGTTCCTGCAACCGACAACCGCCCGGGGGGTAATGCCTATACTCCGGGCGATGTAATTACCATGTTCAGCGGTGCCACGGTGGAGGTACTGAACACTGATGCTGAGGGCCGTTTAATTCTTGCCGATGCCCTTCATTACGCGAAAAGATTCCGCCCGGAGCTGGTTATGGAATTTTCAACCCTCACCGGTGCAGCCGCTAATGCTATTGGTCATTACGGGATAGTGGCAATGGGGGATTGCAGTGATGCAACTAAAGACAAATTGACACAAAGCGGAAACCGCGTTTATGAGCGACTTGTTGAATTTCCTTTCTGGGATGAATACGATGAACTGCTGAAATCCGATATAGCCGATATGAAAAATATTGGAGGAGCTGTAGCCGGAGCAATAACTGCAGGCCGTTTTCTCAGGAAATTTACAGATTACCCTTATATTCACTTCGATATTGCAGGGCCCGCATTTACCAAATCCAATGATAGTTACCGTGGGAAAAATGGAACCGGCGTGGGCGTAAGACTTGTTTTTGATTACCTCAAATCGCTTTCTTCAGGCAAAAAGTGAATACATTTTATGGCACAACTATATACAAATGAGTAATTTACGGGGAGTTGACGAACGGGTACGTGTTGGGATAACAATTGGCGACATTAATGGTGTTGGTCCGGAAATCATAATAAATACGTTCACCGACAACCGGATGCACCAGGTTTGTACACCTGTGATTTATGGTCAGGCAAAAGTGCTGTCTTTTTATCGCAAAGTGCTCAATAACAACGATTTCAATTTCACTACCATTCATTCGATCGGTGAAATAAACGATAAGAAAACCAATGTGATCAATTGCTGGGAAGAGGAAGTAAAAATTGACCCCGGGGTGGCAAGTCCTACAGGAGGCAAGTATGCTTTTACTGCTCTTCAGGCAGCCTGTAAGGACCTGGCTGACGGCAATATAGATGTTCTGGTTACTGCCCCAATTGATAAAAAGACTATGCAACAGGAGGGATTCCGTTTTCCGGGGCATACCGAATATCTGGCGCAACAATTTCCATCACCCTCACATCTGATGATGCTGGTGAGCGGTAAAATGCGAATTGCAACCGTAACCGGCCATATCCCGGTTAAGCAGGTAGCCGGTGATCTTTCAAAAGATAAAATTTTATCGTGCATACAAACCATGCACCGGTCGTTGAAAAGAGATTTTGGCATTCGGAAACCTAAAATTGCCGTGCTTGGCCTGAATCCACACAGCGGTGACAGCGGATTAATAGGTAATGAGGAAACAGCGTTTATAAAACCTGCCATACAATCTGCTTTTGATGAAGGCATTCTAGCTTATGGCCCATATGCAGCCGACGGATTTTTTGGATCTTCAAAATTTACCGGATTCGATGGAATCTTGGCAATGTACCATGATCAGGGTTTGGTTCCCTTTAAAGCGATTGCATTTGAAACAGGTGTAAATTTTACCGCCGGACTCCCAATTGTCCGTACTTCACCGGATCATGGCACAGCCTATGATATCGCCGGCAAAAATTGCGCATCAGAAGAGTCGTTCAGGTCTGCTATTTATGCAGCAATTGATATTTTTAATGAACGGAAAGAGTACGACAGTATTACATCAAATCCGTTAAAATATTCAAAACTGGGAGGCGACCGGTAGTCACCCATTCAATTGTTAAATAATAAAATTCAAAAAAAATGAGATTTCTGATTTGTATATTAACCACCTGTCTTGCATTTCAATTTGCTACAGGACAGGTGAGACCTAAGCCCCAACCCGAAGATGTTGCACTTGCAAAAAAGCTGAGCAAGACTTATCCAAAAGATGAATTTGCATCCGTTTCGAGAAATGTCCGTTTTACTTTTGAAATCAAAAAAGATAAGTCAGGCGAACATGTTGTCGTTTCAGAAGAACTGACAGAAAGTGTATTGCAAATAAAGGATAGCCCTTCACTTACTTTTCTCCAGACGGTTGGTTACGACAGCACCAGTACCATTGATGATGTGAAGTTTATGGATAAAAAAGGCCATGCGCTTAAAACACTTGGTTACACCGGGTCGTCAAGCTATGAACAAAATGGTATTTTTCATTCGGATGCCCGCATTTACAAAATCGCATTCCCAAGTGAAGGACAAGGGACCTATACTACCTATACTTACACGAAGACCTATGATGATATTAAGTATTTTATCTCAGAATATTTTCATGACTATTATCCGATACAGGATGAAACGGTAATTTTTGAAATTCCGTCATGGATGGATATCGATTTGCTCCTCAAAAACGGGAAGGACATAAAAAAAACTGAAACAGCCGGTAAAGAAGGGTTAAAAATTGTAACCTTTAAGGCATCAAATCTGGCGGCTAATAAATCGGAAAAAAACGAGCCCGGAGCTTCTTACTATTTGCCCCATATCTTTTTTCATACAAAGGGCTTCAAAGGGAAAGACGGAAAGCAACACACTATATTCAGAACTACAGACGATTTATACGCCTGGTATCACAGCCTTGCAAAACAAATCGGAAATGATCCTAATAAAATAAAACCTACAGTTGAATCTCTGATTAAAGGTAAAACTACAGATCAGGAAAAAATCGAAGCAATTTTTTACTGGGTCCAGGATCAGATCCGGTATATTGCTTTTGAAAACGGACTGGCAGGCTTCAGACCTGATGCCTGTCAGAATGTGTTTGGAAAAAAGTATGGCGACTGCAAAGGGATGGCCAACCTCCTCAAAGAAATGCTTGTTGTGGCCGGTTATGATGCCAGACTGACCTGGATTGGAACAGATATCATTGCATATGATTATTCTATTCCTTCACTTGGCGTGGACAACCACATGATTTGCACTTTAATGCTGAATGGTAAAAAGTATTTTCTGGATCCTACAGAAACATATGTTTCATTTGGCGATGTTGCTCACCGAATTCAGGGCAGGCAGGCTATGATTGAAGATGGTGACAAATACATCCTCGAAAGATTACCGGAATATGGTAAGGAGCGAAATAAAAGAGAAACTGTCATGAAATTCTCCCTTAAAGGAGATCAATTATCCGGTACAGCTGAAGAAACCTATGATGGCGAAGGCAAGACGTATATTTTGTACGCATATAGCCGGATTAATTCTTCTGTAAAAGAAGATGCGGTTAAAAAGCTGTTAAACAGGGACGATAAAAATATTTCTGTCGCCAATATAAAAACCACCGATTTTGAAGACCGGCGTGGCACCATGAAATTTAATTACGATATATCTATTTCCAATCAGGTAACCGATCTCGAAAACGAAAAATATATATCACTCGATTTCGACCAGGAATTTCGTAATCTTTCATTTGATTCCACCAGAACGAAAGATTTTGAATACGATTACAAATATTATAATATCAAAAGAATTGAATTTACCGTCCCTCCCGGTTATAAGGTTACTCATTTACCCGATAATATTGACAAATCGACAAGTAACTTTTCGCTGAAACTCACATTTAAGCAGGAAGGCAATAAAGTTATATATTCAAAAATAATTGCTTTGGACAATGCAGTGATTCCTAAAACCGATTTCGAATCATGGAACAATGCCGTAAAGTCCTTGAAAGAGGCATATGGAGATCAAATTGTTCTGAAGAAAGGATAAGACATTTTAAACCTAACATAACACAACATGAAATTTAAATTTTTAACGGCCCTGTTACTGACTTCATTTTTTGCAACAGGATCATTTGCTCAAACAAAAGAAGAGAGAAAGAAGGAGGCGGAACTCGCAAAAATCCGGGAAGAAGTTTATTCCTCAGGCGACAAGGACTTTGACATTACATCGGTTCCCGAAAAATGGAAAAACGAATCCGCTGTAATTCTTTGTCAGAAACTGACTCAAATATTTGACAAAACAGGTGCTGATTATGGTATTGGCTCCAACAAAGGAATTGCTACCACCGAAATTTTAAGAAAAAGAATTAAACTGCAGGATAAAAAAGCTGTTGATGATTTTTCGGAATATTACTTTCAGAGTACGGATAACATAGGTGTTCGCATTATTAAACCTAACGGCTCAAAATCGGATGTTAAAATGTCAGATGCTGTTGAAGTTAAAAGCAACACCGATGTGCCCTCACTGTACCGCACTTACTACTCATTCAGCACAAAGTATAAGAAAATTGCCATCCCTGATCTACAGGTAGGCGACATCATTGATTATTTCTATAAAGTGTCAGACCAAAGCTACTTGCCTGGTGTCAATTTTTATCCTTTTAATGATGTGATAATTTCATTATGCAACACCTATCCGACTCTGAAACAAAAAATCGAGTTTAAGATCGAAAAGCGCTTTTACATAAATATTAAAAGTGTCAACGGGGCTCCGACATTGAAACCTCAGTCGAATGATGAAACGTTTTTTGTTTATACCCTGACTGATACTGACCGGGAAAAATTTTATGATGAGCGATGGGTATTCCCTTACCGCTCTACTCCTACAATCAAATATCAGGTGTTTTATGTTCAGAATAAGAGCACCAGCACCAATTATGCAATAGGAGAACCGGGTGTACCAAAAACGAGTATTACTGCCGACGAGGCGGTTGAACAAATGAAAGGCATTTACCAAGACTCGAAAAACATGTTTGTTATGGGTGCCGCATCGTATGTTTACGATTGCGTTTCAGATAAACTTGGCAAGGAAACTGATCCGGTTAAAATTGCCACCCAGGCCTACTATTGCCTGAGAGGTTATTTTTCAACTCCCGGCATTTACGAATCCTTTCCCGGCTACCTTGATCAGCCATATGAAGTTGTTAAGGATGCGGTTACAAACAAAGACATGTATAATGCCGAAAACAACACCATCAGCGATGAATATTTTGTTCAGATAATGGCCATGGCGCTGCGCAGAAAAAAAGTGCCGTTTAATGTAGCATTTGCTGTGCCGCGCAGAATCGGAAACATGGACGAGGCCATTTTGGCGAATGAATTTCTTTGGAGTATATACCTGGAAGGAAAACAGCCCTTCTTTATGACTCCTCTTGATTATTATTCGCATCCGAAAGACCCGGATTACCGTATCGAAGGCGTTGAGGCCTATGTGATCAATCCAAAAGCCTCAAGCAAGGACAAGTCGTATAAAACCATAAAAATCCCGGCTACAACCGCTGAGGATAATGTTACAATCGAAAAGTCAAACGTTACTATTGACGCCAATATGGAGTTTACTACTTTAAAAAGAAATATCACCGTCAAAGGGCATAATAAGGATCCCTATTTTGAGTCAACGCTCATGCAAATGGATTACATGGATGCGGAAATGACAGCTTATGGACTTAAACCACGCTACGTTTATAAAGGGAAAAAAGATAAAGTGGCGGAACTCGACAAAGCTGTCAAAGCAACCAAGGATGAGGTTGCTAAAGACAGACTCGATAACCTGAAGAAAGAACTTGAGGGCGATGGATGGGAAGTTGAATCGTACGATACTTTCAAAGTGATCAGCGATGGAAGGAATCCGCAAAAACAAAATGTAGTTTACGAAGACTCCTTTAAGGCTAAAAACATGGTTAAAAAGGTTGGCCCAAACTATGTTTTTGATGTTGGAAAACTTATAGGCTCACAACTTCAGATTAAGGAAGATGAACAAACCCGTCATTATGATATTTATATGAATAATCCCCGCTCATTTACGTATGAAATTCAGGTTACCATACCGGAAGGCTATAAAGTAGAGGGAATTGATAAATTAAATATGAATCTCGACAATGCAACGGGCTCTTTCGTTTCATCAGCCAAGGTTGAAGGAACGACACTTACAATTACTGCAGCAAAAGTTTATAAAACCAATTATGAACCAAAAGCAAATTGGCCCGAAATGATCAAGTTTCTGGATGAAGCTTATAAATTTACTCAGGCTAAAGTAGTTTTCAAAAAAGCCTAACACATTAATACAAACGCGGTCCGCATATATTAAATGCGGGCCGCGTTTGCATTATTACCATGAAACAACTTGCCCGTAAAACAATCAAATCCCTGTGGGTTGCTGCAGGCCTGCTCTTTGCTGCAATTGGCGTTATCGGATTGATAACACCATTAATGCCCGGACTCGTTTTCTTTCTGATTGCCACCTTTTGTTTTGCCAAAGGATCCCGAAAATTTCTACGTTTATTAATAAGCAATCCTCATATCGGCCCACAAATACTCGATTTCAAAAGAGGCAAAGGCATGACACGCGGCACAAAGATCTCAGCATTGACCGTACTTTGGATAGGTGTAATTGTCAGTGCCTTTTTTCTGGTAAAGAAAGTATGGGTATCCTATGTCATCCTCGCTACAGGTATTGCGGTTTCGGCAATAATATTGAGCCGTAAAACCAAAAAATAATTCATTAGGTATCTATTCAAAATACTGCAGATTATATTGCAAAAAAAAGCGGCACCCTGTGAACAGAGCGCCGCAATTCAATTTTAAATTCAGTCAGTCTTAATAAGGACTTTGCAATACGTTTCCTTTCCAGGTTTGTTTAAAGTCTTCTTCCTTAACCGCATCTTTCTTTCCGAGGTAAGTCCATCTGATTGCACCGGTATATTTCGTAAATACCGTATTCACATCTTTCAGTGTTGTTTTGTTTACGTCATCGGTAAAACTCTCTGCCTTCTTCCAATCGCCAGCCAATTCATAAAGACCCAGCGTCATAGACTGAGCACTGCTTGTCTCCTGTCCCATGTAATAACGTGTAAGGAATGTTTGCTCTTTATCGGCAAGTTCTTTTTCTGTAAAGCCGTCCTTTTTCACCTTATTGATCTCCTCCACCATAACATCAATGGATTGCTTGGGATCTAATGTTGTAATATAAATGCTGTTATACGGATTGCTGATTCTGTTGCCATTGTATCCGGCCGCAGGAGCATAACTCAGACTTCTTTTAGTTCTCAGTTCAACAAAATATCTGTCATAAAGTATATTCATACCTAAACGCATCGGAACCCCTTCGTTGCTGGTCATACTGGGAGCACTCATTATACCCATCAGGTAATTAGTGGCAATGTCTCTGTCTTCAATATGCACTCCCGGTGATGTTATCTGCACACGTGATTCGGTAGGTGCAGGTGTGCCTTTGGGCAATTTAGCAAATGCCGTCTTCACTTTTGCTATCAGGTCAGCCTCATCCACATCCCCAACCACAACAAGAAATATCCGTGATTTACACACCGATTCGTTGTAATTCTTTTTGATTTCAGCCAAGGTAAGTTTCTCAAGTGATTCCGGGGTGCCTTCAGGGACTTTAGAATAGCTGCGTCCTTTAAACACACTTTCCATTGCTATATTAGCCAGGTGCTGATCGGGATTTGACTGACCCTGTTTGGCTGCAGCTATCAAAGTGCCTTTTGTAAGCTCAAATTCTTTCTCATCAAATGCGGGCATAGTTATGGCCTCCACAAAAAGCTCCCATGAATCATTCCAGAAAGTTTTAATGCAATTCAGGTTTAACGTACCATAATCATATGATGAAGATCCGTCAACCTCGGCACCTATTTTTTCACAATCGGTTGCAAACTGTTCCTTATTTCGCTTTGTGGTTCCTCCTTCAGCCGCCAGGGTCAGGGCAAAATTCTGAAGTCCCTGCTTGTCTTCGGAAATTCCGGCATTGCCGCCTTTAATAAAAAGACGCGCGCTTATTACTTCTTTTGGAGTGCGTTTATAAATGACTGTAACACCATCCACATTTAATTCTTTAGTTGTAGGTCCGCCTGCCATTGAAATGGTAGCAACAAACAACAGCGCAATTGCTAATATATTTTTCTTATTCATTGTGTTATGTTTTAAGGTTACAGCCTGCTTTATTTTAGAAAGAAAGATTGAGCATCTTCAATACCGAACATTTTTTTCATTTCCGGCGAAAGAAGCAATCCCGAAGCCATTGGCTTTCCGATAATATAGTTGTTGACATACTTTTTAATATCGTCCCTGGTAACTTTTTTCAGGTTTTCGATATAATTGGTGTAATAGTCAATACTTGCTGAAGCCCACCAGTAAGTAACTGTGTGCACATAGGATGATGTGCTTTCCTTATCCTTTGTTTGTTCAATTGCAAGCATATTCTTCGCTGTCTCCAACTGTTCATTCGTAAAATAATCGTCAGAGGTCCACTGATTGATATTTTCCATAAGCTTTTGATAAGCCTCTTTGACTTTCATTGGATTTGGAACCAGGAATATTTGAATTGGGCCAACATATTTACACGTTTGGTATCCTACCTGCACCTGAAACGCAAGGCCGGAGTCTATCAAATCTTTCTGCAACTTACTGCTCTTTTGAGAGAGAATATATGAAAATACATCAGCAGCGTAGGTAGAAGGAATATCATTCCGGGTATCAGGGCCATGCATACCAATCATAATAATCGGCGTTTTTGCATTGTCATTTTCTGTCAGATAATATGTATTGGTTTTTAACGGAGCGAATTCAGGAATAGGATACTTTTCAAAAATGTCAAACTCCGATGGCTTCCAGTCGCCAAATACCGCTTGCGCCTTGTCAAACATTTCCTGATGATTAACGTCTCCGGCAACAACCAGCAATGTATTGTTCGGATAATAATAGCGGTCTTTAATAACCCGCATCTTTTCAGGCGTAGCCGTAAGTATTACCTCATGATTGCCAATTGTATTTTTACGGCTGTAATTATCTCCCCACAACTGATGATTCATGTCGTCAAGAAGAAAGAATACAGGATTGGACTCGTTGCGCTGAAACTCACCATCTACTACGGGATTTTCCTTTTTCATTTCCTCTTGCAGAAAGAGCGGTGAACGAATGGCTGAATTCAGAAAACTCAACCCTTCACCAACTTTTGAAGTACCAAGAGTAATAAAGTAATTTACTCTTTCATTTGATGTGGTGCCGTTAAAGGAAACGCCCAGTTCGCGCACTCGTGCCAGGAACTGTTCCTGGGAAGGCAAATCTTTGTTTGCCTTGAAAAACATGTGCTCATACAGGTGCGATAACCCGTTATAGGCAGTGTCTTCGGCAAAAGATCCGTTGTGAACACACAACTCAATTGTAGCCAGCGGCACTGAGTTGTCTTCAATAACCAGGACTTCTAATCCATTTCCCAGTTTTTTCATAAAAAAGTTACTCGGTAACGTTCCCGTTGCCCGGGCAGAGCTGATGGCAATGAATGCCAGCAGCAGCATGCTGATTCTTTTCATAATAACAGTTTAGGGTTGATTCGGTGATGCCCAAAATTAAAACATTTCGAAGAAGCACCTAAAACATTATCATGTGAATCAAAGTGCTGATAATCAGCGACTGGGCCTGCGAAAGCTTTTGGTTGTAATGATTACAATACCCCCGGTGGCATCTCCGTATTGGGCTGGTATACCACCAGTTAACACCGAAATTTCTGCAATTGCACTGTTTGGCAAGGAAAAAGGACCTGTCATTTTTATTCCATCAACAATATATAATGTCGCATCTTCTCTGGATCCCCTCACATTTAAACTGCCCCCATCATCTTCCTGATAAACTCCTGCTGTTGTAGCCACCAGGTCTTTCAAGTCGCGGCTTACCGCATGTTCTATCTCCTCGGTGCCTATCACTTTCATGGTAGCAGTTACGCCAGGATCTATAAGTGGCGCTTCCCAGGGAATTTCAACTACAGGGAGTTGATTATCAGGCGATAATACAAAATTTACATAGGTGATTTTTTCAGTCGATACAACGACATCCCGGACTTCGGAAGAAGAAAACGTAATGAAAGAGGCTTTAAAATCATATTTCCCGGGAGCTAACGGTTTGATTTTGAATCTTCCCAAGGAATCTGCCACCACTCCGTGCAAATTACCGTTGAAATAGTAGCTAATTGTTGCACCCGGCAATGGCAGTCCGTCGGATTTACCGGTTATTGTCCCGCGGACCTCTCCAAATTGGGCCGAGGTAAGAAGTGGCAGTACAATGAGCAATAATAAATAACAGGTCGCTTTCATGTTTAAGGATTTAGAAATGGTGAAATTAATTTGAGTAACCTGAACCGATAAACACGCAATTCAAATACGTTTAAGATTCAACCGGATGGTGCGGCAACAAGCCGGTTTCCATAAAATTTCACCTAATTTTATGGAATGAGCCGGAAACCGGCATCAGACCCCCATGAACAGCAACATATGCTTTGGTTAACCGGAAAGAAAAACTACCAGTCTCTGGACGATAAAGAGCTGATTGTTATCTACCGGAAAAAGGGTGATAATTCAGCAATGGGTGCATTATTTGAAAGGTACTCACATCTTGTATTTGGCGTTTGTATGAAATACTTCAAAGACGAAGACACTTCTAAAGATGCAACGCTCCAGGTATTTGAAAAGACCATGCAGGACCTGAAACGATTTGAAATAGAAAAATTCAGTGCATGGATTCACAAGGTGGCAAAGAACCATTGCCTGATGCAGCTTCGCAGTAAAAAAATAATGATTCCTGTTGATGATGAAGAAGGAATTGCTACGGACCGAATGATGGGACAAGGATTTTCAACCAGCCCGGAGCAAACCGATAATAAAGAAGCGCAATTATCACTTCTTGAAGAAGGAATTTCGAGATTGAATGAAGAACAAAAAATATGTATTGAATTATTTTATTTAAAACGGTACAGCTATCAGGATGTCTCAGAAATTTCGGGAATGACGCTTAATGAGGTTAAGAGCCATATTCAGAATGGCAAACGCAACCTCAAAATTTTTATGATGAATAACACAGATGAACTCTAAAGTCAAAAACAATATCCTAAACGATACCGATTGTCTTTCGGCCGATCAGTTGTTCCGCTATAGCCGGAATAAACTTACGCCTGAAGAGAAATACGAGGCCGAATGCCATCTCATCGATTGTGCTTTGTGCACTGAAGCGTTGGAAGGAATCGCGTTGGTCAGCTCTCCAGCTGTGCTGGATCAGATGAATGCTGATGTCAAAAAACTAATTCAAAAAAACGCATCGGGAGGTGTTAGCGTTCAACCGAAACAATATTGGCTGGCTGCTGCTTCAATCTCTGCAATTGTTATTTTATCAGTTTATCTCTATTCCGAATACAAACAAGCCCGGCATCCTGATGTTGCACTCCGGCATGAACCCGTACAGCTTCCAACTCCTCAGCAAGCAGTTTCCAAATTTGCTGAACCGAACCCTACTGAAAAAGCTTCAATTGCATCCGAACAATCTGTCACACTTCCTGCAGAAAATGGATCTAAAAACGCTGAACCTTCTTCTGTGAGCAACGCTATTGCCGGTGCAGATGAGGTACAAGCCGATGAATCAACAATTGAACCGTCGGTTGAAGAAAACGCCCCTGACAATACCAGTCCTCAACCTATTGTACAGCTTAGTTTGGGAAAGCAGTATTCTCCCGCATATACAAATCAAAGCGCCTATCCGGCAATTCCTCAATCTAAACATATCGTTAAAGCTTCAAAAGAATCCGATTCAGAAAAAATGGAACTCGCTGAAACCACTTCAGCTAATACTTCTGCAGATTTATTCACCTCCGCCTCAGGCGCCGCAACGGCAGGCAACATTACCTATATTCAAAATCTTAAGGTAATTGATTACGTATACAGCAACAACACTCTTTTAAAAGATGTTCCTGCATCTCAAAACTATGTTGATCCGTCCTACGAAAACAAACAAAAAAAGGAACTTGAAGCTAAATCATCTGATGCATTAACCAGAAAGGTTTCATATCTCGATCTGCTCTCAACCCCAATCAATAACTATAAAAACAAAAATTACAAAAGTGCCGTATCCGGCTTTAATGAATTGCTCCGTATGTTTCCCGAAGATCAGAATGCATATTTCTACAAAGGAATGTCTTATTATTACTTAGGCGACTACACAAATGCAATTGCGTCACTCTCGCAACCGGCAAACGATACCGGATGCACGTTTAATGAGGAGGCCCGCTTTTACATGGCAAAAAGTTATCTGGCTACCGGTAAAACAAGCATTGCTACCGATCTGTTCGATTCTCTGGCGGCAGGAAACGGATTTTATAAAAATTTATCCCAAGAGGAACTGAAGCGGATTCGCCAATGAACTATTTACTTACCAAAGAATCATAGATCAATCAGAAAAAGTTATTTCCTGAGGTCGTATATCTTTCGTAATTCAGGATCCGCTTCAGATGAATAAATTATCTTGAGTGCATCGTGGGCTGCATTTCTCACTTTAGATGACAAAACCTCTCGTCGCATTTCAACATCTTTATCACCAGGCATTGGAATTGCCGAAGAATCCTTATCAGCTTTCCCATACCCCTTTTCAATTGACTCTAAAGCAAGTGTTGCTGAAAGGCGGTTAGTCCATTCTTGTTCCGAACCGGCATATTTACTCAATCTGGCAATGCCCTGAATTGCCTTATCGGAGTCACATCGTTCCAGAAATTTGCCATATTCCTGCAATGCATAGTAACGGTCATCGCCTGCGCCGGAATCAAGCCGCTCTGACATAAAATCAAATTGCCGGTCGCCTCCGTATATGGCATATAACCCTCCAATTAAATTGTCCATCTCCTTGCTCTCCGAATGTTCCATCTTTTTTAATTCGGCGGCTCCTATTTCAGGATGATGTTTCATTGTATATTCAGCTCCAATAAACATCACATTATACGATGAATCTTTCATTGCACCCAACATTAAACTGTCAATGGCAGGTTCCATATCAAAATTTTCGGCAAGCTGTTCCAATGCAGCATTTCGTACCCCGGAATCATAATCATTGGCGGCCAGTTGCATCAATTTATTCTTAATTTTCTCCTTGTTGTTTTTGGCGATTTCGGCAGAGCGCTGAATGGCTATCTCACGGATTTTTGGTGAAGGATCATTTAATGCGTCATAAAGCACCTCAGCTTGCGGACTTCCCGGCTTATCAGCCGCACCCATATAAGCCATCGCTTCGTATCTGTCCAGATACCGGGGAGCATGATAATACTGATACACCCATTGTGCCGCAGGCTTGATTTCCTCCTTGACGCAAAGCAGCATTTTTTTAGAATCGAAGTTTACAAGCAGTGGCTGTTGATTTAAAGCAAATGTGAATGTCTGATCTTTTTGAGTGATTACAATCCGTTTGCGTTCAACATTTGCAGAAGAATAAAAATCAATGTCAACAGGCAATGTATATACAGGCGTTGTGGTTGTATTTTGTAATTGTTCAACACGTATCGAGTATCCGGTCGAGTCGTTCCAGCTATGCGAAATGCGCAGCTTTGGATGTCCCTTGTCATAATACCATTCATTAAAAAACCAGTTCAGATCTTCTCCGGTAACCTGTTCAAACGCCAGCCGAAGATCTTGTACCTCCGCAGTTCCAAACCGGTTGTGATTCAAATAATATTTCAAAGACGCGAAAAATGCATCATCTCCGACATAACATCTGAGCATATGCAAAATACGACCGCCTTTCTGGTACGAATGTCGGTCGTAAACATCTTCCTGTGATTTGTAATGAAAACGAACCAGATCTACCTGTTTGGTAGCAGCCTCCTTTAAATAGGATTTAAGGTCTTCGGCCAGGTAATAATCGGCAAAATCTTTACCGTATTTGTGTTCGTTCCACAAGTATTCACCATATGTGGCGAATGATTCATTTAATGTGATGTTAGCCCATGACTCGCACGTAACAAGATCACCAAACCAGTGGTGAAACAATTCATGAGAAATCACATCTTCCGTTAAATTATCAAGCTGCTGACGGGAATCTTGCTGCATAAACTCGCCGAATACTGTCGCTGTTGTATTTTCCATTGCACCGGAAACGTAATCTCTCACAACAACCTGAGCATACTTATCCCATGCATAATCAACTCCAAGTTTGTTTGAAAAAAACTCGAGCATTTCAGGAGTATTTCCAAAAATATTCCGTGCATACTTTTCAAATTCCGGTTCAACATAATAACTAACTTCTTTCCCTCTCCAAAAATCTTTAACAACCGAGAATTCCCCAACCGCCATCATAAATAAATACGGTGCATGAGGTAAGTCCATTTTCCAGTAATCGGTGCGGGTACCGTTTTGGGTGTTCACGACAGAACTGATCAGCAACCCATTACTCAATGTGACAAAGTTGGTGTCAACAGTAATATATATTTCCTCGGTCGATTTTTGATTCGGCATATCAATTGTTGGAAACCAGGCTGAACTGGCCTGTGTTTCCCCCTGAGTCCATATTTCACGCGGCTTTCCCTTTGTCTTTCCATCCGGATTAATAAAATACAACCCTTTATCCTCAGTGATTGCCTTACTTCCTCCTTTTGCAAGTTGATTTGGCCGTGCTATGTAATCAATTTTAACTTGCAACGTATCCGTGGAGTGATAGAGTTTGTCAAGGCCAATTGTCAAACTGTCATTTTTATATTCGTAAGGCATTTCTTCCTGACCGGAGCCTGCTATTTTATAAACACCATTGATTTGCATGCCACGGGCATTTAATATCAATTTGTTCTGAGGGTAAAAATGAGGCTTCAATGTAATTTCAGCTTCCCCGGGCATAAAACAATGTTCCCAGTCAAATGACACCTCCAGTTTGGTGTGAATCAAATCGAATAATTTAGTTGCTGATCCATGATAAACCGGAATTTCAACAAGCGAATCCGAAGGCTCAGGAGTCCCTTTGGATGTCTTAGAAGTGCTGCCGCATGCAGTTAAGATTACAGATAGCGTAACCAACACGAGCTGGACTGTTTTATGGTTCATAATTTGGGAGTTAGTAGCGTTCCCCGGCTCAATATGGTAACCTTTCAGAGCCCATCGCTTTGGCGTAAAATTCGCAAAAATCAAACACATTTTGTCTGATCCATCAAAAAAAGCATCATTATGTCATCGACTTGGTTACCCAATAAATCCAATTGCTTTTTACCATTGGAAAAGCCTGATCAACTCCTGACTCATAACCTTTTTCCAAATATTCCTGAACCAGCGGAAAAGAGTCTGAATACCTGAATTTGGGCTTAACTCCCGCTACAGCATAAAGCATTCTGCAGTTTACCCATCCTATAACATTTCCTGCGACTGCGGCTGCATAAATCCCGACATATTCAGCAAAATAAACAACGGCACTGATGGTACATACTATTTTTAGGGCGCTTCCCAATGTGTGAAAGAGCATGGCCGTTCTGGACCTTGGTATAAGTACTACATGATGCAGCCTTCTCCAACTTTTATTAGAATGTAAAACATCCCTTTCACTTTCATAATGCATAGGATATTCATAGGGATCAGGTCCTGCCAGCTGATTTTTCATATAAAAGCAATCACGCGGCAGCGACAATACTGTTTGGGGATCTGAAGTAAATTTTTTTGTTCCTATTTGAATTGAAGCGGGGTCAATCAAAATTGTGCCTTGTCTCAAAGGACATACAATGAATGTCAGTGTTGTTTCCCGTACCGAAATACCGTTATGAATCACATAACGGCTGCTGACATAAGGAGGGCCGGTAACATGAAAATCACGAAAGCCGGGACGGTTGAACAATCTGCCGGCCGAAGAATATGTGAAAGCAACATGCACCTCATCATTCATTGGAATTGTTGAAGGCATGACCTTACAATAAAAATAATTTTCAACCTGTGACTGAGAAGCGGCTGCAGAGCTGTACTGTTCGGATCCGGTCAGATCATAAATTGCCCTTTTATTATCATCTATCAAAAAACTGTAGGCTATCTGTATCTCCTTGAAGCGGTCTTCAGCTGCCGGATCATCCGGGTTGTGATCGGGATGATACCTTTTAGCAAGCTCAAGCCATTTTTTTCGTATCTGGGATTTTGAAGCCCCCCTTTTTAGTCCGAGCGTTTTATAGTAGTCCCTCAAAACTGTTCCGTTAATTTTTTTCGTAAAAATAAATTGATCGCTTTTTTGAACCCGGAAGTTTCCTGAATAATCAGCAACAATATCATTCTATAATTGAGCTGGGAGACAATTTGGTTATACCAACGACTTTATTAAGATTGAATTGTTAAATATAATTTGAAATACACAATATCTGCAACTATTTCGGGTTGATATTTGCGTTGAGTAATTAAACCCGCCGAATGCCACAAAAGAAAATCAGAGAAACAATTCTAACTCTAATCTGTCTATGTTCCTTAGTACATCAATCAGAGGGACAAAGTAGAGAAAAGAGAGAAACAGGGTATGGAGCCAGCATAGCCTATGACTTTATGACTGAAGGATTTGGGGCTGGCCTGAGAGCCCGGATACCGGTTACCGGACACCTTTACCTGGTTCCCGAGTTTGACTATTTCCCTGCTTTTAACGATTACCATGAATTTTATGCCGGCGGGGCATTGCAGTACGACCTATTTCGACTGGGATCTTACAATTTTTATCTTTTAGGAGCCGGATATTATAATAATTGGATCAATGCTGACGATTTTGCTCCGGGACAAAAGAAAGAAAACAATTTTGCACCCGAAGGAGGAGCCGGACTTGTTCGCAATAAAGGCTGCATCAGGCCGTTTATTGAAAACAGGTATGATTTTAAATGGGAAGAAAATCATCTTCACATTGGATTATACTGGTACCCGGGAGCTTGCCACCGAAAAGAAAAATGCCCGGGAGTAGGAACTTGATCATGTGATTCAATTAAAATTTTGGCATAATAGTAGCTACAACAAGATTCCGTTTCTATTCAGCTAACTCATAAATAGTTCATCAAAACGTAATGTCATGAATGTTATTCAAAAAGCCTCAACAGGTTTATTGTTCTCCGGGTTAATTGTAGCCGGTTTTGTAAGCTCATGTAAAAAGGACCGCATTCAGCAAGACGACTATCAGGACATGGAAAGCTTTTACAACGACAATAAAGAACAGGAACAGGAATATACAATAGATTCACTGGGCAACAATTGTTACGTTACATGCAATAAGGGAACCCGTATTTGTACAACAGCAGAAATGCAGGAACTTCCGGGGAATGCTCCCGTATATTATACTTATACATTGAAAGTTGTTGAGCTGTACAGTGCTAAAGACATGATACTATGGAGAGCCCCTTCGGTAACAGGATCCGGAATACTGGAAACAAGTGCTGAAATCAGGGTCCGGTTATTTAAAAACGGAACGCAGTCGGAATTAAAAAATGGTCGTGTTTACCTGATGGAAACCGCCAACTTACCGGTGACCCAAAGTAATATGCAGCCCTACTTTGGTTACGCATCAGGTTCAAATACAAACTGGAATGGTTCGTTATCCGGAGTGTACCCCGGCTTTAGCGATACTGTTTCTCATGTTAATGCTACTCCGGCTTATTATGCATCAGAAGTTGGTCATACGGGTTTTTACAGTGCTGCCCGTCCTGCACCCACTTCCGCTTCAACAACTTCTGTTACTTTCACAGTTGCCGGAACTAACACTCAAAACATACAACTCTTTCTGGTTTTTAATAATTTCAAATCCATTGTTAAAGCCGATAACCTGGTAGCTAATCATCTCCCAACCGGTGAACCTGTAACCATGATTGCCTTCGCAAAGAAACAAGACGGCAACTTTTACATGGATCAGCAATCGCTGACTATTTCTACCGGACTACAAGTACCGCTTAATATGACCCAAACAACAGAGGCCGGAGTATTATCGGCCCTGGGTGCTTTATAAAAACTGCCAAAGAGGTGTTGTGCCATTTTGAGTGATTAAGATAATCCGGGGCCTTCCGGATTATCTCATTTAAAGCCAATTGAGTACTTTTGTGTTATGTTTGAAAACACTAATCGAACCGAGCTGGAACAGCTTGGAGAATTCGGCCTGATAAAACACATTTCGTCTACAGTAACGCTACGTAATCCAACATCAGTAAAGGGTATTGGCGATGATTGCGCAGTTATAGACAGGGGTAATCATTATGAACTTTTAACAACTGACCTGTTGCTGGAAGGAATTCATTTTGACCTTTCCTATACGCCCCTTAAGCATGTGGGATATAAATCTGTTATGGTAAATGCCTCCGACATCTATGCGATGAATGGTACGCCGACTCAAATATTATCATCAATCGGGCTTTCAAACAGGGTGTCGCTTGAAGCTGTTGAAGAGTTATATGCCGGAATGCTTCTGGCGTGTGACCATCTTGGCATTGACCTTATCGGAGGAGACACAAGTTCCTCAGCATCCGGTTTGGTTATAAGTATAACAGCTATTGGCACCTGCGAAAAAGAAAAAGTTGTTTACCGCTCGGGTGCCGTCGAAAATGATCTTATTTGTGTAAGCGGTGATCTCGGAAGTGCTTACATAGGACTTCAGGTGTTAAACAGAGAAAAGAAAATGTTTCTTGACAATCCTGCAGTACAGCCGGATCTTTCTGGAAGCGATTATGTAGTTGAACGACAGCTGAAGCCGGAAGCCGGAAAAGATATTATTGAAGCACTCAGTAAGGAGGGCATATTGCCAACTTCCATGATTGACATTTCTGACGGACTTTCGTCAGAGTTGTTTCACATTTGTACCGCATCTGATACCGGATGCAGAATATATGAAGAAAAAATCCCTATTGATATTCAAACAGGACTGATAGCTGAAGAGTTTAATTTAAACCCCTCCATGTGCGCATTAAACGGCGGAGAAGATTATGAATTACTGTTTACCATCCGTCAGTCAGATTATGAAAAAATAAAAATGCTGAACAAAATTTCCGTCATTGGGCATATCACTCCATCTTCAGCAGGACTTGCATTAATTGACCGGGGAGGTCATGAAACACCACTGCGTGCTCAGGGGTGGGACGGGATAAGAAAATAATACTTTTTCAGGAGAGTGTATTTGGTTTCGTTGAGAGCCGAAGCAAAATATACCCTGTAATTCCGGCCAAAACCGACGCAAAAAGAATACTGATTTTAGCGTTTTCAATTTGGATAGGATCCTTAAATGCAAGTGAGGTAATAAAAAGTGACATTGTAAATCCGATGCCTCCGAGAAATGACAAACCTGCAAATTGTTTCCAGGTGGTATTGTCAGGCAGGGAAGTGATTCCTGTTTTTACCGCCAGAAACACCGCTCCGAATATACCTGCCGATTTTCCTATATACAACCCGAGTAATATGCCAAGGGAGACGGGGCTGGATAAATTATCGAAAAGCGGTCCCTGAAATGTCGCTCCGGCATTTGCCAAAGCAAATACGGGCATAACAACAAAAGCTACTATTGGGTGCATGGCATGTTCCAGTCGTTGAAGTGGCGTAAGTGCATCTTTAGTGGCTACTACGATATCTTCAACAATATGGAGTTGTTCAGAGGTAACAAGGGATACCTCATTTGGCGTGGCTTTTCTGAATTTGTCAAGCAGCTTTTCTATTCGTTCAATAAACCCGACTTCCGACATTTTTACATCAGCAGGTATAGTAAATGCTGCCAATACAGCCGCTATAGTGGCATGGATGCCTGACATCAAAAAGGCTGTCCATAATCCCGCAATCCCAATAATTCCGTAAAACAGTGCGCTTCTGACACCTAATTTGTTTGCCACAAGCAACACCAACATAATCCCGATTCCTGTAAACAGACTTATCATTGAAATATCAGAAGTATAAAAAAAGGCGATCACCAGTACTGCACCAAGGTCATCGATGATAGCAAGTGCAGTAAGGAAAACTTTTAAAGAAAGCGGAATACGATCGCCAAGCAAATAAATTACTCCAAGAGCAAAGGCGATATCTGTGGCCATAGGAATTCCCCATCCATGCGCTTCGGAAGAACCATGATTAACCGTCAAATATAAAATAGCCGGCAACACCATTCCGCCGATTGCTGCTGCAATTGGAAGTAATGCCTTTCTGGGATTTGACAGATCACCGGCGATCAGTTCTCTTTTCAATTCGAGGCCAACTACAAAAAAGAACATCGACATCAGACCGTCGTTGATCCAATGGTGCAATGATTTATCTATAGAAAAGGAACCAATTTTTATAGCAAAGTGTGTTTCCCATATTTGGTGAAACTGGTGAGAAAAAACCGAATTTGAGAGTATCAGTGCAATAATTGCCGAACTGAACAAAACAATTCCGCTTGCAGTAGAATTGTTAATGAAACTATTTATTGGGTCTAATACCCACCTTTCCACGGGCGACTTTCGCATATCGTAAAAATAGAATTAAGACGGAAAAATACAATCAAATATACAATTGTATTTGGGAAAGGGCATGCCTGCCGTCACTTAAAAAAGTTATTCTACAGTAACCGACTTGGCCAGGTTGCGTGGCTGATCAACATTTGCGCCGCGCATCACTGCTATATGATAGGAGAGCAATTGCAGCGGGATTACGGAAATAAGCGGCACCAGTATCTCATCTGTTTCGGGTATTTCAATAACATAATCGGCCAGTTTCCTTACTTCTTCATCGCCTTCGGTAACTACTGCTATAATGATTCCTTTACGTGCTTTAACTTCCTGAATATTACTAACCACTTTCTCATAAGAGCCATGTTTTGTTGCAATTACCACAACAGGCATTTCAGCATCAATAAGGGCAATGGGACCATGTTTCATTTCTGCGGCAGGATAACCTTCGGCGTGTATGTATGAAATCTCTTTAAGCTTTAAGGCGCCTTCGAGTGCAACAGGGAATCCATAACCACGTCCGAGGTATAGGAAATTGTGCGCATCTTTAAATTTGGCTGCGAGGCTTTTTATCTGTTCGTTTGCTCCCAAGGCCTGTTCTACTTTTGCAGGAATGCTTTCAAGTTCATTTAAAAGTGTATGAAATCTCGATTCGGTAATAGTTCCTCTAAGCCGGGAAATTTGCAATGCAAGCAATGTAAGCACAGTAACCTGAGCGGTAAAGGCCTTGGTAGAGGCGACTCCTATTTCGGGGCCGGCATGTGTGTAGGATCCTGCGTGTGTTGAACGGGGAATACTTGAACCTACAACATTACAGATACCAAAAATGGTAGCCCCTTTTGATTTTGCCAGTTCAATAGCTGCGAGCGTATCAGCTGTTTCACCTGATTGCGAAATAGCGATAACAACATCTTCTTCGCTGATTATCGGATTACGGTATCTGAACTCTGAAGCATATTCTACTTCTACCGGAATTCGAGCCAAATCTTCAATAAGGTATTCTCCAACCAATCCGGCATGCCAGCTGGTTCCGCATCCAACAATAATTACCCGCTTCGCGTTTATAAATTTGTTCTCATAATCGCCAAGTCCACCCAGCCTGAGTGCGCGTCCCTTCGCGTCAATACGTCCTCGCATGCTGTCCCAAATCGAACGCGGCTGTTCATAGATCTCCTTAAGCATAAAGTGCTCATACCCTCCTTTTTCAAGCATCTCGAGTTGCATTTCGAGTTCCTGGACGTAGGGCACCTTGATTTGATTTTCGATTGTTTTTACGGTAAGCTTTCCATCACTGATCACAGCCAGTTCACCGTCATTTAAATAAGCAACATTTTTGGTGTACTCTACAATAGGAGTAGCATCGGAGGCAACAAAAAATTCGTCTTTACCTATTCCTAATACAATGGGGCTGCCTTTTCTTGCAGCAACAAGTTTGTTTGGTTCTTTTTTAGATAAAACCACAATTGCATATGCCCCCACAACTTCACTGAGTGCGAGACGCACCGCCTCATCAACATCCACATGTAAATTCTCATGCACATCTTCAATGAGGTGAATGAGAACTTCCGTATCGGTATCGCTTTGAAACGTATGTCCGCGTTTGGTTAATTCCGTTTTGATGCTGGAATAATTTTCAATGATGCCATTATGAATAATTGCGAAATTGCGTGATTCTGAAAAATGCGGATGTGCATTCTTATCGTTAGGTTCGCCATGGGTAGCCCAACGTGTATGGCCCATACCCACTGTACCATTGGTGTTCTTGTCTTTGGTATACTCGGCAAGCTCAGAAACTTTACCGGCTTTTTTGTACACTTTCAGTTCGCCATCGAGAAGCGCAACACCTGCACTGTCATAGCCGCGATATTCGAGACGTTGCAATCCTTTCATAATGACAGGAAATGCCTGGCGACTTCCGATGTATGCTACTATTCCACACATGCGATTATTTTAGTTTAGAATATGTGATCCGAAACTTGAGTTTTGTATCAACTGAATAGGGCCCGGGAATAATAGTCCGAAATGCATTAACCGGACCACCTGAAGCAATAATGCTTAATCCGTAATCAATACCATCGCCGGGCAGATTACCCGAGACAAGGCGTTGTGTATAACGAGCCAGATTAAATTTGTACTCCTGATAAACAGGATCGTAATTTCCCCCATAATAAGATGACGATTCAAGCAGATCGGGAATAATTGCATCCTTTCCCGCAGAATCAACACCGAATACCAGCAGATTGGTATGGCTTTTATAATAGGAGTTTTCAATTGCCGGAACAACCAGTTCGGCTTTGTTAATTGCAATATCCCCATCCGCGCCTAACGCTGCCAGATAAGGAAACCTGATATGCGTTTTAACTCCCGCCATGGATTGTACGTAAAGCCTTGAACTGCCGGATACCGGAAATACTGATCCGAATTCTGCAGTTGAATAGTCGTGTTCGTAATGATTGAAACGGGGGCAATCGGCGTTAATTTCGAAGTTTGCCGACAGCGAGTCCGCTGCACTGTTACTATAAAAAACGGTAAGCTTCGACATGCTCGATAACAAGTTAAACGATGCGATGCAACCTGTTCCGGAAGCAGTAACATCCAAAGCTTTAACATATATCCCTTTGAAAAACGCAATAAAGGCATCTGTGCTAAGAAACTTGTCGGCATTGGCAGGATCAAGAAATTCATCTCCAATTGCCGGATCAAGCTTAAGACGCAAATGCGGAGCCTTAAGCGCACCACCAAGATCAACACTATCGCGGGGATGAATTGAAACCGTTCCGCTAAATAATTGGGTGCTGTGCAGAATTTCGTCTACAGAATAGTACGACGAATCTTTATACATACTTTCATCGAGTCTGTAAACTTCAAATTGCTGTTGTGTTATGGTATCCCCATAATAATCAGCGTAAGCAAGTGAAAGCACAACCGAGTCTAAAACCGGTGAAGTGCCAAAACTGAAATTCGCATTGTTGTTGGGCAACCGGACCTGTGCATAGAAACCGGCTCTGGACAAACCAAAAACAGGATCGGTGTAGCTGCCTGCCAGATTAAACACTGCTACTGCCTCATCCGTTTTGAGCGAATCTTCTCTTACAACATTTGTTTCAATAGTGATGGTATCCGTAAAAAGCGTGTTTCCCAAAGTTGCTTCGGGAACCAGATCGACTCCGATGGTACTCGGATCGGAACAGGAATATAATCCCGCAGCCAACAGCAGCAAAAGAGCTGATAATACAACGTTAGATCCGCGCATCAGCTTGTCAATAATGTTTTGCAAGAGATTGTGGTTGGTCAGCAGAAATCCAAATGATCAATCCATCAGGACGCCGTCCTCGACCAGTAATTCGTCATAGAAATTATTGCAGGCGTCAACATATTCATCGGCCGACTGAAATTCCATGAAAACCTTATTACCTTTTTTAATGGCCGCCTTTATATTGGCATCCAGTGGTGTCGGAGTAGTTTGAATAACAGCATCCGATTTAGAAATAGCATTCATTGTGATGCCCTCCCAGGTAGGAGTCTTGAGGTCTTTTAAATCAGCTGCACTCATTCCTTCCATCATAACCTTACGGGAGAAATCTTCTGAAAACGACTCTTCAAATTTATCGTCACAAACAGAGTATACAACTTTCGAATCCTTAAACATAGGATCTTCCTTGTAGCTGGTCTTAATCAACAGGGGAACCAGACTGGTCATCCAGCCGTGGCAATGAATAATATCGGGACTCCATCCCAGTTTTTTCACTGTTTCCAAAACGCCACGCGAAAAGAACAAAGCGCGGTCGTCGTTGTCTTTAAAAAATTTCTTTTTTGAATCCCTGAAAATGGCTTTGCGCTGAAAGTACTCTTCGTTATCAATGAAATAAACCTGCATGCGGGCTGCCTGAATAGAGGCCACTTTAATAATCAACGGGTGGTCGCTGTCGTCGATGATCAGGTTCATGCCCGAAAGACGAATTACCTCATGCAACTGATTTCTTCTCTCATTGATACAGCCAAACTTTGGCATGAAAGTCCTTATTTCTTTGCCGTGCTCCTGGATCCCCTGAGGCAGTTGTCTGCAGGTTTTGCCAAGATCGGTGAGTTCAAGATATGGGAAGATTTCATGTGAGATAAAGAGAATTTTGGCTTTTTTCATAGATAATCGGGATAGTATAAAGGAGATGGTGAGTGAAAAAGATATGCAAAGATACGTAATTTATACCGGTTTTCCAATAAAACAAGAGGTAAACGGCATTTTTTACCCTTCCCTGTTGCCTATATATTGTATTGAATTTTAGCCCTTTGCTATGATTTCAACGATTTATTTTTAGAGATATTGCCATCGTACTTTAACCGGTTTTGTGCCGGCTTGTGCCGATCCAATGACCGGTTGCCGGCAATTTGATATATTATTGATTTTTATACATTTATATAAAACCGTTTAGCCTTCTTCCCCATTTTCAGATGTGCAGGATAAAATTGCATGTTTTGTCTTCGATTGAATTGTCTATCATTGGGAGACCTTTTTCAAGATGATACTCCTTAATTCCCTCTCAGACCTCCGACAGGCGTTAACTTCTCTGAAAAGCGACTCGCTGACTTTGGGTTTTGTGCCCACCATGGGGGCATTGCATCCCGGGCACCGCTCACTGGTCTCGCGGGCAGTTAAGGAAAACGACCG
>DASUFP010000100.1:0-90192 GCA_036274495.1 Bacteroidia bacterium
GGATGTTCAGATTCTATTACTGTCAACATTACCGAACCCATGGCTGCACTTACAACTGCACTGACCGTAACGCAGCAGGTTAATTGTTTCGCGGGAGAAGATGGTGCCATTGATCTTACAGTTACCGGAGGAACGGTTCCATACACTTATTTGTGGAGCAATACTCAAACAACTGAGGATATGAATCAATTAATGGCCGGAACTTATACTGTAACAGTGACGGATTTGAATGGATGTTCTGCCGAAGGCCAGATAGATATACTTGAGCCGTCTCAACCATTAACAGGTACAGCAAATATACTTTCAAATGTATTTTGTAACGGTGGATCAAACGGATCAATTGATTTGGTTATGAATGGCGGCACTGCTCCCTATGTATATTTATGGAGTACCGGCGAAACAACTGAAGATATCAGTGGCCTTTCAAGCGGAATTTATTCTGTAACAGTTACTGATGCCAATGGATGCACATTTACCACTTCGGGTGGAATAGGGCAACCCAGCCAGCAACTTTCAGCTTCTATGAACATTCAAAATGTACTCTGTTTCTCGGGTACCAACGGATTTATCGACCTGAATGTAACAGGTGGTACGGCTCCATATACATTTAACTGGAGCAATGGATCGAACACAGAAGATCTTGGCGCTTTGGGCAGCGGTACATATACTGTAACTATTATTGATGCCAATGGCTGCGATACAACTCTTACTGGAACTGTTGACCAACCTACGGCTCCTCTTATTCCTGCAGTGGCTGTTGATCAAAATGTTTCATGTTATGCCGGCAGTAACGGGTCTTTAAGTTTGACCGTTACCGGAGGTACATTACCCTACACCTATTTATGGAATACCGGATCAACAACGTCTGCCATCAGCAATTTACCTGCAGGAATGTATACCCTTACGGTAACCGATGCAAACGGATGCAATGCAATTATTGCACAAACGGTTACACAGCCAAATGCACCACTTAATGCACCGCTTGTAGTTACTCAAAATGTATCCTGCTTTAGCGGAAACGATGGTTCCATTCTTGCAAATGCAATAGGAGGTACCTCACCCTACACCTATTTATGGAATACCGGTGCTTCAGGAAACTCCATTTCTAATCTGACTTCGGGTATTTATACAGTAACCGTTACCGATACTTTGGGTTGTGTTTTCACGGACTCAATTGAAGTTACCCAACCGGCAGCAGCTTTAAGCCTCACCGGATCCACCACACTGGCCGATTGTTTATATGGCATTGGAGGTTCGGCAACAGTTTCAGCAACCGGCGGAACGGCTCCGTATTCCTATAACTGGAATACCGGCGCTTCAACTAATAACATTGGTAATGCCGCACCTGGCGCATACACTGTAACAGTTACAGATGCTAACGGCTGTTCTGACATACTTAATCTGAATGTCGGTAATCAGTCAACTATTTCAATTTATCCGGGACCAGTTGAAATTTGTTCCGGACAAACAGCACTTCTTGAAGTAGATTCAATTCCCGGCGCCACCTATCAATGGTATTATGGAGGAGCTCCATTGCTGGGAGCAGTTACAAATTCATTTCAAACACCGGCTCAGGGTTATTATTATGTAACTGTAACTACACCTTGCGGGATATTTACCTCTGATTCAGTAACAGTAACCGTTCATTCCATGAATGGAGTTACTATCAGCAGTAACCAGGTCATTTGTCCTCCTGAAAGTGTTCAGCTGATTGCTACCGGCGGTACATCCTACCAGTGGAGTCCGGCTACCAACATAAACTTTACAAATGTGGCCAATCCAAGTGTCAGCCCCACTGCGTCAACACTTTATTCTGTTGTTATTTCCGATGCTTATGGGTGTACAGCACAGCTATCGGTAAACGTTACCGTTGATTGTGACAGCTTGTTTATACCGAATGGATTTTCACCAAATGAAGACGGGATCAATGACGGATATGTAATTGATGGAATTCTTGATTATCCGAATAATAAAATCTGGATATACAACCGCTGGGGTAACCTGATATATAAAACAAAAGGTTATGCCAACCAGTGGGATGGAACGTGCAATGTTCAGGGAATCTACTTTGGTACCAAAGTGCCATCCGGAACCTACTTCTATATTCTTGAATTGGGAGTACCATCAGAAAAGCCACGTGCAGGCTATTTAATTATTAGGCACTAAAAAAATTGACGGGTATTATTTTGAAAAGATAGCAAATTATGAATAACATTAGAAAAGCAGTTACAGTATTGGCCTTGTTTTGCGGAATGGCACAGCAGTCACACGCGCAGTTTGAACCGCAATTTACACAATACATGTTTAACGAGATGTATATAAACCCGGCTTATGCAGGGTCAAGAGATCAGATCTCGTCGACATTGGTATACCGGAATCAATGGGTAGGACTGCAGGGTGCTCCCAAAACGGAAACGGCCAGCATTCATGGACCTCTCATGAATAAAACGATGGGTTTGGGTTTAACCATGACCAATGAAACGATTGGTGTTACACACCAGTTTTCTGTTTATGGTAACTATGCCTATCGGATTCCTATGGGCACTAAAAGTGCTTTGGCAATGGGTATTCAGGGTGGAATTATTAACCATCAGGAAAATCTTGAAGACGTGATCACCAATGAAGAAAATGACCCGGAGTTTCTGTTAAATACACCGCATGTTATTCTTCCAAACGCTGGTTTTGGACTCTATTTTAATACAGATAGATTTTACGCCGGGTTATCGGTTCCCCGTATGCTCGAAAATAAGGTAGCCGGTGACGGGACAAGCAATGTAACCAACCACATGAGCTTTGAAAACTGGCACTATTACTTTGCTTCCGGTTATGTCTTCCCTGTATCGGATCATGTAAAGCTACGTCCAACTGTTATGGTTAAAGCGGTATCGGGAGCACCTATAGTAGGGGATTTTACGCTTAGCGCATTAATGAAGGAAATATTCTGGTTAGGATTCTCCTACAGAACTGAAGATTCTTTTGCCGGTATTCTTGAATTTCAAATTACGCCACAGTTGCGCTTTGGTTATTCCTATGATTATACTACCACCGAACTGAATAATTACAGCAATGGTACCCATGAGATAAATATAGGGTACGATTTTTCATTCAATAAAAAGAAAGTAATCACACCCCGTTACTTCTAAGCAGCTTATTAAACATTGAATCCCTTTTGAGGTATCCCTGTTCAGGGTACCTTAAAAGGGATTTTTTGTGGAGTACAAATTTCCCTTTTTATATTTATAAGTATTTAAATATCAGTTAGATACAAGCTTATTTCAAATCAGCACTTTTTTGTCCCGAAACCTTATCAGTTAATGGTCTGCCTGAATATTGCTTCTTTTTCCTCGTAAATCTGAATTAATATTCAGTATGTCGTTGATAATTGGATTTATTAACCAATTTTCTCAGTCTGTTTACCCTTTATAGGCTCCTTTTCACAAAATAGAACCTTCCCGGGCTTGCTTTGAGTGACTTATTGTAGTAAGGCAAATTATATCCAAACGTGAAATGATGCTGCTTCAAAATAACAGCACTAATCCTTGGATGCAAACCTTACCACAAAAAGAAACCAAATATTAAAACAAAACAAGCCATGTTAACAAAGATGTATAACTGCATCAAATCGGCAGGGTCAATCAGGTTCATCCTGTTTATTTATCTCTCGGGAGCTTTTGCATTGTCAGACAGCAATGTGTTTGCAGGAGCAATTCCGGGATCTCTTTCGGTGATCGGGAAGCCGGAATTACCGGATCCATTCTCTCCCTTAGTGCTTAACCCTTCGGGTAACCTGGATCAGGCCCGAAATGGAAGTGCCTCCGGCCCAAATTCACCCGTACAGTTTGTAAACGGGAATGCCGGATCTGCTAACTCTCACTACCTGGAAAGCATGTCAATTCCTTATAGAGTGGTATTAACCGATCTTGCTCCCGGACAGCACTATTTTGAACTGGAATTTGACAACCGGCAAAGTGGTATCAATGCTTTGGATTTTATTACACATTATAACAGGCTCGAGCCACACGCTCAGTTTAACCATCCGGCTGAAATCATTGATCCCCTGGTTGGATTATCGGGTGTCAGCAATATCCCTGTTACTTTTCCGATTCCGGCACCAATTGTAAATAAAGTTGTTGCCTGCACCGGATTATCTCAGCCTGTTACAGAATTTAATTCACTACCGGCAGCTGAAAGAGCAATGACAATGTTCAATGGATTATCAATTGACTCTGTTAAATATGTGCTTAACGGTTCTGGAAATTACGGAGATCTCAATGCGAATTCTTCAACAGTACGAATGAGAATAGTTTTCACAACCTCAAATGCTACTGTTGTATTTGCCTGGGGCGGTCATATTGCTGATGGAGATGTCTGGTGCCCCGGAAATTCAGCTTCAGGAATCAGTGGTTCACCTTATCATACAAGATTATCATCTGTTGATGGTTCATCCGGTGGACAAGACCGCTCTTTGTCAGCGTCAGCAGTAATACCTGTACCGCCATGTGATATTATCGGCAGCGACTTGAATTGTGCAGGCACAACTGTTACCTATTCAAAGTCTGCATTTATCGGTTACACCTACACCTGGTCCATAACAAGTAATACCAGCGGCGCCTCCATTTCCGGTTCAAATACAGGATCCTCTGTAAATATTAATTCCGGTAACCAGGCCGGCACCTACACTATCCAATTAATAATGTCGGGTCCGGGATATACAGGCACATGTACAAAAGTAGTTCAGGTATCAAAAATAAATCTGAGTACAACAACATCTTCATTTTCTTGTAGTGCCAGTGCAGGGTCTGTAAATCTTACAGTAACCGGAGGATCGTCTCCGTATACGTATGTATGGTCTAACGGTGCTACCACTGAGGATATTAGCGGATTGAATTCCGGTTCTTATTCAGTTACGGTTACCGGGTATCAGGGATGTACTGCTGCCACATCCGCTACAGTTCAGGCGAACACACCTATGTCAGTAACATTATCTAAGTCCGATGCTTCATGTTTTGGTGCGGCCAATGGCAGTATTTCAATGAGTCTTTCAGGTGGTACGGCTCCCTTTGTCTATAACTGGAACAATGGAGCAATCTCTCAAAATATTTCAGGAATTACTGCCGGTACTTATACTGTCAGTGTTACAGATAATAAAGGATGTTCCATTACTGCTTCAACGACGGTAAGCCAGCCGCAATCTCCAATCTCAATTGCACTTACAAGTTCTCAGAATATTTCATGTTATGGTGGGGCAAACGGAAGCATTAATATCACCGTTACAGGTGGTACCGCTCCTTATACTTATAATTGGAATACCGGTGCTGCCAGTCAGGATTTAAATTCAATTTCTGCCGGTTCATATGCTGTTACGGTTACGGATGCAAACGGATGCACATCGAATTTTAATCATACAATTACTCAACCTACAGGGGCATTATCAGCATCATACAGTTCAATACAACATGTTTCCTGTTATGGATCTGCTACCGGTGCAATTGATCTTTCAGTTTCAGGAGGCACTCCTCCCTATTCATATTTATGGAACAATGGCCAAACCACTCAGGATGTTTCGGTATTAACCGCCGGCAACTACAGTGTAACAATCACTGATTCGCAGGGATGTACTGCGGTCAAAAGTTCTCAAATTAATCAACCCGCAGCCGAATTGAGTGTAGCTGTAAGTTCAAGTATTCAGGTATCATGTTTCGGTGGTAATAACGGATCAATATCATTGCAGGTTTCCGGAGGCACCGGCCCATATTCGTTCCAGTGGAATAATGGGGCAATATCACAGAACGTCAATAACCTGATTTCTGGTAACTACTCTGTTACCGTAACCGACGCTGCAGGATGTACCGGACAATTGTCGGTAAGTATACAACAACCGTCTTCCTCATTAAACGGAACGGTGACTCAATCACAGGCAGTTTCTTGTTTTGCCGGAAACAACGGTGCTTTGTTTGTTCAGGCTTCCGGCGGTACAGCACCATATAGTTATTTCTGGAATACAGGATCAACCGTACAAAATCCATCATCACTTAATGCGGGCAATTATACGGTTACAATTACTGATGCAAAAGGGTGTTTGTTCTCTGCCCAGGGAACAGTTACTCAGCCGCAAGCTTCATTAAGCGCATCCCTTTCGCAAACGCAATCGGTTTCCTGTTTTGGCAATAGCGATGGCATGGTAGCTCTAACGGTAAGCGGTGGTACACCTGCCTATTCGTATAACTGGAGTACAGGAGCCACATCTCAAAATTTGAACGGTTTGGCTGCCGGAAATTATACTGTAACAGTAATTGATGCTAATGGCTGCACGCGCTCAGGCAGCATTGCTGTCACACAACCCGGAGCGGCACTTGCTGCTGCAGCATCTGTAGTATCCAACGTATCTTGTTTTGGAGGAGCAAACGGATCAGCATCGGTTTCAATATCAGGCGGAACATTACCCTACTCGATTCTCTGGAGCTCAGGTTCAACAAGTCAATCGGTTACAGGTCTCTCTTCCGGTAATTACAGTGTCACCGTAACGGATGCCAGAGGCTGCTCAGTGATTTCGAATTGCACTGTTTCACAACCGGCTGCAGCACTTAGTGTAAGTGTATCCGCATCGGGTAATGTTACCTGTTTTGGAAATGGAAATGGTTTCATAAACACCTCTGTTTCCGGTGGTACTGCTCCTTATGTCTATAACTGGAATAATAGTCAAACCACATCTTCTGTTTCGGGTTTAGCGCCCGGTACATATTCGGTTTCAGTTACTGATAATAAAGGTTGTGTTGCCAACACTTCAGCAGTAATCAGTCAGCCGTCAGCTGCCCTTTCACTTTCAACAACCATTACAAGCAATATCTCATGTTTCTCAGGAAACAATGGTGCAATAGACCTTTCACTTAGCGGTGGCACTGCACCTTACTCTTATTTATGGAGTACCGGAGCTACCACCCAGGATGTCGCTAACCTTCCTGCCGGAGGATATCAGGTTACGGTTACAGATGCTAACGGATGTACCGCTGTATCAAACGCCACAATCTCTCAGCCGGCAGGTGCATTGTCGACTAACATTTCAATTTCACAGCAGGTATCCTGTTTCGGAGGCAATAATGGTTCTGTTGACCTTACAGTATCCGGTGGCACTCAACCATATACTTACTCGTGGAGCAATGGTTCTGTTTCCCAGGATTTATCCGGACTTTCATCAGGAGTATATACTGTTACCATTTACGATTCTAATGGATGTAATGCAACTCAATCAGCTACTGTTTCACAACCTTCAGCCGCATTGGCAGCTTCAGTTTCATCCATAACTGACATATCCTGTTTTGGAGATAATTCCGGAGCAATTTTACTTTCGGTTTCCGGTGGCACAGCTCCCTATTCGTTTTTATGGAGTAACGGAGCAACCTCTCAAAACATCAATGGAGTTGCCATGGGTAACTACTCTGTTTCTGTTATCGATTTAAACGGATGTACCGCCGGTACAGCTGGTGTTATTTCACAGCCGTCAGCTGCATTGAGTGTTGCAATTAATGCTTCTGTTAATGTCTCTTGTTTTGGAGGCAATAATGGTTCGGTAAATATTGGTGTAAGCGGAGGAACATCTCCTTATACTTATTTGTGGAACGATGGGGCGACTTCTGAAGACAGAAACGGACTTTCTGCCGGATTATATACCGTTACAGTAACAGATGCTAAGGGATGTTTGACTCAGCAATCCGTAACTATTTCGCAACCGGTTGCCGCTTTGTCGGCTTCATTAGCAATTACCCAGAATGTTTCTTGTTTTGGCGGAAGTAACGGGGCAGTTACACTTGCAGTAAATGGTGGAACAGCTCCATACAATTACGCATGGAGTAATGGTGCCACTACACAAAATTTGGCAGGTGTTGGTTCAGGAAATTACTCTGTAACTGTAACCGACAACAAAGGATGTCAGGTGATAAAAAATGGTACCATTACACAACCGTCTGCCGCTTTAAGCACCGCTGCTTCTGTAACGCAGCAGGTAAGTTGTTTCGGCGGTTCTAACGGAACCATTCATCTTTCGGTTTCCGGCGGCACGGCCCCTTATGCATATAATTGGAATACAGGAAACATTTCACAGGATTTGTCCGGTTTATCTGCCGGCACTTATAACGTAACGGTAAGTGATGCAAATGGTTGTTCAGCTTTAGCTGCTGTAACAGTAAATCAGCCTGCTGCCGCATTAAGTGTTACAGCTTCCGGAACAACAATGGTTTCCTGCAGAAATGGATCAGATGCCTCAATTAACACGATTGTAGGCGGAGGAACACAGCCCTATAGTTATAATTGGAGTAATGGATCAACTACACAAAACATTAGCGGATTAATTGCCGGTAATTATACAATACTTGTGACTGATGTAAATGGCTGTTCGTCATCAGCTATAGTAAACATCACTCAACCTGCAGCAAGTCTGAGTGCTTCAGCAACTGTATCACAACAGGTTTCTTGTTTTGGCGGTGCTAACGGATCTATACTATTAACTCCCTCAGGTGGTACAGCTCCTTATACATACTTGTGGAGTAATGGTACCGGATCACAAAATATTTCTAATTTGCAATCGGGTAGTTACTCGGTCACAGTTACTGATGCCAAAGGATGTACTGCTTCCGCTGGGGCATCCGTAAATCAACCTGCGGCAGCACTTTCGGCAGTTATTGCTGTCGATCAGGATGTGTTGTGCTTTGGTGCCCAAACAGGCAGTTTGCAGGTAAATGCGAGTGGCGGAACAACTCCTTATGTTTACTCATGGAATACAGGAGCATCATCACAAAGTGTTTCGGGTTTAGCGGCCGGTAATTATTCGGTAACCGTAACGGATAACAATGGATGTACTTCAATTGCTATATCGGCAATAAGTCAGCCATCAGCTCCGCTCAACAGCTCAATCGCTGCTTCAGGTGATGTTTCTTGTTTTGGTGCCGGCAACGGTTTTGTTACCTTGAATGTTAACGGCGGAACTTCACCTTATTTATTTAATTGGAGCAATGGAGCAACCAGTCAGAATCTCAATGGTGTTGTTTCGGGTACTTACTCGGTAACTGTAACCGACGGCAATGGCTGTGTCACTACTAATTCAGCCTTAATTCATCAGCCTTCTGCTGCACTATCTGCTGCTGTATCAGTACAGCAGGCAGTATCGTGTACCGGAGGCTCCAACGGTTCAATTTCAATAAATGTTAATGGCGGAACAGCTCCGTATAGTTACAATTGGATTTCAGGTTCAACTGCTCAGAATCTTGTTAATCTTCAAGCAGGAAATTATGCGGTAACCATTACCGACAACAATGGTTGCACTTTCAGTCTTGCCACTAATGTAACTGAACCACTTGCAGTTGTTTCAATTTCGGCCGCATCGGTTCAGCCGGTGCTTTGTTATGCGGGCAATTCGGGTTCTATAGATGTATCGGTTTCCGGGGGAACACAACCCTATACCTACCTATGGAGTAATGGAGCAACTTCACAGGACATCTATTCATTGTCCGTAGGTGTATATTCTGTTGTCGTAACCGATGCAAACGGATGCACTGCTGCGTTTACTCAGTCAGTAAGCCAGCCTGCAGCTGCATTGGCATCTTCTACTACGGTTACGTCAAATATTAGCTGTTTTTCGGGAAATAACGGTGCTGTTGACCTTACCGTATCGGGAGGCACAGCCCCATATTTATTTTCCTGGAATACAGGTGCGGTCTCAGAGGATATTTCAGGACAGGCAGCAGGATCCTATTCTGTAACTATAACCGATGCCAATGGATGTACTGATATTGCCTATGCCACAATCACTCAACCTGCCGGGGCACTCTCTCTGGCAGTGAGTGTTACGCAGAATGTATCGTGTAATGGCGGCAGCAACGGAATGGTTAATGCGTCAGTAAACGGTGGTACTGCTCCCTATAATTATATGTGGAGCAATGGTGCAACAGGTGTGAATATAAATAGTCTGTCTGCCGGTATTTATACAGTAACTGTAACAGATGTCAATGGTTGTAACACCAGCCAAACAGCAAATGTTACCCAGCCTGCTATGGCTCTTAATGCTGTTGTTAATGCTGTTCAACCTGTTTTATGTAATTCTGGCAACTCAGGGTTTATTGATTTATATGTTATCGGTGGTACACTCCCTTATACATATTTGTGGAGCAACGGTGTAACAACAGAAGACATTACAAATATTACTTCAGGTACTTATACTGCCACAATTACCGATGCCAATGGATGCACTGTAAGTATAACACAGTCTGTGTCTGAACCGGCACAACCGCTTTCAGCTTCAGCTGTCGCTGTAACTCCTGTCAGCTGTTTTGGTGGAAACAATGGTGCCGTAAATCTGTCTGCGGCCGGTGGTACAGCTCCTTATGTTTTTGAATGGAGTAACGGTGCCATCACCGAAGATGTCTCAGGGTTGTCAGCGGGCACCTATTCGGTTACCGTTACAGATGTAAATGGTTGTGCTGCTTCTGTCTCAGTAAATATTTCTCAGCCTGCAGCTGCACTTTCAGCTGTTGCTTCAGCCAGCCAGCAAGTATTCTGTTTTGGGGGATCAAACGGAAGCGCAACTGTTGTAGCCGCCGGGGGAACACTTCCATATACTTACTCGTGGAGTAATGGTGCTGCCGGAAATGCGGCAGGATCGCTTTCTGCGGGAACTTACACCGTTACCGTAACTGATTCGAATGGTTGTTCTTCATTAGCTTCAGTTCAAATTACTCAGCCTGCTGCCTCCCTTTCAGGAACTATTTCACAGGTGAGTCCGGCTTTATGTTATGGCGGAAGTACCGGATCTGTTTCGGTCCAGATTTCCGGAGGAACAGTTCCATACAGTTACAATTGGAATACCGGTGCAACTACTCAAAATATAAACAACCTGAGTGCAGGCAATTATTCGGTTATTGTAACCGATTATAACGGTTGTACTTTCAGTCTGAATCAGACAGTTACTCAACCTGCAGCCGCTCTTGCCGCTTCAGCACTTCAATCGCAATTTGTAAATTGTTACGGGGGTAATAATGGAACCGTTTCCGTAAATGCAACAGGTGGTACCGTTCCGTATTCCTATCAATGGAATACCGGCGATAATACACAAAGCGTTTCCGGATTAACAGCTGCCAATTATTCGGTAACAGTAACGGATTCAAACGGTTGTTCTGCGTTGGCCTCTGTTCAGGTTACCCAGCCTTCTGCAGTACTATCGGCTGTCGCCACCGCGCAACAGCAGGTAAGCTGTTTTAATGGAACTAACGGATCTGTGCTGGTAGTGGCAGCAGGTGGTACACAACCTTACAGTTATAATTGGAGTAACGGAGCAACAACTTCGGGTGTTTCAGGACTACCTGCTGCACAATACAATGTGACTATAACAGATGCAAACGGATGTATTGCCGCTGCTCAGTTAACCGTTCAGCAGCCCGCCGCCGCAGTCACAGCAACTATCACTGCTGTACAGCCTGTTTCTTGTTTTGGCGGTGCTAACGGATCAATTAGTGTTAACGTATCAGGCGGAACGCCGGCGTATACTTATTTATGGAATACCGGTACCGGTTCACAAAATCTTACCGGACTTATTTCCGGCACATATGCCGTAACTGTAACCGATGTTCAGGGATGTTCAGCAATGGTTAGTGCATCTGTAGGACAACCTAATGCTCCTATTAGTGCAACTACTGTTGTCACTTCAAACATATCCTGTTATTCAGGAAATAACGGTTCTATCGATCTTTCAGTTACCGGTGGAACTTCCCCTTACAGCTATTTGTGGAGTACCGGATCAACTTCTGAAGATATAAATAGTATTTCAGCCGGAAGTTATCAGGTAACGGTAACTGACGCCAATGGATGTACTTTTATAGCTTCTGAACAGATTACTCAGCCTGCAGGTGCATTGTCGGCGGGTATTACTTCGCCTCAGGCCGTATCATGTTTTGGCGGTGCGAATGGTTCCTTGCAACTTAGTGTTAATGGCGGAACATTGCCATACAGTTATGTTTGGAATACAGGTGCTACAAGTCAGAATATTTCCGGACTTAATACAGGAACCTATACAGTTACCATTACAGATGCTAACGGTTGTAATGTCAGTCAAAGCGGACTTGTAAGTCAGCCTGCCGCACCAATTACTATTTCAGTAACTTCTGTTGATCCGGTATTATGTAATGCGGGTAACACAGGAGCTATAGCAGTAAGTGTTTCCGGTGGCACAACTCCATATACTTATTCCTGGACGAACGGTTTTACCGGTGTATCAAATACAGGTCTTACCGCCGGTTCTTACGGCGTGGTGGTTGTTGATCAAAACGGATGTTCAGACAGTACAGTAATCCTGGTTTCTGAACCTGTCAGTGCCTTGTCGGCAACTGTAAATTCAAACACACCTGTTTCCTGTTACGGAGGTAATAACGGCGCTCTTGATGTAACTGTAGCAGGCGGAACAGCACCTTACACTTATATGTGGAGCAATGGATCTGCAAGTGAAGATCTGTCCGGGTTATCTTCAGGTAATTATCAGTTAACCATAACCGATGCAAATGGATGTGATTTTAACTTAAATGCAGTTATCAGTCAGCCGGCTGCGCCAATTAGTGCAACACCGGTGGTGACTCAGCAAGTACAGTGTTTTGCAGGTGAAGATGGTATAATCGATCTGACGGTTTCAGGAGGTACAGGTCCCTATACTTACCAGTGGAGTAATGGATCAACTGACGAGGATTTGAGCCAATTGATGGCCGGAGTGTATACTGTGACTGTAACTGACATCAATGGATGTATGGTTGTTGCAGCCGAAGAGGTTTTTGAGCCAGTTCTCCCGTTGACAGGTACACCAACCGTAGTATCAAATGTATTCTGTAACGGGGGCTCCAATGGTGCCATTGACCTCTCGGTTACAGGTGGTACAGCTCCTTATACCTACATATGGAGTACTGGTGATACAACTGAAGATGTCTCAAATCTGGCCGTCGGTACCTATTCCGTTACTATTACCGATGCGCATGGTTGTTCAACCATTGTTTCAGCTGGTATAGGTCAGCCTGCGCAACAGCTGAATGCATCGCTTCTTATTCAACATGTGCTATGCTACAACGGTACCAACGGTACTATAGATGTTACTGCAGCAGGAGGCACTGCACCATATTCCTATCAATGGAGCACAGGTGCTACTACAGAAGATATTGGTTCTTTGACAGCAGGAACTTATACTGTTGTTATTACCGATGTAAACGGATGTACTGTTGGGTTAAACGCGATCGTAAATCAGCCACAAAGCCCGCTTATACCTGTAGTATCAGTTGATCAGGACGTATCATGTTATGGTGGTAGTGACGGGGCATTGAATGTTGCCGCTTCGGGAGGAACCCCACCGTATGTTTACTTATGGAGCAGTGGTACAACAACTGCAGGAGCAATTAATCTGCCTGCCGGAATGTATACTGTAACGGTTACAGATGCCAATGGCTGTAACGCGATTATTTCTCAAAATGTCTCTCAGCCTTTAGCTCCGGTCAATGCAGTCCTGACAGTCGGTCACAATGTGTCATGCCATGGCGGTGATAACGGAATGGTTTCGGCTGCTGCTGCCGGTGGTACTTCACCTTATACCTTTTTATGGAGTACCGGCGCAACAACAAGTGCAATTTCCGGTTTGTCTGCAGGCACCTATACTGTCACTGTTACTGACATCAAAGGATGTGAATTTTCAACTTCAGCAATTGTTACAGAACCTGCTGCTCCGGTGAGTATATCCGGCTCAACTACTGTAGCCAACTGTTTGTACGGAATTGGCGGAACAGCAACTGCCGGAGCGATAGGAGGAACTCCTCCCTATTCATACCAGTGGAGCAATGGCGCTTCAGGCCCTTCAATTGCTAATGCCGCCCCGGGAAGTTATACAGTTATTGTTACTGATGCAAACGGATGCACCGCATCAGTAGGTTTAATTGTCGGAAATGAATCACCCGTTACGGTAAATCCTGGTCCTACAACAATTTGTGTTGGACAATCAACAACTCTTAGCGTCGATTCTATTGCCGGTTCTGCGTATCAATGGTATTATGCGGGTGTAGCCCTGAATGGCGCTGTAAATAATACCTTCCAGACCCAGGCTCAGGGATATTACTACGTGGTAGTATCATCGGCTTGTGGTACATTCTACTCTGATTCGGTATCGGTAACGGTGAATTCTGTGACTAACGCAAGCATCAATAATAATTTGATGATATGTCCTCCTGAAACCGCACAACTGAATGCAACAGGTGGTACTTCGTATCAATGGACTCCCGAAGCAGGGCTCAATTTTTCAAATATTCCCAACCCGGTAGCAAGTCCAACTCAATCAACAGTCTATTCTGTAGTTGTTACAAATGATTATGGATGTTCAATTACATTGAGTGTTGAAGTTATAATTGATTGCGACACTTTATTTGTTCCAAATGGATTTTCACCAAACAATGACGGTGTTAATGACGGATACGTTATTGATGGTATTCTTAATTACCCTAATAATAAATTCTGGGTGTATAACAGATGGGGTAACCTGGTTTATAAGACTAATGGTTACGCAAATCAATGGAACGGCGAATGCAATGTGCAGGGAATCTACTGGGGTACCAAAGTGCCCGCCGGCACCTACTTCTATATTCTTGATCTTGGTGATAACAGTGAAAAACCACGTTCAGGTTATTTGATAATAAGGTATTGATAAAAAAAGCTGAAACGAAAGTTAAAAATACATATCATGAAAAAATTAGCAGGTACTCTGTTGTTGATGCTCTCACTTGGTGTTGGTGCACGAGCACAATTCGAACCTCAGTTTACACAATACATGTTCAACGAAATGTTCATCAATCCGGCATATGCCGGGTCACGTGACCAGATTTCGGCTACCATGGCCTATCGCACCCAGTGGGTAGGATTGCAAGGTGCTCCTAAAACACAAACGGCAAGCATTCATGGACCCCTTATGAATAAAACCATGGGAGTAGGGGTAACCGTAATGAATGAAACGATTGGTGTAACACATCAGCTCTCTTTTTCGGGCATTTACGCCTACCGGATTCCTATTGGCATAAAAAGTGCCTTCGCAATGGGACTGCAAGGCGGTTTCATCAGTCATAAGGAAAACCTGGAAGAGGTAATTACCAACGAGGAAAACGATCAGGAGTTTTTGGTTAATACACCGAATCTAATTGTGCCAAATGCCGGATTCGGACTCTATTTTAATACCGACAGATTTTATGCTGGCATCTCTGTTCCCCGAATGATAAAAAATATAGTTGCAGGTGACGGATCGGGTGATGTTGCAAACCGTATGGAATTTGAAAACTGGCACTATTATTTTACTTCAGGATATGTTTTCAAAGTTTCCGATAACATCAAATTGCGGCCTACGGTAATGGTAAAGGCCGTTTCGGGTGCTCCCATTGTAGGCGATGCAACCATCAGCGCGCTCATGAAAGAAGTATTCTGGCTGGGAGTAGGGTACAGGTCCGGGGATTCGTTCTCAGGAATTGTAGAATTTCAGGTAACACCTCAGTTACGATTCGGATATTCTTATGACTATACTACTTCGGAGCTAAGCAGCTACAGCAATGGAACCCACGAGTTAAATATCGGGTACGACTTTTCATTCAACAAACGAAAAATAGTTACACCCAGGTATTTTTAACCAGTTAAATTTTACCGGCAGATTGGTAACCGGAAATAAAAAAACCGCAGTGTTTAACTGCGGTTTTTTTATCAGAAATTAGACAGGAATTACATCATTCCATCCATTCCTCCCATTCCTCCCGGCATAGCAGGAGCCTTTTCTTCTTTAATTTCTGCAAGTACACACTCTGTTGTAAGCAACATTCCGGCAATGGAAGCAGCATTCTCAAGAGCAACACGGGTTACCTTAGTTGGGTCAATTACTCCTGCTGCAAAGAGCTTTTCATAATTCTCGGTGCGTGCATTGTATCCAAAATCGTCTTTGCCTTCACGTACTTTTTGAACAACTATAGAACCTTCACCGCCTGCATTAGCTACAATCTGACGTAAGGGTTCTTCAAGTGCACGGCGGATAATTGCAACACCTGTTGTTTCGTCCTCATTTTCGCCGGTAAGTTTGTCAAGCGAAGCAATGGCACGGATGTAAGCTACACCGCCTCCTGCAACAATTCCTTCCTCAACAGCGGCACGGGTAGCATGCAAGGCATCATCAACACGGTCTTTTTTCTCTTTCATTTCAACTTCTGTGGCGGCACCAACATAAAGTACCGCAACACCTCCGGCTAACTTAGCCAGACGTTCCTGAAGTTTTTCCTTATCATAATCAGATGTTGTGCTTTCAATTTGAGCTTTTATCTGATTTACACGCGCAGTGATGTCGGCCTTTTTGCCTGCACCGCCTACAATTGTAGTATTGTCTTTGTCGATAGTGATTTTTTCAGCCTTTCCTAAAAATGTCAGATCAGCATTTTCGAGTTTGAATCCTTGTTCTTCAGAAATAACAACGCCACCGGTAAGGATTGCAATGTCTTCCATCATTGCTTTACGGCGATCTCCAAATCCGGGAGCTTTTACCGCAGCAATTTTCAGTGAACCGCGTATTTTGTTTACAACAAGAGTAGCAAGTGCTTCTCCGTCTACATCTTCAGCAATAATTAAAAGCGGCTTACCTGTTTGAACAACTTTCTCAAGCACAGGAAGCAATTCCTTCATATTGGAAACCTTTTTATCGTACAAGAGGATATATGGAGTTTCGAGAACCGCTTCCATCTTATCGGCATTTGTAACAAAATAAGGAGAAACATAACCGCGGTCAAATTGCATGCCTTCAACAATCTCAACAGATGTTTCAGTGCCTTTTGCCTCTTCAACGGTTATAACACCCTCTTTTTTGACTTTCTGCATTGCATTTGCAATGAGTTTTCCGATTTCATAATCGTTATTGGCTGAAATAGTGGCAACTTGTTCAATTTTGTTGTTATCATCACCAACCGATTTGCTCTGCTTCTTGAGGTTGGTAACAACCACTTCAACTGCTTTGTCGATTCCTCTTTTAAGGTCCATCGGATTAGCCCCCGCAGCTACGTTTTTCAATCCTGCTGTAATAATTGCCTGAGCCAGAACTGTTGCTGTTGTTGTTCCGTCACCGGCAACATCTGCAGTTTTAGAAGCAACTTCTTTCAGCATTTGAGCACCCATGTTCTCTACTGCATCCTTAAGTTCAATTTCCTTTGCAACACTAACTCCGTCTTTTGTAATGGAAGGAGAACCGTACTTTTTATCAATAATTACATTACGTCCTTTTGGACCAAGTGTAACCTTTACTGCATTTGCAAGTGCGTCAACACCTCTTTTGAGGGCGTCACGAGCTTCAAGGTTAAATGTGATATCTTTTGCCATAGCTATTTTGTTTTTTGTTTTAAAAAATTAATTGAAATAAGAAATCAGACAACTGCGAAAATGTCAGACTCACGCATGATAAGGTATTCTTTGCCTTTATGCGTAATCTCTGTGCCTGAATATTTACCATAAAGCACTTTGTCGCCAACTTTAACAGTCATTGGCTCATCTTTTTTGCCACCGCCAACAGCAACAACAACTCCTTGCTGTGGTTTCTCTTTTGCCGTGTCCGGAATAATGATTCCGCTTGCAGTTTTTTCTTCAGCTGGGGCTACTTCAACAATCACCCGGTCAGCTAAAGGCTTAATACTTACTTTGCTCATATTGTTTGGGAATTTAGGGTTAAAAAATTTTTTTCAAATACGCTTTGGCCTTACGATTTCTGTGCCAACACTGATTTTCTGACAGATTTTCAGTTATTGTAAGGGATATAAAAAAAGATGTCACAGTACAGAGTCAAACTGACAGTACTATGACATCCTTAAACTTTGATTCCTTATTGAGCCGGTTGGCCTGCAGGTTGTTGTACCGGCTGATCCTGAGAGGATTGACCTTCAGGCTGAGGCTGCTGCGATTGTTGTTGCTCCGGCTGACCAAGAGGTAATCCGGTTGATGGTAAAGCTGCGTTGTTAATTTGCTCTTCAATGGCCGATTTGGCTCCCTCATCACCGGTGCTTCTCGGGATCATCATGGTACCTGCTATGCTCAATACAATTAAACCGGTGGCAAGTCCCCAGGTCATTTTTTCAAGTACATCTGTAGTTCTACGGACTCCCATAACCTGATTGGATGAACTAAAACCTGAAGCTAAACCGCCTCCTTTACTGTTTTGAACCAGTACTGCCAATGCAAGCAGAATGCAAACAATTACTATTAAAATGATGATAACGTTGTACATTATTTTGAATTTTTACAATCTATTTTATTGATTTACAAATAGTTAAGAGGACGATTGGAGTCCCGGACCTTATTCTGATGCCGGCTAATCTTCTCCCTCTTCCATCTTTTTTGCAAGGGCTGCAAAGTAAGCGCTTTTTTCGGGGAATTTCAAGCCCAGCTTTTTATATGTTTCAGCTGCTTTTATTTTGTTTCCTTGCCGTGCATAAATTATTGCCAGCGTTTCAGATATCATATCATCGTGTTCAATCAGACTTTTTCTTGCCATGTTTCCGGGGGAATAAAATTCGCTTTTTGCCGGTGCTATCCGGGGTTCTTCTCTTATAAATTTTTCAATAATCGATCCGGGTTCAAATGTAGAATCCGGTTTCATTTCTGCAGGAGGTTTTTCGTTTTCGGCATGTTGCAATGCTTCACCGAAATAGTCACGGGTTTCACTTGCAGGTGCAACCGGAACATTCTTGACTCTTAACCAGTCAAGAAAACTCATGTATGTTTGTTCTGTTGGTGGTTGAGGAGTTTGTTTGATTTCGAACGGGGATGCTTCCGAAATAGTCTTGACCTCTTTGATAGGAGTAGATTCAACTTCTTCACTTATTTTTTCTTGTTGATGCTCTTTTTTTACAACTTCCGGATCTGTTCTGCGGTTCAGTTCGTTGAGCCGGATCTCAAGAATTTTTCTCGGATCTTCAGACTCTTCCATTTGTGTTTTTGATACCGGAATAGCGTTTACCTCCGAGGGAACAGACTGAAACTGATTTTGATTCCCGCCTTGTTCAACAGGTATTTCCGGTGTTTGGATGTCTGTTTGTTCAATAACATCTTCCGAAGCAGCAGGTTGCATATGTACCACTTCGGTTGCAGGCAACCGGATGAGGTTATATAACTTCTTTCTATCGCTGGCATATATTGCAGCTTTCTTAAGATAACTTTCGTACCGGATATTTTCATGTCCGTAATATTGCCGGGCGAGTAATAAATGAACATTTTGAAAATAAGGAAACTGCTCAGCAATATCCTCCAGGTCTTTCACTCTGTTCAGATCAATCACTGAAGGTGATTTCAGCATCATAAGAAAATGCTCTCGTGTCATCCTACCAGTTTATTACGGCTTTATTAAAAATATCATCAACCAGCTGATTGCAGATTTCTCCAATCAGGTCAAGTTCAACTGTGCTTAAAGCTTGTCGGCTGTCATAATCTGCAAATCGGGAAAAGGAGCTTTCGAAATTTTGCTTCGGATCAGCGCTGTTTTCAAATTTCACTTTTACAGTAATGGTAAGTCTGTTCAATGCAGCCTGCTCATTTCCCTGTATGGCAATTGGCTGTGAGGTATAATCGGTTATTGAACCTTCAAATGACAGGTCACCTCTCTCTTCTGTAAGGGTGAGGTTCGTCTGGGAAACAAATTTGTCACGTAACTTTTCAGTGAAGGTCTGACTCAATGATGGCTGAACTAACGAAGCCCGGTTAGGGAAAAAATCGACTGATACAGTTTTTGTCTCCGGCGGAATGGACGCACCGGTAAATGAATACACACCGCAACCCGAACCAAAAACGAGAGTAAAGTAAATCAGAAGAAGTATATTCCGTTTCATCGGCTAGTTGATTCCGTACTCCTTAATTTTTCTGTATAATGTTCTTTCTGAAATACCCAATTCCTTTGCCGCATTTTTTCGTTTACCACGGTGTTTTTCTATTGCTTTACGAATCAATTCCTTTTCACGCTCCTCGAGCGAAAGTGATTCTTCTTCTATTATTGTATGTGTATCGGCAGGCGACGCTCCAACTTTGTGAATACTGATGGAGGGCTGATCTGCAGCTCCGCTCACCACCTGGTCAGCATATCGCGGTTCAGGTAAATGCTGCGAATAATCGGAGTAGGAGGAGGGTAATTCTCCGCCATTCATAATTGCACCTAGCTGTTTTCTCGAATCATTAATATCGCGTTTCATGTCAAAGAGCACTTTGTAGAGTATTTCTCTTTCCGACATATCTCCCTGACGGTGGTCATCATTTGCCAATACAGGTAACCTGCTGGCATCTGGCGGCAGATATTTTTGAAGTATCTCAGCGCTTATATCTTTATTTTGTTCAAGAATTGAAAGCTGTTCGGTTACATTTTTCAATTGCCTTACATTACCGGGCCATCCGTATGTTGTAAGCAGTTTTATGGCGTCGTGGCGCAATGTTACTGATGGCATTTTATATTTCTCTGCAAAATCGGTTGCAAATTTCCTGAACAAAAGGTGTATATCTTCCTTTCTGTCGCGCAATGGCGGAACAGCTATCGGAACGGTGTTTAACCTGTAATACAAATCCTCCCTGAACTTACCCTTATGGATGGCATCAGGTATGTTTACATTTGTTGCTGTAACAACCCGAACATCGGTCTTCTGCACTTTAGAGGAACCAACACGAATATATTCTCCGGTTTCAAGTACCCGCAGCAATCTTACCTGTGTCAGCATCGGCAGTTCAGCAACCTCATCCAGAAAAATGGTACCTCCGCTGACTCCTTCAAAATACCCTTTACGTGAATCGTGCGCACCTGTGAAAGCTCCTTTTTCATGGCCGAATAATTCCGAATCAATTGTTCCTTCAGGAATAGCCCCGCAGTTAACGGCAATATAAGGACCGTGTTTGCGTGAACTTAACTGATGTATGATTTGTGGGAATACCTCTTTACCTGTTCCGCTTTCACCTGTAATCAGAACCGTTAAATCGGTAGGTGCAACCTGCCTTGCAGTATCAATGGCATGATCTAACAAAGGTGATGTACCTATGATACCGAAACGTTGTTTGATTTCCTGGATTTTCAATTTAGTTCTTCCTGATTTATTATGACCCGCAATAATAACTCAATAAAGCTGAGTTGAATTATTTATTCCATCAAATAACACTGTTAACTTCTTCACTCACTACTTTGCCAATAAGTGTTGCAACAGTGCAACGCTCAGCAAATACATTTACATATTCACCCGGTTTATAATGTTCGCGCGGGAAAACCACCACTGTATTTTCAGTAGTTCTTCCCATCAGAAATTCCGATGATTTTTTTGATGTGCCTTCAATCAATACTTTGTGAATTTTGCCGGTCATGGTTTTTGTTCTGCTTGCAGATAGTTCCTGCTGTAATGCGACAATTTCACTTAACCGTTTTGACTTTAATTCTTCAGGAACATCATCTTTATACTGTCTCTCTGCAAGTGTTTTCGGGCGCTCGGAATACTTAAACATATATGCAAAATCGTAACCGGCCCATTTCATAAGCGACAAGGTTTGCTCATGTTCCTCTTCGGTTTCGCCACAAAAACCGGTAATGATATCGGTAGAAAGGGCACAACCCGGAATGATATTTCTGATAGCAGTTATCCTTTCCATATACTGTTCTCTTGAATATCCGCGATTCATTCTGGTAAGCATTTCGGTACTTCCCGATTGAACCGGAAGATGGATGTATTTACAAATGTTTTCATTTGCAGCTATTACATGCAACACCTCATCGGTCATATCGCGCGGGTTGGAGGTTGAAAACCGGACTCTCAGCAGGGGAGATACACGTGCCACCCGCTCCAGTAAGTTGGCAAATGAAACCGAATTGCTGCGCTGTTCTTCGGTCAGAATTTCTTTTTTGAGCCCGCCGCCACTCCATATGTAAGAGTCTACGTTTTGACCTAACAAAGTTACTTCACGGTACCCTGAAGCAAATAACTCCTCAGCTTCTTTGACAATTGACTCCGGATCACGGCTTCTTTCACGTCCGCGGGTAAAAGGAACAACGCAAAATGAACACATATTATCACATCCACGCATAATGCTGATAAATGCATTCACTCCATTGCTTCCCAGCCTGACCGGGCTGATGTCGCCATACGTTTCTTCTCTGGAAAGCAATACGTTAACAGCTTTTTGACCACTTTCAACCGTCTCAATAAGTTTGGGTAAATCGCGGTATGAATCTGGTCCGGCAACAATATCCACCAACTTTTCTTCTTCAAGTAGCTGATGCTTAAGTCTTTCGGCCATGCAGCCCAATACCCCAATGATGAGTCCCGGGCGGGATCTTTTTTCTTTTTTGAAGTCCTGAAGCCGCTGTCTTACACGCTGTTCGGCATTTTCACGTATCGCACAGGTATTTAACATCACTACATCGGCTTCCATTTGATTCGCGGTAGTGGTAAAGCCTTCTTTCAATAAAATTGACGCAACTATTTCACTATCAGAGAAATTCATAGCACAACCATAACTCTCCAGGTAAAGCTTCCGGAGGCCCGGGTTCTTTGCTGTTGTCAGTGTTGGAGTCCCCTGAATCAGTTCGTCAATTTCTTTATTTTCCGGATGCATATTAATAGAGGTATTCCAAAATTTGAGGAATGCAAAATTAGTGAATTTGGAGGCAGTGACAAAATGTCACATAATTGTCCGATTTGGAACTTGTAAATTTTAATTCTTTACTTTGCCCGCCCCGGCCGAAAAATGAAGCGGCCGGATTTAATTTTTTCTGATGGCTGAAAATCTAGTAATTGTTGAGTCGCCTGCTAAGGCTAAAACTATTGAAGGGTTCCTGGGCAAAGATTTTATTGTTAAATCGAGCTACGGACACGTAAGAGACCTTGCCAAAAGTGACAAGGCTATTGATGTCAATAATGACTTTGCACCTAATTATGAAATAAGTGAGGACAAGAAAAATGTCATTGCTGATCTTAAACGTTTGGTTAAAAAAGCAAAAGTTGTCTGGCTTGCAACGGATGAGGACCGCGAAGGAGAAGCGATATCCTGGCATCTTTTCGAGACGCTTGATTTAACCGAAAACCAAACCCGCCGGATCGTATTTCATGAGATTACCAAGCCTGCAATAATAGAGGCAATTAAAAATCCTCGTAAAATTGACAAACATCTTGTTGATGCCCAGCAGGCGAGACGCATACTCGACAGATTGGTAGGCTTCGAATTATCTCCGATCCTCTGGAAGAAAATAAAACCTTCCTTATCTGCGGGCCGTGTTCAATCGGTGGCCGTACGGCTCATTGTTGAACGCGAACGCGATATTGAATCCTTTAACAGTACATCGGCCTTTAGGGTAAATGCTGTCTTTTATACTACCGATTCTTCCAAAGCCATACTGAAGGCCGAATTGCCTCTCAGATTTAAAACCCGCGATGAGGCAGAAGCTTTTTTGAAAAAATGTATTGGAGCCAGGTATACAATCAGTAATCTGGAAACCAAGCCCGGAAAAAAATCTGCTTCAGCACCTTTTACCACTTCAACATTACAACAGGAAGCCAGCAGAAAATTGGGATTTTCTGTTGCACAAACCATGCTCATTGCACAACGCTTGTATGAATCGGGAAAAATAACCTATATGAGAACCGATTCAGTTAATTTATCACCGCTTGCAATAGATGCCGCGAAAAATGAAATAACCCGGCAGTATGGTGCTAAATATTCCAATCCCAGACAATATAAAACAAAATCTTCTTCGGCACAGGAAGCTCACGAAGCTATCAGACCTACCTATTTTGACCAACCTTCTGTTGATGGGGAGAATAACGAACGAAGGCTGTATGAACTGATCTGGAAACGGACAGTAGCTTCTCAAATGAGCGATGCGCAGCTTGAGAAAACAATTGTAACAATCGGTAATTCCAACACCGCTGAAAATTTTACCGCAACAGGAGAAGTAATTCGGTTTGATGGTTTTCTTAAGGTATACATGGAGTCTTCCGACGATGAACCGGAAGAAACGACCGAAGGATTGTTGCCACCGTTAAAAGTGGGGGACAGGCTCGATCTCTCTGAAATAGTCGCTCAGGAAAAATACACTCATCCTCCATCAAGATATACAGAAGCAAGTCTGGTAAAAAAATTGGAAGAACTTGGAATCGGCCGTCCTTCAACTTATGCTCCTACAATTTCAACAATTCAGAAACGGGGCTATGTAGTAAAAGAAGACAGGCCCGGTCGCGAAAGGCTTATCAATATTGTACGGTTGCATAACAGTAAAATAGAGTTGCTCACGAAAACCGAAAATACCGGCGCCGAAAAATCAAAACTCTTTCCTACCGATATCGGATCAGTAGTAAATGATTTTTTAGTTGAAAATTTCGAAAAGGTACTCGACTACAATTTTACCGCCTATGTTGAAAAGGAATTTGATGAAATTGCAGAGGGGAAACTCGAATGGCACAGTATGATTCGGGAGTTCTATGGTCCTTTTCATTCTACTGTTGAGCATACCGAAAAAAATTCGGAACGCGCAACGGGAGAAAGAATTCTGGGTAAAGATCCCGTCACAGGCAAAATCGTTTCAGCACGTATCGGCCGTTTTGGACCGCTTGTGCAAATGAAAATGAATGACGAGGATGAGAAGCCGGTTTATGCCAAACTGCGTTCCGATCAGCGGCTTGAATCAATCACGCTGGAACAGGCGCTGGATTTGTTTAAGATGCCGAGAAATCTGGGTCTGTTTGAGGAAAAAGAAGTGGTGATTGGCATTGGTCGCTTCGGACCGTTTGTTCGTCACGACAGCCAGTTTGTCTCTATCCCTAAAACGGATGACCCATACGAAATCAACCTCGACAGGGCTATCGAATTGATTAAAGCGAAACGAATTGCCGATATTGAAAAAACGATTAAAGTTTTCAAGCAGGATCCTGAGATGAAAATTTTAAAGGGAAGGTGGGGACCCTATATCAATTATGGTAAGACTAAAAATGTTAGAATACCAAAAGATAAAGATCCTGATAAACTCACTTTTGAAGAGTGTGTGAAGTTATGTGAAGCTGCTGCTCCAAGAGGTGGCAGAGGCCAGAAAGCTGCAACTCCTGCACGTAAAACAGCTGTGAAAAAGACAGCTGCAAAAAAAGCGCCTGCTAAGAAATCCGCACCTGCTAAGAAAACAGCTCCTGCCAAAGCAGTACCGAAAAAGAAAACTACTCCTGCCAAAGCTGCACCGAAAAAGAAAGCCACGGCTAAAAAGAAAGCCGCCGTAAAAAAATCGGCTAAGAAAAAATAATAAATGTTACTTCCGGAAATTTTCCGACCTGTTGCAGATCCTTCCATTGACCTTGTGCTTTCGGCAAACAAGGAATCATTGGCATCGCGGTCTGCTGTTTATACGGTTTCCGGTACCTTTCCCGACATCGATGAGGCCCGGGTTGCAATTTTAGGTGTGCCTGAGTACAGGGGCTCCTTCTTGAACAGGGATATGAAAAGCGGCTTGTCAGACATTCGTGAAAAGTTGTACCGGCTGCATCGCCATGCTGAAACAGTTAAACTGGTCGACCTGGGTGACCTGATTCCCGGCGAAACGTTACAGGATACCTATGCGGCGCTTGAAAGTGTTTTGTTTGATCTTATTTCAAAAAATGTGATTCCACTGGTCTTAGGCGGATCGCAAGATTTGTCGCTTGCTTTTTACAACGCGTACAAGCGCATGGAGAAAGTGATAAACATTGTAGGAATCGATGCACGGTTTGATCTGGGACTTCCCGACGATCCTTCCGGCAGCAATTCATGGCTTGGGAAGATTGTTATGCAGCAGCCTAACTATCTCTTTAATTTCAGTAATCTCGGTTATCAGACCTATTTTGTGGGAGCTGCCGGTGCAACACTCATGGAACGTCTCTTTTTTGATGCACACCGTTTGGGACAATTGCGTGCTGATATTACGGAAATGGAACCTGTCATTCGTTCGGCTGATATGGTTACGTTTGATTTGTCCTCCATCAGACAAGCCGATGCTCCCGGAAATACTCAGCCTTCGCCCAATGGATTTGCCGGAGAAGAAGCGTGTCAGGCAATGTTTTACTCAGGAGTAAACGACAGGTTGACGGCTTTGGGAATATTTGAGATGGATTATGCCGCCGACAGAGGCGGACAAACGGCACACCTGGTAGCACAGATGATCTGGTATTTCCTCGAAGGCGTTGCGAACCGCAAGAACGATATCCCTCATCCGGGACACGATGGATTTACCACTTACAGAGTTACGCTGGATAAAACGGATATTCTTTTTCTGAAAAATCAAAACACCGGACGCTGGTGGATCGAGGTTCCCCTGGCCGGGAAAAATAATCGTTACCGCCGGCATAATTTTCTCCCGTGCTCTCAAAAGGATTACCAGCAGGCTTGCGACAATGAGATGCCAGACCGATACTGGCAGGCACTTCAAAAAATGGTTTGAGCCGAAAGTTGTTGGATTATTCATTGGATTGGGCCTGCATTTCAGGATTTATAACCAACTTAAAAATCCTATTAGTATATTCAAAATCAATAGTATAGGTTAGATATTAACGAATTTTAAACAATTACATTTTTAACAGATTTACTATTAATGGCTTCAAATAGGGCAGTTTTGTTTTTGATTTGATTTTTTGCTTACTTTAGCCCCCTAATTATACCCTAAAGAGAGCTTAAGCACCCTAACTGACAGCACCGATTTATGAAAAGACTTTTATCCCTCGCCGCTGTGGCGTTATTAGCCACTACTGCCGTATTTGGCCAGCAGGATCCTCAGTTTAGCCAGAACATGTTTAACAGGTTATGGGCAAATGCAGCCTATGCGGGAAGCAGCGATGGCATCTGTGCCACTGCAATTTATCGCGATCAGTGGTCCGGATTCGATGGAGCACCCAAGACCGGAATTTTGAATATTGATGCTCCGGTAAGGGCTCTTCACGGAGGACTTGGTCTTTCGGTTTTGGCTGCCGATGAACTTGGCGCTGAAAACTCACTCAATGTTAAATTATCGTATGCCTTCAGGTTTAATGTTGGATCCGGCAATCTGGCAATTGGCGCCGACTTCGGTTTTCTGCAGAAATCCCTGGATGGTTTCAGTGCAGGTGACTACATAGACCCCAATGACCCTGTAATTCCTTCAAGTTCCCAGTCTGGAAGCGTTATTCCGGACATCGGAGCAGGAGTTTACTTCAATTCCGACAAACTTTATATCGGAGCATCTGCTTCCCATTTGACAGAACCGAAGGTAGAATATGGCGATTTCAGCACTGTTATGGCCCGCCATTACTACTTTATGGCCGGTTACCGCCTCGAGTTCAGCCCCTCACTTTCACTGATCCCCTCCGTATTTGTTAAGAACGTGGCCGACGAAACACAGGCCGATATCAATGCTAACCTCCACTTCAATAACCGTTTCTGGGTAGGAGCCTCCTATCGCCTTGAAGATGCGATTGTTGTGATGGCCGGACTCAATATTCTGTCGAACCTCCGACTGGGATATTCTTATGATATTACAACCTCAGATTTGCAGGATTACAGCAATGGAACACATGAGGTAATGCTTAACTACTGTTTCTATATTAAGAAGAAAATTAAGCCGATCAACCGAAACGTAAGATTCCTTTGATAATTTACCATTGTCCATACAAAAGGTAACTTATTTTTGGGTATTACGTTAGCAGTGCTTATGTAATTATCCTGATCCGGAGACCGGAAAATAATGTAGAGTAATCTGCGTTACTTGACCTAACGGCACCGATCTATAGAATTATAACCTAAAAAGCGGAACATGAAAAGATTGATCATTTCATCAGCAGTCCTGCTCTTCCTGAGCAGTTGTGGCGGCGGTAATCGCGGCCAGCTGGTTGGAGTGCAACCAAGGGAGCGTTGGTACCAGGCCGATCCTTACGGCATGGTATTTATCCCCTCCGGTTCATACAACATGGGACCCAGTGACCAGGACGTGCCGTATGCTGTGATCGCTCAAAGCCGGACCGTTTCGGTACATGCCTTTTACATGGATAATACCGAAATTACCAATAATGAATACCGCCAGTTTGTTGAATGGGTGAGAGATTCATTGGCCCACAGGCTTATTGGTGGTGAACACCTCATCGACGAAGGCGAATATGGTGAGCGTATCAACTGGAGAAAGAAAATCAATTGGGATGATGAGGAAAATGTGGAAACCCTTTCCGAATTATATCTCCCTGAAGCTGAACGATTTTACAGAAGAAAAGAAATTGATGCCCGTAAGTTGAATTTTGAATACTACTGGACTGACCTTCAGGAAGCGGCAAGACGTTCCAACCGTGAGCAAGGCAAAACCGACAGGTCTGTATTTATTAAAAGAGATGTGATTAATGTGTATCCTGACACACTTGCCTGGATCCATGACTTCACCTATTCTTTTAATGACCCTATTACTAATATGTACTTCTGGCATCCGGCTTACGACGAATACCCGGTTGTAGGTGTTAACTGGAAACAGGCCCGTGCCTTTTGTATCTGGAGAACGCAATTGCTCAACAGCTATCTGATGTCTAACGGAGAAACATTCGTACAGGACTTCAGGCTTCCAACCGAGTCAGAGTGGGAGTACGCAGCACGTGGCGGACTGGATCTTTCTCCCTATCCCTGGGGCGGTCCTTATATCAGAAACAGCCGTGGTTGCTTCTTAGGAAACTTTAAACCAATGAGAGGTAATTACCTTGACGACGGAGGATTTTACTCTGTAAAGGTTACTTCTTACTGGCCTAACGATTATGGCTTGTATTGTATGGCCGGTAACGTATCAGAGTGGACCAGCAATGCATATGATGAGTCTGCCTATAATTTCTCACACGACCTCAATCCTGATTATACTTATGAAGCCAAGGACTCCGATCCTCCTGCTTTGAAACGGAAAGTGATTCGTGGTGGATCCTGGAAAGACGTCGGATACTTTTTACAGACCGGTACACGTTCTTATGAATACCAGGATACTGCCAAGTCATATATTGGCTTCCGTTGCGTGATGGACTTCATGGGTCGCGATAAGTCGGATTTCTGATCGGTCTATTGATCAGCATTATTTACACAGTAAAAACTAACCAATTCATATACTAACTTTAAAAACTATTTAAACACTATGGGATTAGCTTCTTTAACCCAAGGCAAAGGGTTCAAAAACATGATGGCGAAGCTTTACGGCATCGGCGCATCCATCGTAATTGTTGGTGCACTTTTCAAAATTCAGCACTGGGAAGGTGCAGGACTGATGCTTACCGTCGGTCTTTTAACCGAGGCTGTTATCTTCTTCTTTTCAGCTTTTGAGCCTCCGCACGAGGAGGTTGATTGGTCGCTTGTTTATCCTGAATTAGCAGGAATGCACGAGCCGGGAGCCGATAAACACAAGAAAAAGAAAATTGATCCTGTTGCTCAGGAGCTGGATAAATTACTCTCTGAGGCTAAAATTGGTCCGGATTTGATTGCCAGCCTTGGAACAGGTCTCAGAACACTTGGTGAAAATACTTCAAAGCTTTCTGACCTCTCGAGTGCTTCTGTAGCAACCGACGATTATGTGAAAAATGTTCAGAAGGCTACCACTTCTGTCAGCAGCCTCGCCGGTGCTTATGAAAAAGCAACATCTGCTATGAACAGCCTCAGCACTTCTTCTGATGATGTAAAAGTGTATACCGATCAGGTACAGAGCGCCGGAAAAAATCTTGCAGCTCTCAATGCTGTTTACGAATTGCAACTGCAGGATTCTAACAAGCATCTTAAGGAAACGTCTAAGTTCTATGATGGTATCAATGAACTTATGTCGAGCCTGAATGCTTCGCTTGAAGATACCAAGCGCTACAAGGATGAGGTGAATAAACTGGCTAAAAACCTGACTTCTCTCAATACTGTTTATGGCAACATGCTTTCTGCCATGAATATTAACCCTAATAAGTGATCTAATACGTCACATTCACCTATTTACTAACCTAAAAACGATTGAGATAAGAAATGGCAGGTCAAAAGTTATCCCCGAGGCAGAAAATGATCGGGATGATGTACCTTGTATTGACTGCGCTCCTGGCTTTGAACGTATCTAAGGAAATTATCAATGCATTCGTAACAGTTAACGATAGCCTTGAAGTTTCCAACCAGAATACATCAAACAGGAACGCAAGAATATACTCGGATTTCCAAAAAGCAATGCTTAACGATCCCGCAAAAGTGGGCCCGTTTAATGATAAAGCACAAAAAATTAAAAAGTCCTCTTCCGATATGATTGCCTATATCGACTCTATCAAGAGAGAAATGACACGTCAGGTGGAAGGAATCGAAAATAAAGCCGATTCTGTACCCGTTGCCCGTGATATTTCTAAAAAGGATGATTATGATGTTCCTACCACCATGATGTGCGGTGACGCCAATGATGGAGTAGGGCACGGTGCTACCAAGTTCAAGGAGAGAATAGCTCAGTTTAAAAAAGAAGTGGCTACAACCCTTGGACCTGAAGATGCAAAAAAATTCGGACCCCGTATCGATCAGCTCCTGAATACCAAGGACCCTGATCCTGATAAAGTGGCCGACGGTAAACGTACCTGGGAAATGGCTACATTTTACCATAACCCGGTTGTAGCTTCGCTGGCTTTGTTTACCAAATTCCAGGCCGACGTACGTAACGTTGAATCGGAATTGATCAACCACCTTTACACTTCTATCGATGCGTCAAGCTTTAAGTTTGACCAGCTTGAGGCACGTGTAATTGCACCTACCAGCTATGTCCTGACCAATCAGGAATACAAGGCTGATATCTTTCTGGCCGCATTCAGCTCCACTTCTAATCCTGAAATTACTGTCGGAGGTGCTCCTATAACCGTTGAAAATGGTATGGGAAAATACAGCACCCGCCCGGGAAGCGAAGGAATTAAAAAGTTTGGCGGAGTAATCAAAGTAAAAGATCCTGCTACTAACGAAACAAAAGAATATCCTTTCGAATCGGAATACATTGCTGCTAAGCCTGCATCCGTGGTTTCTGCCGATAAAATGAATGTACTTTATATCGGAGTTGAAAACCCAATGTCTATTTCTGTTCCGGGTGTCGCCGATGCTAATGTTACAGCTACCATTTCGGGTGGAGGTGCTACGCTTACCAAAGACGCTAAGTCGGGAAGCAGTAAATACATTGCCAAAGCAACAACTCAAGGTGAGGCTACAATTAGCATTACTGCTAAACTCGACGGCAAACCTGTTCCTATGGGTCAGTTTAAATACCGTGTAAAGCGAGTGCCTGATCCCGTTGCAATGATTGGCGGTTCAAAAGGAGGTCCTATCAACAAAGCTGTCCTGGCAGCACAAACCTCTGTGAACTCAATCATGGAAAACTTTGACTTTGAATTATATTTCAGAGTAAAAGGATTTAGAATGACGCTTATCCGTAAAGGGAAAGATCCAACAGAACTTGAAAGCAATAACAACCTTATTACTCCGCAAATGAAGGGCGCAATACAATCCGCCGGCCCCGGTTCTAAAGTGTACTTTGAGTACATTAAAGCTACCGGACCTGACGGAACCACCCGCTCTCTCAGCTCGGTAAACTTTGTGTTGCAATAAGGATTACCGTTGCTCAAAAAACGTATGCAAATGAAACGAATCGCAATCATCCTCTCATTGTTCATCGGAATCAGCACGTCCTTAAGTGCTCAAAACGTATTGGACGGTGTGTATGTGCGTGAACACAGTCCTACAAGGATTCCTGTACCGTTATCATATCTGCGTGAAGCAGATGTTATGTGGTCCAAAAAAATCTGGCGTATTATTGACCTCAAGGAGAAGATGAACCTTGCGTTCTATTATCCTACGGAGAAAATTAACGACCGACGCAGCCTCAACGACATTTTGTACGATGCCGTTAAGGAGGGAACACTAACAGCATATGAAGATGAGGAATTTACCTTGCCAATGACACGTGAAGCGTTTCAGCGTATTGGCGGAGCAGGTGTTGATACTACACAAATAACCGATCCCGATCCTCCCTATCTCACGCGTGATACGGTTATTATCCGTGAGTTCTCAACAGCTAACATTGTAGCCTATCGTGTTAAAGAAGAGTGGTTTTTTGATAAACAGCGATCGGTGATGGATGTTAGAATCATTGGACTTGCTCCACTGATTTATGCTGTTGACGATAAAGGCAACAGACGTGAAGGTGATCTCAGGATACCAATCATGTGGATTTATTTCCCTGAAGCCCGTAAAATTCTGGCCAATCAGGAAGTATTTATCCGTCAGAACGATTCCGACAGAAGAACCTGGGACGACATCTTCCAAAAGCGAATGTTTGCCAGTTACATTTACAAAGAGAACAACGTGTATGATCGAAGAATTGAAGACTATAAACAAGGCATGGATGCACTGGTTGAAGCCGACAGGATCAAAAACGAAATCACCAATATGGAACACGATCTTTGGGAATACTGATTCCTGAAGACAAAAAAAATCCCTCACAAATTTGTGAGGGATTTTTTTTGAGCAATACTTTTATTGCTGTTTTTCTTCTGATGCTGCAGCCGCAGGAGCTGAGGTAGTATCAGTTGCTGCCACTTCTGTTCCGGTATAATTTGGGTTTTCGACCAGATCCATTCCGCAAACAGGACATTTTCCCGGCTGATTACTGCCACTGCCCTCGCAATTCATCGGACAAACATATTTATCGGTAGTGTTTACCGCAACCTGTGCTTCCGTCATTTCGGTAGCCGATGCATCCTTTTCTTTGTTCTCAGATCCGCCACAGGCACTCATTGAAAGAGCAGCCGCTGATACTGCCGCCCAGATGAACATTCTAATTTTGTTTTTTTTCATTTTTTATGGTGTTTATGATTAAGGTTTATTTACATATTTCTGCGGTACTGACCACCCACTTCGAATAAGGCGCCTGTAATTTCACCCAGTGAACATATTTTAGATACCTCCATTATTTTATCAAACATATTCTTGTTATGGATGGCTGCGTCCTGTAAATCGTGTAACAGAGAAGTGCGACGTTCTTTGTTACGCAAATGTAATTGTCGCAGTGTTTCTATTTGCTGTTCCTTTTCTTCCGTTGTTGCCCTGATGACTTCGGTTGGCGTAATGGTAGGTGAACCTTTTGATGACAGAAAGGTGTTTACTCCAATGATAGGATATTCACCTGTATGCTTAAGGGTCTCATAATAGAGTGATTCCTCCTGTATTTTACCTCTTTGATACATGGTTTCCATCGCCCCAAGCACACCGCCCCTTTCAGTAATCCTGTCGAATTCAGAAAGCACTGCTTCTTCAACCAGGTCAGTTAATTCTTCAATAATAAAAGAACCCTGAAGCGGATTCTCATTTTTTGCCAGCCCAAGTTCCCTGTTTATGATCAATTGAATGGCCATAGCCCTTCTCACACTTTCTTCGGTTGGTGTGGTTATCGCCTCATCATAGGCGTTTGTATGCAAAGAATTACAATTATCGTAAATGGCGTACAGGGCCTGGAGCGTTGTTCGGATATCGTTGAAATCAATTTCCTGAGCATGAAGCGAACGACCTGATGTCTGGATATGGTATTTGAGCATTTGTGACCTCTCATTGGCCTGATACCGCAGTTTCATTGCCTTGGCCCAGATACGGCGTGCCACGCGGCCAATTACCGCATATTCGGGGTCTATTCCGTTCGAAAAGAAAAAGGATAAATTAGGTGCAAATTGATCAACATTCATACCTCTGCTTACATAGTATTCCACGTAAGTAAATCCATTGGCCAGTGTAAAAGCAAGTTGTGTTATAGGGTTAGCTCCGGCTTCGGCAATGTGGTATCCTGAAATTGAAACGGAATAAAAATTCCTGATGGAATGATCAATAAAATATTGTTGCATATCCCCCATCAACCGAAGAGAAAACTCAGTTGAGAAGATGCAGGTATTCTGGGCCTGATCCTCCTTCAGAATATCGGCTTGCACGGTACCTCTAACATTGGCAATAGTGAATGCTTTAATTTTGGCATAAACATCAGCAGGCAATACCTGATCACCCGTCACTCCAAGCAACATCAGCCCAAGACCATCATTTCCTTCCGGAATGGCCGAATTGTACTTAGGGCGATCGGATTTATTTTTCGAATAAATAGCATCAATGGTGCTTTGTACCTCTTTTTCAAGATTATTCTCTTTGATATACAATTCACATTGCTGGTCTATGGCGGCATTCATAAAATAGGCCGCGATAATAGATGCAGGTCCGTTAATTGTCATAGAAACGGATGTCGCCGGATCACACAAATTGAAACCGGAATAAAGTTTTTTGGCATCATCCAGACAACAAACAGAAACCCCGCTGTTACCTATTTTACCATAAATGTCGGGTCTGTAATCAGGATCCTGGCCATATAAGGTTACCGAATCAAATGCTGTTGACAAACGCTTTGCAGGCATTCCGAGCGACACATAATGAAATCGTTTATTGGTGCGCTCCGGACAACCCTCGCCTGCAAACATCCTTGTGGGATCCTCATTTTCTCTTTTAAACCTGAAAACGCCTCCGGTAAAAGGAAATTCTCCCGGAACATTTTCCTGAAGCAGCCAACGGAGCAAATCACCCCAGGCCTTATATTTTGGAAAGGCTACCTTGGGAATACGTTGTCTGGAAAGAGATTCTGACCAGGTTTGAATTTTGAGCGTTTTCTGCCTGACCTTGAATTCATAAAAATCCTGCCGGTACTCTTCAACTTTTAATGGAAACGATTCGAGCAATTTCCTGTTTTGGCCGTCAAGATTGATTGCGAGATCGTCGTATCTTTTTTCCAGGGCCTCAATCAGATCACTGTTACCTCCTTTATCTTCCTGCAGAGATTGAATAGTAGTTTTTAAGGCATATAATTTTTGCGCCAGATCACTTTGCTTGATTACCCACTGATCATAGGAACGGTTGTTTTCAGAAATCTCACTCAAATACCGGGTTCTGTTGGGTGGGATAATGTATATTTTTTCACTCATCTCCTCCGAAACCTGAAAAGTTGAGTGCAGCGGTGCACCGGTTTTCTCAGCAATCACATTCATTACTTGTCTGTACAGCCGATTCATTCCGGGGTCGTTAAATTGGGAAGCAATGGTTCCGTATACAGGAATGTCCTCATCAGGAGTTTCCCACAGCTGATGGTTTCTTTTGAACTGTTTGCGTACATCGCGCAGGGCATCCATTGCACCTCTTTTATCGAACTTGTTGAGGGCAATAATATCAGCGAAATCAAGCATGTCGATTTTTTCCAGCTGGGTGGCCGCCCCATACTCGGGTGTCATCACATATAAGGATACATCACTGTGATCGGTAATTTCTGTATCAGACTGACCAATGCCCGAGGTTTCCAGAATAATAAGATCGTAACCTGCAGCCTTCACAACATCAATAGCTTCTTTTACATGCTGCGAAAGTGCCAGGTTGCTCTGTCTGGTAGCAAGTGAACGCATATAAACCCGTGAATTACGTATCGCATTCATCCGGATACGGTCTCCTAATAATGCTCCTCCGGTTTTACGTTTAGATGGGTCAACAGAAATAATTGCAATAGTTTTATCACGGAATTCTATCAGAAAACGACGTACAAGTTCATCTACAAGCGACGATTTTCCTGCACCGCCTGTCCCGGTTATGCCTAATACAGGAATAACATGTGATTCGGCGGCTTTATGTACCTGATTTCTGATTTTACTAAATGACTCGGCATCATTTTCGGCAAGTGAAATTAACCTGGCAATAGACCTGGCGTCTTTAGTCGAAAGTTTATCCACTTCACCGTTAACGGATGATACTGTGTTAAAATCACTTTTGATTAACATATCATTAATCATCCCCTGTAATCCCATTTTCCTGCCGTCGTCAGGGGAATAGATGCGTGCTATTCCATAACTATGTAATTCTTCAATTTCCTTTGGCAGAATAACTCCACCCCCTCCGCCAAAAATTTTTATTTGAGAACAACCCTTCTCTTTCAGAAGGTCGTACATATATTTGAAATATTCCATGTGTCCTCCCTGGTAACTTGTCAGGGCAATAGCATTGGCATCTTCTTGAATTGCACATTCAACCACCTCCTGGGCGCTTCGGTCGTGTCCCAAATGAATTACTTCGGCACCGCTGGCTTGTATAATGCGCCGCATTATGTTAATGGAGGCGTCATGACCGTCAAAAAGACTGGCTGCGGTCACGATTCGTATCTTGTTTTTCGGATGGTATTTTTCAGTCACCTGCATGGCTCAAAGTTACAAAAAAGTGAGATACCGAATGTTTATTAACTAATTGATTATCAATATTAAATGAAACAAATGCAAGGTTAGGCTTATTTTCGATTCTTTCAGGAGGCCCTTTTTTATTAAGTTCACCCTCTTTTCAACTTATAATAATAGACCTCTTTCTGTGAAAATTGATATTATTTATATTCCCTGTTACCGGCGCGATTTCAGGCTGGCACGGATATGCATTGCCAGTATCCGACATTGGTATCCTGACATACCAATAACCATTATTAAAGATGAGATGATGCACAGTTTTGATACAACAGAACTGGAGCGTGTATTTAATGTTTCGGTTTATCCTCAAAATGCACGATTGTATGGCTGGGGCTTTTCAAAATTTGAAGCAATGTTTGAACCGGCAGGCAAAAGGTTCTTATTTCTGGATGCCGACATTGTAATGGCCGGCCCTGTATTGGAGTTGCTTGAAAAATATGATGATGATTATATTGTTCATGAAGAACCCTACTCACTTGAAGATGTTTACAAGTACTATTTTAATCTGGAGGAATTGAAAAAATTTGACCCTGCATTTCACTTTCCGGAATTCACATTTAATACCGGCCAATTTGTTGGAACAGCAGGAAAACTAAAACGCAGCGATTTTGATCCGCTTGTTGAATGGAGTGAACCCCGGATAGTTAAACGTACGGATGTCTTTACCTTCGGAGGCGAGCAGCCGGTATTGAACTATGTAGTTATGAAAAAAATGGGAGAGGGTATGTTATCTGTAAAAAGGCTCAACTTTATGAGAGAAGGATTGAATCCTGATACGGCTGCAATATCTATTGACCGGCTTGATCGTAAAGAAGGATACCCGTTTATTTTGCATTGGCACGATAAAAAACCGGATGTATTTGATCCGCGTATGCGGCAGATTCCCAGAAACGACATCCTGCTTCATTTTGAAAAAATTTATTTTGAAAAAGCAAGTATTGGCGTTTTCAGAAGGAAGTTGAGAATTCAATGGGAACATTTATATGATACTGTACTCATGAAATCTTTATTGTTAATTCGTGGTCAAATAGGGTTTAGAGGGCTGTTCAGAAAAATATGAATATTGTTTTCAACTATTATCTTTCTACTTTTGAATCATGTTTTTCCTGTTGTCTAAAATTTTTGAGTTTGTCCTTTTGCCGCTGACATGGATTATTGTTCTGCTGGGTGTGGGATTATATAAAAACGCCAACGGCAGAAGAATGATTCTTGCAGCTTTTTTGATGTTACTGTTTTTTACCAATCCCTATTTCATCAATGTAGCCCTTCATTCTTGGGAAGTTCAGGGACGAAAGGTATCTTCCATTGATCTTCCATATGATGTTGTTATTGTTTTGGGCGGAAGCATGAGATATTACAACGGGGAGCTGAACCGACCGGTTTATAGTTCAAGTGTGGACAGAATGCTTCAGGCAATTACTTTATACAAACAGCATAAAGTAAAAAAAATTCTTCTTTCAGGAGGTTCCGGAAGAGTACTGTTTCCGGATGAAAGAGAGTCGGCGATATTGGCTGGAATATTGGATGATGCCGGAATACCACGTTCGGATATCATACTTGAAAACAATTCCAGAAACACCTGGCAAAATGCGGTGGAATCTGCAAAACTGTTGAAAAGTGGCACCTATGGAAATCGTTTTTTATTGTTGACTTCAGCCTTTCATATGCGTCGTTCGCTTGCTTGTTTTTCCAAAGCAGGTTTAAAATGTGACCCATGGTCGGTTGATCAGCGATCGGGTCAGGGAACGTTCAGCCCGGACAGGATTATCTTACCTGAGGCAGCTGCTATGGGACTATGGGACATATTGTTTCATGAGTGGTTTGGAGTTATTTTCTACAAAATAGCAGGTTATAACTAATCCGTTTTTCTGTTACAGGGATTAAATATCTTTGTGCCATGAAAAAGCTGTCTCTGTTACTTAATTTGGTGCTGATAGTTGCTGTCGGGTACCTCTACTACAAAGTTTACACTACTCCTCAGGCCGTATCAAAAACTACTTTAACAGGGGAGTATATGCCTTCAAACGGAATAGTTTATATTGATTCAGACACCTTGTTGGCTCATTATGAATTTTTTAAGGATTTAAAGGCCGGTTTTGAGCAAAAGCAGGATAGCATAGATAAGATGCTTGAGTCAAGAGGAAGAGCCCTCGAAAAAGATGTTCAGGTATATCAGGAAAAGGCAGGTACCATGAGTGCTGAACAGCGCTCCCGCACCGAAGAACAATTGATGGGGCGTCAGGAAAACCTTGTTTCGCTGCGTCGAAAACTTTTGAGTGAATTAAGTGATCAGGAGGATAAAATAAATGATAGTTTACATAATAGTCTTCATGATTACCTTAAGGAATACAATAAAGAGAAAAATTACCTGTTTATTTTAGGATACCAGCGTGGTACAGGAATTTTATTGGCTAATGATTCGCTGGATGTAACTAAAGAAGTGCTGACAGGCCTCAACAACAGAAAATAACTATTCAGAATATGAAATAAAAAAGGGCTGATTTACTCAGCCCTTTTTTATTGAAAATAGATCTTTACCGATGTTCAATATACTCGTTAAGATCATCTATTGAGGATTCAAAAGTGAATGCATCATTAATCTTGTAGTAATTTTGTTTATCAAAAGCATAATCATATGCATACTTGGCAAGGTCGAGGCGGGTTTCTTCAAATGAAAAAATAAGCATCAGTTGCTTGATTTGGTTGCATGAAAGACAATTGTTTTTGACCACTTGTTTGGCCATAGTCAGCTGTGAATCGGAAAAACTTTTACTGGAAATACTCTTTTTTGCCGACTCAAATGACCCGTCATTCATTGGGTAAGAGCACCTGTTAGGGGTTGCGGGATCAGGATATGTTGCGGCTTGTGAACTTGATTGGGTGGTAGTTGTTGTGGTGGTGGTAGATGTAGTACCTGTGGTTATACCGCCAATATTTACGTTCATTGATACATTGGCGTTTTCGTTACCGGCAACTCCTGATGTTGTAGTCACTTGAGTAGTTGTTGAAGTTCCGGTTTGTTGTACGTTACTGTTTACAGCTGTTTGCTGCTGATATTGCTTGTTTGTTTCTGATGGATTGGTGTTTGAATTTGATGAAGATGCCAGAGCAGCTTCACTTACCAGTTTTATCACATATTTGGATTCCTGTGCATCTATCTGTTCTTTTTTAGCTGCTGATTCCTGCTTGTCTCCGCCTTCTATTTGTCTGCCCAGATTCACTCCGACTTTCTTAAATCCCTTTTCTGTGCTGGAAACTTTTTTCAATTTGATGGCAAATGTTCGTTCTTTACCATCAATGGCATAAATTTTTTCATCCAGTATACCAAGAGAAGTATCTGCAAAAAGAATTTTAACAAGATAAGGAGCGCCAATCAGTCCGGTAACTTTTACATTGGTTTCGGGAGTGTCATTTTTACGTAATCCATTCATGATTACACTGAATCGCTCACCGTTTTCGCTGAAGAAAACTAAACTTGCTTCCTGTGCAAATGTACCTGCTGCAAAGGCTGAAAACACTAATAACAGAAACAATTTTTTCATTTTATGAAGATTAATTTGAGTGACAGAGTTTTATTGGTTTGCAGAATAATTTAACTGAAACTTTAGCTGTTCAGCATTTCCAATTGATTTTTGAGCATTCTGATTTTTTCCTCAGCATCAGTTTTTTTCTTTTGTTCAAGTTCAACAACTTCCGGCTTTGCATTTGAAACAAATCGTTCATTGCCTAATTTTTTCATAACTGACTCCAGGAAACTGAGGGTATATTCCAATTCCTGTTTTATACGAATTTTTTCCTGGGATTTGTCTGCTAAACCCTCCGTATGAATGAAATATTCATGCTTTCCAATAACCATGGAAACGGAACCTGCAGGGGCGGAATCGACAGCAGATACAGACGAAAGATTGCAAAGTTTTATAACAATATTATGCAGAGGGTTGTGAGCGGATAAACCGGGTGAAGAATATGAAACCGATATTGGCTGGCGGTTTGGAATGTTTTTTTGTTTACGGATGTTCCTGATTCCTGTTACCAGATCAGTTATCTCTCTGAAGTTTTCGGTTATGGTACTGTCTATTGATTCTTGAGAACATTCAGGCCATTTGGCAATAATTATATAATCGTTTTCGGTTCGGGTATTGATGTTGTGCCAAATCTCTTCAGTTATAAATGGCATAAACGGGTGGAGCATTCGAAGCAAATATTCAAAAAATTCAGTGGTTTTTTCATAAACCTTTTCATGCATGTTTGTACCTAAGGGAGGTTTGACAATTTCCAGATACCACGAACAAAAGTCGTCCCAAACCAATTTGTAAAGGGTCATTAAAGCCTCAGATAATCGATATTTGGTAAAGAGGTCGTTAATTAAAAGTGTTTCTTCCGCAAGTCTGTTTTCAAACCAATTTATGGTCGCTGAATAGTCGTTCTGATCTGTTGAATCTTTTCCGGACCTTTCCTGCCAGCTTTTAATCAACCTGAAAGCATTCCATATTTTGTTTCCAAAATTCCGACCCTGCTCACAAAGTGTATCATCAAAGGGCAGATCGTTTCCGGCAGGAGAAGTAAGCAACATACCAACCCGCACACCATCGGCACCATATTTTGATATCAATTCAAGTGGTTCAGGTGAGTTTCCCAGCGATTTAGACATTTTTCTGCCTTGTTTGTCTCTTACAATACCGGTGAGATAAACATTTGTAAACGGCTTCTCGCCACGGTATTCATAACCGGCAATAATCATTCTCGCCACCCAAAAGAAAAGAATTTCAGGAGCGGTTACCAGATCATTGGTCGGATAGTAATAGTTAATGTCCTTGTTTTCCGGATTTTTAAATCCGTCGAATACCGAAATGGGCCATAACCACGACGAAAACCAGGTGTCCAGCACATCTTCATCCTGTGTTAATTGGTCATACAATAAGGCAGATTCACCATTAGATACCCGCTGTTTGTTTAATGCTTCAAATGCTGTTATTGCATCCTTCTCGGTTTTTGCCACAACAAAATCTCCGGTTGAATTATACCATGCCGGTATTCGTTGTCCCCACCACAATTGACGTGAAATGCACCAATCGTGCACATTTTCCATCCAATGGCGATAGGTGTTTTTGAATTTATCGGGAAACAACCTGATGTCGTCATTCATCACATGCTGTAAAGCTGGTTTTGAAAGTTGTTCCATTTTCAAAAACCATTGCATTGACATCCTGGGTTCTATAACAGCATTTGTACGTTCCGAAAAGCCAACATTGCTCTTATAGGGTTGCTTTTTCACTAAAGCACCAGAAGCCTCCAGATCTTTTACAATTTTCTTTCTTACTTCAAACCTGTCCTCTCCAACATAAAATTGTGCAGCAGCACTCATTTTACCTTCAGGAGTTAATACATCAACTATCTGTAATTTATGACGTAATCCCAGTTGATAATCATTGGCATCATGAGCAGGAGTCACTTTCAGGGCGCCGGTTCCGAATTCCATGGTTACATAATCATCCGCAATAACGGGAACCGATCGGTTCACCAAAGGAACTATTGCTTTCTTCCCGTGCAAATGTTTGTATCTTTCGTCAGCCGGATTTACACAAATGGCTGTATCTCCCAAAATGGTTTCAGGACGGGTAGTAGCTATGGTGATAAATTCGTCAGAACCCTCTATCTGATAGCTGACGTGATATAACTGCGAATCTATTTCTTTATAAATCACCTCTTCGTCAGAAACGGCTGTCATACCTGCAGGATCCCAGTTCACCATGCGCATTCCGCGGTATATATGGCCCTTTTTGTACAGATCAATAAATACACTGATTACCGCATCAGACAGATCATCTTCCATGGTAAACCTGGTCCGGTCCCAGTCACAAGAAGCTCCCAGCTTTTTAAGCTGTTCAAGAATAATTCCGCCGTATTTCTCTTTCCATTCCCATGCGTACTTTAAAAATGCATCCCTCGTAAGGTCCTTTTTGTGAATGCCCTTTTCTTTAAGCATTGCCACAACCCGCGCTTCAGTTGCAATAGAAGCATGGTCGGTACCCGGAACCCAACACGCGTTTTTGCCCATCATCCTTGCCCTGCGTATGAGCACATCCTGAATGGTATTGTTTAACATATGACCCATATGCAATACCCCGGTTACATTAGGCGGAGGAATTACAATTGTATAAGGCTCTCTTTTGTCTGGAACCGAACGAAAAAACCCTTTCTCCATCCATTTTCTATACCATTTGTCTTCGGCAAGGGAGGGGTTGTATAATTTTGAAATCTCAGACATGCTGTTAATTTGAAGTCAATTTGTTGCCAAATATCCGAAATTCAGGCCGCATTTCAGTAATTTCACCTTATATTCAATTCATTTCAAGGCCTTTTCAAAGTATTTGCTTTATGCTAAATTAAAATCTGTTTGGTGTCCCGGGATGAAAAGTGCCGTTATTTTTGGGGTCCACCCTAAGGGTAATTAAGTGGCCCCTTGAAGGTTCATAAATAGCTGTAAATCAAATAAATGTCATCTCAAGCGTCACAAAGAAACAGATCAGCTGAAGAACCAGCAATGTCTTGCGCTTGTTGTTTAGATTGGCATCCGACAGGCTTCAGGGTGATAAAACGGTAATTTATAAGTGTTTTGAACAGGATAGTACCGATTAAACCGAACTTGTTCACACAACCGGATGATCAGTATTTACGTTGGTTATTCATACAAATTTCATAAACCGGGCATAAATTTGTCCTCCATATTGTACTGATAACTAAGTATACATACATTTGCTTATCGTTGATTAACACTGAAAATCCATATAAAATGAAAAAAATCATCTACGCTTTACTTTTTGTAGCTGCTGCCGGTACTGCAGTGCATGCTCAATCAACAACCCCTGCCGTTCCCGCAACGTCAACACCTACAGGTGAGGTGAACAACGATCCGAACGCCCCTGAAATAGTGTTCGAGACAGAAGTTCATGACTTCGGCACAATTGAATATGGTGGTGACGGTACATACGACTTCAAGTTCACAAATACCGGTAAGAGTCCGTTAATTATCAGCAATGCACGTGGTTCTTGCGGTTGCACAGTACCGCAATGGCCAAAAGAGCCTGTTGCTAAAGGGCAGTCCGGAGTAATTAATGTACATTACGATACAAAACGTCCCGGCCCGTTTACAAAAACTGTTACAATCAGTTCGAATGCCAAATCGGCTACCAAAGTAATCACCATTAAAGGTACCGTTCAACCTGCTGAGCAATCAGAAGGTACCATGCCTGTGAAGAAAGAGAATACGGCAGCTCCTCTCGAGAAGCAATAAGAAGGGATGCCTGAAACATACGGATTAAGGATTCGGGAACGGCGTTCATGGAAGCGCAATTTCCGGATCCTTTTTCGTTTTCTTACGGCTGATACATTTAACTATTCATTGCTTTTACTGAAAAAGAAAAGGAAGTATAAATTCGATGCTGATAAATACAAAGGAATTAATCTCGGATGTAGTTCTCACAATCCGGAAGGATGGACAGGAATCAGCGGAGGATTAACCATCTGGTTTCTGAACCTTCCAAAGTTTCTGCTGCGTCTTGTATATCCTTTTTCAAGCAGAAGTAAAAAAGTTGCCTTCGAAGATTTTTATAAAAAAGTTAGAAAAACTAAAATTCTCCATCACGATTTATTCTTTGGCATCCCGTTTGATAACGGTACGGTGCCAAACGTATTTACAAGTCATTTTATGGAACACCTCACAGAAGAATCGGCACGTTACTTATTGCGTGAAGCCTACAGGGTTTTACAGCCCGGAGGTATGATTCATATCGTTGTTCCTGCACTTGAAGATGAAGTGGAGAAAATGAAAAAAGCGATTACTGCTCTCGAAAATGGTGATGGAATGCCAATTCAGGAATTTGTTTCGCAACCATATGAGGAATATAATGATCCCTTCAGTTATCATCGTTTCATGTATCATGCCGAAGCAATGCGTACCCGGTTATCAGATACAGGTTTTAGCGAGATAAATCAGGTGTTACCCGGTAAAGGAGTTTTTCCGGATTTACAACTCCTGGAAAACCGTGGGGGATTAATTCTGGAAGCCATAAAAAAGTAAAATCTCACGCAAATAATAACAAATAAAAAAAACCTACCTATGAAAAAATTAATGTTGTCGGCTGCCGTATTTACAATTACGGCAACCTTTGCTTTCGCACAAACACAAAAAACTGCTGCCGCTTCAACTGCTCCGGCGCAAACTCAAACACAATCTGGTGCTGTAATGACATTTGAAAAAGATGTATTTGACTTTGGTACTATCAAACAAGGTGACAAAGTTGAACATACTTTTGAATTCACCAACACCGGTACTGAGCCATTGATTATTTCCGAAGCACACGGATCCTGTGGTTGCACCGTTCCCGAATGGCCTAAAGAACCAATTGCAAAAGGAAAAAAGGGCAAAATTCAGGTGACTTTTAATTCTGCAGGCAAACTGAACATGCAGGATAAAACAGTTACTATCAATTCCAATGCTTCAAACAGCCCTGTTGTGCTGCACCTCAAAGGAAATGTAACAGCTCCTGATGCCGCTCCGGCTCCGGCCCCCGAAACCAAACCTGCTGAAGCGCCAAAGCAATAATCGGGTCATTTATTCCAATTTTATACCTTTGTATCCCCGGCAAGTGTCGGGGATACTTGTTTAAGAGCCATGCCATCCATTTCACACAAAGGCCAGGCAATGCCTGCATCTCCCATTCGGAAACTGATCCCTTATGCCGAAATGGCGAAAAAGAAGGGGATTCACATTTTTCACCTTAACATCGGACAGCCTGATATTGAGACACCTAAAATTATGCTTGATGCAGCACGCAATCATAACCTTAAAGTGATTGAGTACAGCCATTCGGCAGGCATTGAATCATACCGAAGGAAACTAACCGGCTACTACCAGAAACTTGGTATACATGTCGAGTATTCCGATATAATGATTACAACAGGTGGTTCGGAGGCAATTGAAATTGCAATGATGACCTGTCTCAATGAGGGCGATGAGGTGATTATCCCGGAACCCTATTATGCCAATTATAATGGATTTGGTATTCAGGCAGGCATAACCATACACCCGATCAAATCAACTATCGCTAATGGATTCGCGCTTCCTCCAATCAGTGAGTTTGAAAAACTGATTTCTCCTCGAACAAAAGCAATCATGATTTGTAATCCGGGAAATCCTACCGGTTATTTATATAGCAAAGAAGAACTTGAAGCGTTACGTGATCTGGTAAAAAAGCATGACTTATATTTATTTGCCGATGAAGTATACCGGGAATTCTGTTATGATGGCAAAGAATTTTTTTCTGTCATGAATCTGAATGGTATTGACGACAACGTTATTCTGCTCGATTCTGTTTCGAAACGCTACAGCGCATGCGGCATTCGCATTGGCGCATTGATTTCACGTAACAAATCCGTTATGAGCACCGCTCTTAAATTTGCGCAGGCTCGTCTGAGTCCTCCTACATTTGGTCAGATAGTCGCTGAAGCTGCTATTGATACCCCTGATTCATATTTTCAGAATGTAATCAAAGAATATGTTGCCCGTCGCAATTTTATGGTAGATGCCCTCAATAAAATGGAAGGAGTTTTTTGCCCTAAACCAAGTGGGGCGTTCTATGCAATTGTGCAACTGCCGATAGATGATTCGGACAAATTTTGCCAATGGATTCTGGAGTCATTTGAACACAATGGGAATACAGTAATGATGGCGCCGGCAACCGGATTCTACTCCCATCCGGCAGATGGACTGAACCAGGTTCGTATAGCATATGTGCTCAATCTGGAATCTTTGAAACTGGCTATGGAATGTCTTGATCAGGCTTTGAAAGTATACCCCGGAAGGGTAATGCACCCCCTGCCTGAAGCAGTTGATATAGGATCCTGAGATTACCGCTATCAGATATATTGTTGCAATAAATCTCTGATAGAGGCATAAGCCTCAGGGAGTTTGTAGGCAAGGTCCTCACGACTCACCCAGCGGGCTTCAGTGATGTGTTCTTCGGTTTGAGGTACCGGCAATTGAGAACCTGCATAGACCATCTCATACCAGATAGATTGCTTTAGTATTAATTGCCCTTTTACGCGGTACATATGCCATGTATCAGACAGCCTTCTGGAAATGGTCATCCCGGAAATCCCACATTCTTCTTCAACTTCCCTTAAAGCGGCTATTTCGGCTGTTTCGCCGGGATCCAGTTTTCCCTTGGGAAGATCCCATTTTCCCATTCTGAATATCATCAGGATGTTCCCCGGATTTTGAGCCTGTTTTACAACACCGCCTGCCGCCACAATAATTTTGTATTGAGCAATAAACTGCTCCCAGGTCTTGCCGGGATTTTCATCCAATACACAAATGCCCTCTCCTGAGAGTAATCCTGAAGCAACCATAGGAATATCATCGGAAAGAGCGGCTATATGACATTGTTGGCCACATGAATGCGGCGCATCAGTGAATACGACAGGTTTGTCGTTTATGAAAACTTTGTACTTTTGTTTGGATCTCATGCCTTCAGCAGCCTCAAATATAGCCGAATTTCTTCTTCAGGTAAAGGCAGTCCGCCTTCAACCCCAGAATCCCTTTACCTGGGCTTCCGGATGGCGCTCCCCAATTTATTGCGATAACCGCATTACCCTTTCTCACCCTAAAATCAGAACCTATATCAGACAGGAGTTTGTGAAAATGATAGATGAAATGTTTGGATATCCTGATATGATTGCCGGCGTTGCTACAGGGGCAATAGCTCATGGTGTGCTGGTTGCAGAAGCCCTTGGGTTACCTTTTGTTTATGTTCGTGCTTCTGCAAAGGAACATGGTCGGCAAAATTTGATCGAAGGTGAAGTGCACCCTAATCAGTCGTGTGTGGTTATTGAAGATCTGATTTCTACCGGTCAAAGCAGTCTAAAGGCCGTGCAGGCACTGCGTGAGAAAGATGTGTTGGTAAAAGGGATGGTTTCTATATTTAGTTACGGCTTCGAATTGGCCTCAGATAGTTTCAGAGCCGCCAATTGCCCTGTATATTCACTTAGTAATTACGACACCCTGATTGATGTCGCTGTGAAACATGGCTACATAAATAGCGACGATCAGGGACTGTTAAGAGAATGGCGTGAAAATCCCGGTAACTGGGCGCCATAAAAAACATAAAATCATGACGAGAATTGAAAGCGACAAGGTTGCTATTGACCGGCCGCAAAAAGAGCTTTTTGAATTTCTTTCCGACTTTAACAATTTTAAAATGCTCATGCCCGAACAGGTTACCGATTGGATTTCCGATGCGCAATCATGTAGTTTTACAATTAAAGGAATGGCAAGCCTTGGAATGGCATACGAAAATAAAACACCAAATTCCGAAATCAAAATAAGGAGAAACGGAAAGGCGCCATTTGACTTTTATCTGACTTGTTATATTCAAAATAATGTTGCCGATAAATCTTCGGTTTTGCAATTGGTGTTTGATGCTGATCTGAACCCATTGCTTAAAATGATGGCTGAAAAACCTCTCACCAATTTTTTGAATATGCTTGTCAATAAATATAAAGAAATTGCTGAATCGAAAACTTAGAATGAAAGCAGCTTAACTTCTTTGTTGTTGAAGAAGGATTTTTTGCCTTCTGCGGTGGTAATCATTAATTGTCCATTGTCTGATACACCACTTATGATACCGGTTATTTTTCCATTACCTGAATCAAATTGGGACATTAAATTTTTGCGATACAATACATCAGCATATGCGGATCTGATTCTTTCGTGTTGACTGGTGCGTAATATCTGATACCATTTGTCGAGGTAACTGCTCAACACATCCAAACAACCATCAGGTGTTAATTCTTTTCCTGTTAGCTCTTTTAGTGAGATGGCTTTTGGAAAATAGTTACCAAAATTTAGTTGGTTTATATTTAAACCTATTCCTGTTATTGACTGAATGATTTTGTCGTTTCGTATGGTGTTCTCGATTAAAATACCTGCAATTTTGGAGTTCTCTACAATAATATCGTTTGGCCATTTAATAAATGCAGGCTTGTTGCATAAAGCATGAACGGTTTCCTGTACCGCCAGTGACACAGCTTCATTAATCAAAAAGTGGTCGTTCGCTGCAATGAATTCAGGGTATAAAATAAAACTCACCAAAAGGTTTTCGCCAGGGGCGGACTCCCAGCGGGAACCACCTTGCCCTCTTCCGGCTTTTTGAAATTGCGCCATAATGGCAGTGCCTTCGTCGGGGAACGAACTATGGAGTAACCTGGATGCGTGGCTATTGGTGGAGTCAGTCTCCCGGACGTGGATCCTTTTATGTCCAATTTTGGGTCCCAGCATAATTGGAAGGCGATTTGATCTAATGAGGGGCAATTTACACTAAAAATAGTACTTTTGTACAGGTACCATCAAGGGCTGCATGGCCAAAACGAGGCGAATTAGCAAAGTTAAACCAGTTGAAAGCGAATCAGAACAGATTTGCCATGCTGTTGTAACAGGAATTCTGGAAAAAAAGGGCCACGAACCGGTGATCCTTGACCTCCGCGGGCTCCCAAATGCCGTGGCAGATTTTTTTGTTGTCTGTCATGGGGATTCAGGTACCCAGGTACAAGCAATTTCCGGATCTGTTGAAGATGAAGTAGATAAGGAAAAAGGGGAATCGCCTCTTTTCAAGGAAGGCTTGCTAAATGCAGAGTGGGTAGTACTCGACTATTTTTCCGTTGTTGTGCATATTTTTCTCAAAGAGAAACGCGACTTTTACGGGATAGAGCGGTTTTGGGCAGATGCATCAATTACTAAGGCCGGTTGAACCAAAACCCGGCCTGCTTGTTATCCCTGATGCGCGGTATGTCAAATTGCCTGTTGGCACAACTATTGACCAGCGGGATTGATCGTTTTTATATGGAGTTATATTAAGACAATGTCAGAAGAAAAGAAACAAACAAGCAAGAGCGGGGGAAAGAAAAAATCGTCCGGCCCATTGAGTAAATTGCCAAAACCCGGAGGATCAAAGTTTAATTTCAATTTCTACTGGGTATACGCAATTATCATCATTATCATTATTGGTGTGAATTTATTGAACGTTGGTAATGATCCCCGTGAGATTACCTGGAATCAGTTCGATAACGAAATGCTGCGTACACATGATGTTCAAAGCGTTGAAGTAATAAACCGTGAGAGGGTTGAAGTATATATCAAAAAAGACAGCCTGTATAAAGAACAATATAAATCTGTTGCCAAAAAAGCTTTTAGTAACTCTCCGAATATCGGACCTCATTTCTTTTTTACCATTGGAGATGTCGGAACATTCGACAAAAAAATGGAAGAAGCTCAAAAGGGCTTTGCTGATAATGAAAAAGTAAGCATATCATACAACAATAACGAACGCAGCTACTGGGATTTCATCATCAGCTGGTTTTTCCCGTTAATGATCCTGGTGTTCATCTGGATTTTCCTCATGCGCAGAATGGGCGGAGGCACAGGTGGAAATCAGATTTTTAATATCGGCAAATCGAAAGCGACATTGTTCGATAAAGACCTTCATGTGAAAGTTACATTTAACGATGTTGCAGGACTTGAAGAAGCAAAGGTTGAGGTAATGGAGATTGTTGATTTCCTTAAAAACCCTAAAAAATATACCTCATTAGGAGGAAAAATTCCCAGAGGAGCATTGCTTGTAGGCCCTCCGGGAACCGGTAAAACGCTATTAGCAAAAGCTGTGGCCGGCGAAGCACAGGTTCCGTTCTTTTCTTTATCAGGGTCTGATTTTGTTGAAATGTTTGTGGGTGTTGGAGCCAGCCGTGTGAGGGATTTATTCAGACAGGCAAAGGAAAAAGCCCCGGCAATCATTTTCATTGATGAAATTGATGCTATTGGCAGGGCCAGAGGTAAAGCGCCCTCATTTAGCGCCAATGATGAACGGGAAAGTACGCTCAATCAGCTGTTGACCGAGATGGATGGTTTTGGCAGCAATAGCGGTGTAATTATCCTTGCAGCAACAAACCGTGCAGATGTCTTGGACCGTGCTTTGTTACGGCCCGGTCGTTTCGACAGACAGATTTATGTTGAATTACCTGATTTAAATGGCCGGAAGGAAATATTCAAGGTCCATTTGAAACCTGTAAAAGTGGATTCAACTGTTGATATAGATTTTCTGGCGCGACAAACTCCCGGATTTTCCGGCGCAGATATTGCCAATTTATGCAACGAAGCGGCTTTGATTGCCGCCCGCAACAATAAAACTCAGGTTGATAAACAAGATTTTCTCGATGCTGTAGACAGGGTAATTGGGGGTCTGGAAAAGAAAAACAAAATCATTACCCAGCATGAAAAAAAGGTGATTGCATACCACGAGTCAGGACACGCTACGGTAAGCTGGCTCCTTCAGCATGCTCATCCATTAATTAAGGTTTCAATTGTTCCCAGAGGAAATTCGCTGGGCGCGGCCTGGTATTTACCTGAAGAGCGACAAATTACCACCACAGAACAAATCCTGGATGAAATTTGTGCTGCACTGGGTGGCAGAGCTGCTGAAGAATTAACTTTCGGACAAATTTCGACCGGGGCCCTTAGCGATCTGGAAAAAATTACAAAGCAAGCTTATGCAATGGTTTCAATTTTTGGCTTGAATGATAAAATTGGCAATGTAAGTTTCTACGACTCTACAGGAAATCAGGATTATAATTTCACCAAGCCTTACAGCGAAAGAACAGCTCAGGTGATTGATGAGGAAGTGCATAACCTTATTGAAAAGTGTTATGCAAGAACAAAAGAGCTTCTTTCAAAACACCGTGATCAGTTGGATCAACTGGCCAAATACCTGCTTGAAAAAGAAGTTATCTTTAAGGAAGATCTTGAGCTTATTTTTGGTAAAAGGCCTTTTGAGGATGAAACTCCGATCGCTGTACCTCCAGCAAAAGCTGCCTCAGTCAATGGCAATGGTACCCATAATGGCAGTGCAGGGAGTGCATCGTCGGAGACGCATTCAGATGAGGAAACGGCTGCGGACCAACCCCCGAATTAATTTGTATTTTTGTTCATGCAGGAAAGCACGAGCAGGGAGAAGATTCTCAAAAAGATAAGGGCCGCGCTGATTTCAAAATCAGCCAACCCTTATCCGCACCTTGACTTTGACAAACAAATATTTCGTATGAATGATGATGTCCCGGAACTTATTTTTGCACGAAATTTTCGCGATGCAGGAGGGAATTTTGTCTTTTGTTCAGACATACTTGAATTTGCGGAAAACCTATTAACACTTGCTCAGCTCAAAAGCCTGCAAGGGATTGTTTGTGTCGAAAACTCAATTGCGGGATTTCTGGAACAATGTGAATTTCCTGTGCACAGAGATACTTCTCTTGTAAGCAGTTCACAGGCCGCAGTTACACTTTGTGAATCGCTCGTAGCAAGAACCGGAAGTATTCTAGTTTCATCAGGCCAGGCATCAGGAAGGCTCCTGCCTTCATTTGTGCCCGTTCATATTGTTGTGGCCTTTACAAATCAGCTTGTAGATGACATTCAGGATGGTTTGCAGCTCCTGAAAAAGAAATATGGTGATAAACAGCCCTCTTCATTTACGTTTATAACCGGCCCTTCCCGAACTGCTGATATAGGAAATGAACTGGTTAAAGGGGCTCAGGGACCGGGTGAATTATATCTGTTTTTGATTGATAAATCTCCAAACTGGTAGCTATGGCGGATAAGGAATGGGTAAGAGTTTATGCTACGGATCAGCCACACAAGGCCGGTATTGTGAAAGCCTTCCTGGAGGATAATCAAATTAATACGGTTGTAGTGAATAAGAAAGATTCATCGTATACTTTTATAGGGGATATAGAGCTGTATACAGCCAGCGAAGACGCTCTGCTGGCAACCACACTAATCAAAGTAAATGAATTGTGAAAGATCTCTTTAAACGATCGGTTACAGCTGTCATTTTTGCTGCGGTAATGATTGGTGTAATATTGTTTTCACCGGCTTTATTCCCGTTCCTCTTTTTGATTATAGGTGTAATCGGATTGCATGAATTTTATGCACTCAGTAAACTATCAGGCTCACATCCTTCGGAAATTCCGGGAATGATTACTGCCATACTGTTTTTTGTAAAGTCTAACAGTACTGTTTGGCCAATTGCTGATAATGTACCCGTGCTCTTATGGATTCCGTTGTTATTAATTATTTTGCTGATACCAATGTTCAGATCTGTTACTAATCCGTTTGCGGATATTGGAGCCACCTTAACAGGAATAGTATATGTATTTACTCCTGTAATAATAACATGTCAGATGGCTTATGGATTTGAAACGGCAATGCCAAACAGTTATCACGGAGAAATAATAATGGGAATTCTCTTTTTGGTTTGGGCCAGCGATACAGGTGCCTATTTTGTCGGAAGCAAATTGGGCAAACATCGGTTATTTGAAAAAGTTTCTCCTAAAAAGTCCTGGGAAGGATTTTTTGGAGGTATTTTCCTCGCTGCTTGCACTGGGTATATTTTAGCACATTATTTTAATAAATTGTCTGTAAACCAATGGATTATATGCGGTATTTTAGCTGCCATCATGGGTACGGCAGGTGATCTGGTCGAGTCTATGTTCAAGCGTAAAGCCGGCGTAAAGGATTCAGGCAAAATACTTCCCGGTCACGGAGGAATTCTTGATAGATTCGACGCCTTCTTTTTCGTAATACCATCAATTTATTTTTACCTCTTCACCGAAGGGTTTTTCCGCTAATCAATTACCGATTATTTTTAGTGTAGTCTGTTAGCATCAGCTTCAGATTATTATTATACTTATTGTGTAACTGCAATGATAGCGTTTGTTGGTTTTTTCTGTATCTCATAAATCCCATAAACCATGTATTGTCAGGAAGCTTTTTGTTTTTGAAATCAAATAAATAATTTTCTTTATGGTGTAACGGGAGGTAGATTATTTCGGTAAGAATTTTACCAATTAATTTATATTTCAATTCGCACTTTTCAATAAAGCTTTTACCACTGCCAAATGTGTTATAAAGACTATCAAGCTGCATTGCTCCGTGCATTATATGATCAGTATAAATTTTTTCGTCTTCTAGCAAATGCGTGTATTTTATTTTTTCCGGAGAAGCATCGCCATAATAATGCGATAAAAATGCAATAGCGCCCTGTTCACCTACAAGTGTTGCAAAATTTTCATTGAAATCAGCTGAGTCAGCTAAAAATAAAGTTGAGTGGGTCAATTCATGAATAATTAATTCCGCCAATTGTCCGGGGCCTCTTTTTAGTTGGCCGGATAAAACCGGATCACTCAGGAATCCCAGTGTAGACCAGGCTTCCGGGCAATATATATCAGACTCATATCCCTCATTTCGTATACACTGTGCTTCTTTAATGGCTCGCTTCTCATCAAAAAAGCCCTTGTACGGCAACTGACCGAGTATTGGATAGGTCCAGCTTTTGGCTTCCAAACTAAATGGCCGGCAACCTGTAACAACCCAAAGTACAGGCTTGTCATGCTGATTATAAAATTTGGTATAGTTGGATGATTTATGGAGTCCTAACGAATCAATTGCGAATGCACGGACCTTTGTTATGTATAGTAGTTTTTCACGATACAGCGAATCTGAATCAGGAGATGAGATATACGCTGAAACAGGTACTGAGCTCCAGTTTAAAGATAACTGGCCGCTGAGTTGTAAAAATCCATATATCAGGAAATGAATATTCCAAAGAAGGTAAACAGCTACTGCAATAAAAATAAATCTGAGGAATTTACGCATCGGGTAGGTAAGGCATGGAAAAAACTAGGGTGATCTGAATACAAAGGGTAGGTGTTTCTTTACTTTTCGCTGTAGCGTTTTAATTTTTAAATAGGATTCCTCTGCCTTATTGTAATGTATTGTGTCATTGGTAGATTTATAAAAGTTCCTGTGAAAATCTAACATTGCTTCAAAATCTACCAGTTTGTCTGTGGCAGCAGGTTCACGCAAGGTTATATCTGAATTTAACCATTTAAAAGGAAGGTCAAGAAAAGATAAGCCTAAATGGGTTGGTTTAGTACTCACAAAACATCCGGAAACATAGGAAGAGCTGGTCATAAGGCCATTTTGCATCAGAAAAACAAAGGCTTTTGGATCGACCATGAAAGCGGTATTATTTGCTATACAATATTTCTGAATGGCAGTAACCGCCACTTTATAGGCATTCATTAATTCTGGTGTATCCAAGGTACAGCCGGTATTATATTTTTCTTGTGGATGAACTGTGCCCAGCAAATTGGTAAAATTGTCATATGGTTCACGAATTTGATTGTAAAAACCGGGATATAAAATCGGAAGGGTTTTGTAATTTGTAAACTTCAGATCATAATTTAATACAGTGAGATCTTTTCTGAATCCTTCAGCTATTCTGTAATAATTGTATTGAATGACCAATGTCCAGTCTGAAATCAATATAACTGCATTTTTGGGTGCTGACTTATCAAGCATTGACATCAGTGATTGACTAATATTAAAATCAGACTTGTCGGTTTTTGAATAATTTAATACCGGACTGCTGATTGCAAGTAAAGGCAATAAATAATAAAGTGAATCCTTTTTAATTACTATACGAGCCAGACCCAAAGCCGCCAAAAGGGGTAAGATTGTAAAGGCGGGAATAAGGTAAGCATCAGTATCGGAAGTTTGATCAATTCTTAACTGGTAAATCAGGATCACTAAAAAGTAGCCAAAGGAAATCAATAACAGCCTGTAGTATTTTTTACTTAACAATACCCATATGCCGATAAGCATAAATGGAATAAAAAATAAAAATTGATCTATAATCAAATGCATGAAGTAGGGTAGGCGCATAGCTATAATACCATTAACTTCCTGAGCGGTATTTTTCATCCATGCACCACCGGCCAGGTGATACAGTAATCTTGAAAACGAATCGGGATTGCCAAATTCAAAGGGAAAGTTTTCTGAAGCTCTTATATAAATCCAGCCATAAAATAGTATGCATACAATTCCCGATACAAAAGCTAACTGATATACTGCTCCCGGCAATGGCCACCATTTAATTTTTGAATCAGGGTTAAGCGGTTTTTTATTCTTTTTATTTTGTGGACGTGCATTTGGGATATCAAACACGCCGGGGTAAGTTAAAAGAACCAGAAAAGGTAACAGCAACACCATTGTCAAATGGTGGTTTGATAAGCCCAAACCAACTCCTATTCCGGCTATCAAAATATTTTTAAATGAAGGGTTTAATGCGTTTCCAATTATGCCATAAACAGCCAGTGCAGTTGCCAATGCCTGAAAAGCATATACTTCTACGCTATTGGACCAATACCAGACAGTGACCCCATAACTGTATGCTGCAGCAGAAGTAACAGCAACCAATCCGGACCATTTTGTTTCAGGAAATAGCTTTTTAATCAAATCATTTGCAGTGAGATATACCAGCAAACCTGCGATACCGCTGCAGCACGCAGAAAATAGGACTAAAGACCATACATGGTTGCCTGTGAAAAGGGTAATAATCTGGCTCCAAAAATGACCAAGAGTAACGTAGGCCGGAAAGCCCGGGGGATGGGCAATGGACATTAATTTGGTCACAAGAGCGAATTCTGCTGCATCCGCAAACCCTAATGAATGAGTCGCATTAGCCAGGTAACAACTTACCGGAACCAAGACTGAAATTAAACCATAAAGCACAAATGTGACTCTTCGTGATTGCATAGAATAGTTTAATCAAAAAGAACAAAAGATTTTAAAGATAATAAGTAGTCTGTAAATTTAAAAATAACTTTAAATGCAAATGCCCCGAAAATTCCGGGGCATTTAAATGGTGTATACAATTTTTAACGAATACGTTTCACTTCGCTGTAAAGTGGAATTTCTTCCATTAAAGCTGCTTTGATTTCTGTGAGGAGATATAATTCTGCCTGATAAAATTCCATTGCTGTTTCGGAACCTACTGCTTTCTTCATGGCGTTATAGTACTTTTCAAGCAGCTTGTCGTTTTTGATAGATATAGCCATTGATTTTTTGGTAACAGCATCGGCTTTTTCGGGAGTCATTTCTTTAAATGCCATTGCAACTTCATTGATAAGATCAATCCGCTCTTTACCAATTTGTTTTCTTTCAACCTCGTATTGGTCGTATACAGGCCAAAACTTAGCTGATTGTTCGGGAGTAAGAGTGATCAGGCTGGCTACCAGTTCCTTTTTTTCTTTACCGAAAACAGCTTGAATAGCATCTACATCCTCTTTGTATGTTGACTGAGCGAATAGGCCTGATGCAGCCAAAGTGATTGCGGCGGTGATAAATAATTTTTTCATGATAATTTGGATTTGAATTAGGTTTAATTAATCAGGGTAATTAATAACAGTATTTATTTTCTGAAATCAATTTAGCAGCAACTCTTCTTCTGGCCTCTTTAGTATTAAAAGCAGGAGTTTTTGTAAATCGCTTTAAGCCCATCATCATAACTCGTTGTTCGTCGCCTTCAGCCATTGAGTTAATTGCATTTTTACCCGCGACAAATATCTTGTCTGCGCTGTCATTCAGAAAAACTCCAAGAATATCTAGATGTTCGGGTTTCTTTAATTCGGGGGCGGTTGATGCCAGTTTTTCAACTCTGAGTAATACTGATTCTGCAGCATATAAATCAATAATCATGTCAGAAATATTCATGATGATTTCCTGCTCTTTTGCCAGCTGCATCATATATTTTTGAACTGCAGCACCCGCCACCATCAGGATACCTTTTTTGAGGTTGGCAATTAATTTTTTCTCAGTTCCAAAGGGAATATCATCACCATTACTGAAGTCGGGTACGGACAACAAATCTTTCTGAACCTGTTGCGCCGGTGTCATCAAATCAAGTGAACCTTTCATTGCTTTCTTAAGCAGCATATCAACAATCAGCATCCGGTTGATTTCATTTGTTCCTTCAAAAATACGGTTGATGCGGGAATCTCTGTAAGCTCTGTCCATCGGATAATCGGATGAGTATCCGTAACCACCATATACCTGTACTCCTTCGTCTACAACATAATCCAGTACTTCTGATCCGAACACTTTGAGTATGGCACACTCTACAGCATATTCTTCAGCTGCTCCAAGCAATGCGTGAGCAAAATCCTGCCCTTCATCAAGCAGTTGTTTTTCCATTTCATCAATCTGATGACTTACACGATATAAAGCAGATTCAAGGACAAATATTCTGATAGCCTGTTCGGCCAGTTTGTAGCGAATGGCACCGAATTTTGAAATCGGTAATTTAAATTGCTCTCTCTGGTTTGCATACGTTACCGTTAAAGTACTTGATCGTTTACAACCACCCAAGGCGGCACCGGCTAATTTTGCGCGGCCAATGTTCAATATGTTAAACGCAATGAGATGCCCTTTTCCAATTTCACCAAGGAGATTTTCGGCCGGCACTTTACAATCAGCGAAAAACACCTGCCGGGTCGAAGAACCCTTTATACCCATCTTATGTTCTTCTTCTCCCAGAGTGAGTCCCGGCGTTTCCTTTTCGACAATAAAACCGGTGAACTTATCGCCATCAACCTGAGCAAAAACAATAAACAAATCAGCAAAGCCTGCATTAGTAATCCACATTTTCTGACCATTCAGAGTATAATATTTTCCGTCCGGGTCAAGTATGGCTTTTGTTTTTGCTGCAAGCGCGTCAGAGCCGGAACCGGGCTCTGTAAGGCAATAGGAGGCTTTCCACTGCCCTGATGCAAGTTTGGGCAGGTATTTGGATTTTTGTTCCTTGGTACCAAAATAGAGGATAGGCAACGTTCCAATGCCTGTATGGGCAGCATTCGCTACAGCAAAGGAATGACCGGCACCGAGTTTTTCGGTCATTAGCATACTTGTAATGAAATCTTTTCCAAACCCACCGTATTCTTCAGGAACCGCAACCCCGAGAAGCCCAAGATCACCGGCCTTGTTCATAATTGACAGCATTAACCCCGGTTCCATCGCATCAATACGGTCAAGAATCGGGAATACTTCTGCCTCCAGAAAGTCTTCAGCCATTGCAGCCATCATATGGTGTTCTTCCGTGAAGGATTCAGGTATAAAAACGGAGTGGAAATCGCTTTCTTTAATAAGAAATTCCCCACCTTTTAAAGTGGTGTTTTGGGTACTGATCATGGCAGCTTTTTCCTCAAAATTAGTTAATATTCAGTTCTGAAATTGAAGAAATTGATAAGGAATTATAAAATTTTATGAGAAAAAAAAGCCCCGGAATCCCCGGGGCTACAGTACTTTATGATGATTATTTTCCAAGCGTATAGCTCAACGAAATCTTTATTAAACTATTCTTCAGATCACCACCTTCGTAATCGGCAATATTTGACAGTCCCAGGTTATAATTAACTGCTATTCCAAGCGGGGTTTTAAACTCGTAACCTAAGCCGAAACCTATCCCAACATCAGTGCTTTTGTAATCATCTTTAAATTTATGGGTAGCATTGCCATTTTGATATTCTGATTCGCCATCAACGGTTACACCCATCAAAAAACCTATATACGGTCCAAAGTCAAAGTGTAATCCGTTTTCAAGGTTGTACCGTCCCCAAATGGGTACTTCGATATAATTTAAGTTATAAGGAATTTTATCAGTACCATCATCAAACTTAGCCCCTTTTGAAGAAAATAATAACTGAGGGTGAATAGAAATATTATCGGTTGCAGGAATGTTTACTTCGTATCCAATGTGAAACGAAATGCGCATGGAATTGTCCTTAGCATCATCACCACTAAAATTAGCAAAATTAGCTCCGAATAGAGGGCCGTTTGTCAATTGAGCTTTTGAAGCGGTGTTTATAAACAAGAGCGAAGAAATCAATGCAACCAGGAATACTATTTTCTTTTTCATTTTCAAATGAGTTATAAGATTTTAGTAATTGTCCTGATAAATACTTTTCCCCGGAAGGTGTCTGAATCTCAATATCAGGAATTTCTCTTAATTAAGAAATTCAAATATTCCGGCTGCTCCCTGGCCCGATCCTACGCACATGGTAACCATCCCGTATTTGCTTTTACGGCGATGCATTTCACTGAAGAGCTGAACGGAGAGTTTGGCGCCGGTACATCCTAACGGATGACCCAGAGCAATAGCTCCGCCATTTACGTTCACCCTGGAGGGGTCAAGTCCTAATTCGCGAATTACTGCCAGTGATTGGGAAGCAAAGGCTTCATTCAGTTCGATCAGATCAATTTCACTCAATTTCAATCCTCCCCTTTTTAAAGCCATTGGAATGGCCTCAATCGGTCCGATTCCCATAATTCGGGGTTCTACTCCTGCTACCGCATAAGTTACCAGCCGTGCGATGGGTTTTACGTTGAGCGTTTTGAGCATTTTTTCGGATACCACCAGGACAAATGCGGCGCCGTCACTTGTTTGTGAGGAATTGCCTGCGGTAACTGTGCCTTTGGCGTCAAATACAGGTTTGAGCAGTGCAAGCTTCTCAAGACTCGTATCAGAGCGGGGGCCCTCGTCAACTTCCATAATTGACTTGCGTACCTGTTTCTTTTCAGTTGCATCGAGATACGTTTCTTCAACTGTCACGGGTACAATTTCATCCTTGAAATATCCGGCAGATATTGCTTTAATTGCCTTCTGGTGTGAAGACAAAGCAAACGTGTCCTGATCTTCCCTGCTGACTTTGTATTCTCGTGCGACGGCTTCGGCGGTAAGACCCATGCCCCAATACCAATCCGGATGGTTTTTGGCAATTTCATAATTGGGAACTATCCGCCATCCCCCGAAAGGAATTGGAGACATCGTTTCAACTCCGCCGGCAATAATACAATCGGCCAAACCTGCTTGTATTTTTGATGCAGCAATTGCGATTGTTTCGAGACCTGATGAACAATACCTGTTAACGGTCATGCCCGGCACTTTCACCGTATCGAGACTCATCAGCGAAATCATCCTTCCGACATTCAGTCCCTGTTCAGCTTCAGGTGTCGCATTTCCGACAATTAAATCATCAACAAGATTTTTATCAAGTTGAGGAACTGAGGACATCAGGTGCCTTATAACAACTGCGGCAAGGTCATCAGCACGGGTAAAACGAAAAGACCCCTTAGGTGCTTTGCCAACAGCTGATCGGTAACCGGCAACAATAAAAGCTTCCATTCCCTGTTATTTTTTAGGAGTAGGGCCGGCAGGAGGGGTTTTGGAAGGTGCTGGAGTAGGAGATACTGAAGTTCCGGCAGGCGCAGTCCCGGGAGTTTTATTTTTCGCATCGGCAGCTTTTTTCGCAGCAGCCTTTTTCTCGGCTTCTGCTTGTGCAGCTGCAGCTTCTGCCACATCAACACCATCTTTGTATGTTGCCTGGCTGACTACAGTTCCCTTGCGGTTATAAATCTTCCATTCCCCGTCACGTTGTCCATACTTGTATGAAGTTTCAGACTGTATTTCGCCCGATTCAAAATATTTAATCCATTTTCCGTGCTTTTTGCCCTCCAGGTATTCCCCTTCAATCTTCACACTTCCTGAATAGTAATAACGCACATAGGTACCTTCTTTCACCCCATATTGGTACTCAGTTTCTTCCATGATTTTACCATACGGGTAAAATCGTTTCGATATGCCATGGCGGACATCATTTACGTACTCAATTTCATGAATAATTTCTCCATTACTGCTGTAGTACTTCCAGACACCCTGTTTCTGGCCAATTTCATCTGTCTTGTTACGGTGTTTTTCCTTACCAGGAGCATATTGAGGCTTTTGCTCGGTCTGTGCAGCAGATAAAAAAGGAAGCAAAGATAAAAACACGAGCAGCCTACAGGCGAATTTCAGTACCATCAACGGATTTTTGGATTTATGGGCTAAAGTTACAAATCTAAATTTAATTACGTAATGGTTTTCCTGTTGTCAAAATGCTCTGAATTCTTTCAAGCGTTTTGCGTTCTCCGCAAAGCGACAGGAAGGCCTCTCTTTCAAGGTCTAACAAGTATTCTTCCGATACCATTGCCGGAGCTGATAAATCTCCCCCGCACATTACATAACCCAGTTTTTCAGATATTAATTTGTCGTGTTCAGACATGTAATGCCCTGAAAACATGCTGTTTGCGCCTGCGTAAACCATACCCAGACCCTGTTTCCCCAAAACTCTGATGTCTCTCCTCATGGGTGGTTGTACATATCCCGCATCCGCAAGCTCAATAACGGCACTTTTAGCGTCTGCAATCAACCTGTTCCTGTTCATTGTAACAGCATCAGTCCCTTTTCTCAATATTCCTAAATCAAATGCCTCTTCGGCCGATGTACTGACCTTAGCTGTTGCTATTGTTAAAAATCTGTTTTTCAATTCATTAAGTTCAATATCCCCCTCTTTTAAGGCATCAGAAAAACGTAATGTAAATTCTTTACTGCCACCACCACCGGGGATTAAACCAACCCCAAATTCAACCAATCCGATATAGGTTTCAGCTGAAGCCTGAACCCTGTCGGCATGTAAACTCATCTCACACCCGCCTCCAAGCGTTAATCCGTGTGGGGCAACCACCACCGGAATAGCGGAGTGACGTATTCTCATACTTGCTTTTTGAAATGCTCTTATCGCAAAATCGATTTCGTCGAACTCCTGCTCAACTGCAAACATGAAAACCATTGCAAGATTTGCACCTGCAGAAAAATTTGGCCCGTCATTGCCAATTACAAGTCCGCGAAAGTCTTTTTCTGCAATGTCAATAGCCTTATTGATTCCCTCAAGAACCTCACCGCCTATCGTATTCATTTTCGTTTGAAACTCCAGATTGATTACCCCATCGCCTAAATCGAAGAGAGAGGTTCCGGCGTTTTTCCAGATGGTGTTTTGCTTTCGTAAATAATCCAATATGATAAATCCATCCTGTCCCGCAACAGGCAAATAACTTTTGGTTGGAATATCATAGTACATCTTCCGGCCATTCTCAATTTTGTAGAATGTTTCAGAACCGGAGGCAATCATCTCGTACACCCATGATGAAGGTTTTTTCTTACGTGATTCCATTTCTGAAACTGCTGCTTTTAACCCAATCGCATCCCAGGTTTCAAAAGGCCCGAGTTCCCAACCGAAACCGGCTTTTAATGCTTCATCAATTTTATATATTTCATCTGCAGTTTCAGGTATTCGCTCCGAAACATATTGGAAAAGATTTGAAAAGGATTCCTTATAAAACTCCCCGGCCTTATCAGAAGCATGAAACAGTAATTGTGTCCTTTCGCTAAGGTTTTCTTTTTGTTTAGCGGAATCAAGTGCTGCAAATTTTACTTTCTGTTGAGGACGGTATTCAAGTGTTTTTAAGTCAAGAGCGAGTATCACAGTTTTATTACCCTCTTTCGTTTTTTTGTAAAAACCCGAGCCTGTTTTATCACCAAGACGTTTCTCGTTAAACAGTTTTTCAACAAACGCGGGAAGTTTGAATGTTTCCCTTTGGGGATCGTTAGGGCAATTTGCATATAAACCATTTGCAACATGAACCATAGTGTCGAGTCCAACGACATCAGTGGTTCGAAAGGTTGCTGATTTTGGACGTCCAAGTACAACACCGGTCAGTTTATCAACTTCTTCAACGGTTAATCCGGTTTGTTGTACCTGATGAAGAAGTGACAATATGGAATACACCCCAATACGGTTTGCAATAAACGCAGGTGTGTCTTTGCAAAGCACGGTTGTTTTCCCCAAAAACAAATCCCCGTAATGCATTAAGAAGGCTACTACTTCCGGGTCGGTGTCAAGAGTAGGTATGATTTCGAGTAACCGGAGGTATCGGGGAGGATTGAAAAAATGGGTACCACAAAAGTGCTTTTTAAAATCATCGGTTCGATCGTCAGTCATTGCACTGATGGGTATTCCGCTTGTGTTGCTTGTTATGAGTGTCCCGGGTTTTCTATGCTGTTCAACAAGAGCAAATACGCTTTTTTTTATCTCCAGATTTTCAATAACTACTTCAATTATCCAGTCGCAACCTGCAATCAGTTTCATGTGATCATCAAAGTTGCCTGTAGTTATTCGATTTGCAAAGGATTTTTTGTAAAGGGGGGAAGGACTTGACCGGATAGCAGTTTGAAGCGAATTGTTTACAATCCGGTTTCGAAAATCCTGTGAATCTTCAGTTACCCCTTTCTTTTTTTCCTCGTCAGATATAGATTTTGGCACAATATCAAGCAAAAGCACATTTACGCCAATGTTTGCAAAATGACAGGCAATTCGCGAGCCCATTATTCCGGAACCCAGCACTGCAACTTTTTTGATAATTCTGTTCATACAGTTATTTAAAAAACTTGTTGATTAATAAATTCTGACTGGGAGTTCAGTCGTTGTATATCTTATCTACCTGATCCTTAAAATTGGATAATATGACCTTGCGCTTTAAACTTAATTTCGGAGTCATTTCACCACCTTCAATCGAAAACTCCCGGGGAAGTAATTCAATTTTTTTAATCGTTTCATAATGTCCAAGTGAAGTATTCATTTGTTCAACCTCCTGCATTATTCTCTTTTTTACATCTTCGCTGGAAGAGATTTCGTTGTTATTGGAAAAAGCAAACCCCTTTTTTTGGCCCCATTCCCTGATAAAATTAAATGCCGGAACAATTAAGGCAGCAGCAAACTTTTGATTTTCTCCGATTACCATTGCCTGTTCAATAAACCGGGATTCTTTTAGTTTGTTTTCTATCATTTGAGGAGCAATGTATTTGCCTCCGGATGTTTTAAATATTTCTTTTTTTCTGTCAGTAATCTTCAGAAAACGATTATCTACAAGTGTTCCTATATCTCCTGTATGGTACCATCCGTCGGCGTCTATAGCTTCAGCGGTAAGGTCAGGGTGTTTATAGTATCCCAGCATAATGTTAGGGCCTTTGCACAGTATTTCACCATCTTCAGCAAATTTTACAGTTACACCCTCTATTACCGGTCCTACAGTGCCTATGTGCATGCCGTTAGGTTCCAGGTTATTTACAGCAATCACCGGAGAGGTTTCAGTACATCCGTAACCTTCAAGGACATGGATTTTTGCTGCCCAGAAAACCTTGGCAAGCCGTGGCTGTAATGCAGCTCCTCCTGACACTATCGCCGTAACACGGCCACCTAACCCTTCCCTCCATTTAGTAAAGACCAGCTTATTTGCAATGCCAAGCTGAATGTTATAGAGCAGGCCCTGATCAATACCCGGATCATATTTAAGACCGGTATCAAGTGCCCAATAAAATAGTTTCTTTTTAATACCGGTAAGTTCCGCACCTTTTGCAACAATACGGTCATATACTTTTTCCAGCAATCGGGGTACAGCAGAAAAAACATGCGGGCGTATCTCCCGAATATTATCCCCTATAGTATCCATACTCTCGGCGTAATAAATTGACAGTTTGAGGTACATATACAAATAGGTCAGCATTCGTTCGTATATGTGATTCAGCGGAAGAAAACTTAAAACAACATCGCCGGCCTTTACAGGCGGCAAATGACGGACAGCAATAAAATTACTTACCAGATTGTTGTGCGATAACATAACACCTTTAGGATTTCCTGTGGTCCCTGATGTATACAGTATAGTAACCAGATCGCCCGGCTGTTGTCCTGATTTTAATTCATCAAGCAATTTGAAATCCTGATTTTTATCGCCCAATGCAATCAGATCTGACCAATGTGCAGCACCCTCAACATTTTCAAATGTGAATATCTCCACAACAGATTTAATTCCTGCAGCAGCAGCTTTAACCTTCTGGTATAGCTCAGCAGATGAAACGAAAATAAACCTTACTTCAGAATCATCTAAAATAAATTTCAGATCGTGTTCGCTGATGGTGGGATAAATTGGCACATCAATTCCTCCTGCCTGAAGTATTCCCAGATCTGTAAAATTCCATTCAGGCCTGTTATTGGATAAGATGGCAACCCGGTCTCCCTTCTTAAGCCCTTTTGTTAACATTCCAAAGCTGAGCAAATTGGTTAACCGGATGGATTCTTCTGTTGAGTAACTGATCCATTTCCCGTTTACTTTACCGGAAAACGCAACTTCCAGCGGGTAATTTTCGAGCTGATAGGGAAGTAAATCAAATAATCGGGTAACTTCGGACATTAATTCTCAGTTTAATTTTTAATCTGTAAACAAGGTAATTGCGGTTAACAAAATAAGCCATTTTTGAGCAATTATTTAATGATTCAACCAATATAATGTCCATGACTTTTTCAACCCCGTTTACCACCTCCTGCAAGGTGGCATTCCCGATAATCATGGCACCTATGTTCCTGATTTCTAATGAGGCTATGATGATGGCAGCAATGAGATCCGGAATTTTAGGTGTTTTTCCTTCACTGAACTTCAGAAAGACCGGGGAGCTGGAAAATATCTTATCTCATTTATGTTCGTTTCATAACCAGAAACCTGCCGGGAGTTATGGGGTAAATTTGATTGTTCAAAAGACAAATGTGTTATATGAAAAGCACCTGGACATCTGCATTAAACACAAGGTGCCTTTCTATATTACCTCCTTGGGGAATCCGGCCAAAGTTATCAATGAAGCGCATAAATATGGCGGTAAGGTCTATTGCGATGTCACCAATATGGAGCATGCCGAAAAGTGCGCTTCGCTAGGTTGTGACGGATTTATTGCAGTTGGTCATGGTGCCGGCGGGCACGCCGGTCCTTATGCCCTGCAAGTCCTTATCCCTTCGCTGGTAAAAAAATTTCCTCATATACCGGTTATCGCGGCAGGTGCCATTGCGCATGGCAGTGCCTTAATTTCAATGCTGGCATTGGGGGCTTCAGGAGTTTCTGTAGGAACACGATACATTGCATCCGTTGAATCACCTGTTAGTCCTTCCTATAAAGAGGCGGTTATCAAAGCAGGAATGGCTGATATAGTTGCCACCGAAAAATTATCAGGTACTCCCTGTAACATTATTGATACGCCCTTTGCGAGAAGCATCGGATATAAACAAAACTGGATCGAAAAATCATTGTCGTCGAGCCCCAAAACACGCAAATATTTTAAAACACTGGTGCAACTGCGGGGGATGAGACGTCTTGAACTTAGTGTAAAGCCCGGAAATTATAGTAACCTGTGGAGTGCAGGGCAATCGGCCGAACTGGTTACTGATATTCTATCGTGCGCCGATCTAACGGACAGGTTTCGGTCAGAAGCCGAAACAACTATGGAATTACTGCGGAAAACTACAGGAGGCTAATTTATTGTGTCAGCAAAAGTTTAGAGACAGCGATTCGTTCACCATTTAATTCAATACTTACCAGATACAGGCCTTCTGACATACCATGGCAATCAACATGTAATTGAGGTGTATTGTTAAATGTGAGGTGCTTTATTTTTCTTCCTAACGCATCACGGATAATTAAGTCCAGTTTTTCAGTAGCCATTATACCTTCTGTGAGAACGGAAAACCCTCCTGTGATATCAGCAGGATTGGGATATATAAGCGTGGAGGAATTTGCAAACGGTTCACTCAAACCGGTCAGGTTACAATTGGTGAGAGTGTTAAAAGCATGCACTTTGCCATATCCCCATTGGTTATCGGGAAGGTTATTTCCTGTAAACGTATCCTGTACCGCACATTGAATGATTGCATTTTTTACTGCAGCAGCATCAGCGCCGGGATTTTGTTCCAAAAACAACGCAGCTATTCCGGCTACAACCGGAGATGAGGAACTGGTACCGCCATCGCGAAAATGATATCCTCCCTGCGCTACTTTTGGAGCATTACCGGGCTGCAGGGCCCATTGCTGCAGCAGTGACAGCACTCCGCAAGACAACATTATTCCACCGGGTGCGGTTATATCCGGTTTAATTCTGCCATCGCGGGTAGGACCCCAGCTTGAGCTGAGTGCAAGATCACCCGGAATAGTAGTTGGGTCGCTGTAAGTGTTGCCGTTTACATCAACATACATGTTTCGGTTGCCAAAATTTCCCACTGTGATTACGTTATCCAGACATTGGAATCCACTTACAATCGTAGAATTGGCATCGGGGAGTTTGTAATGAATTATTTCCGGAACTTGAGTGGCCGATGGAAGGTTGTTGATTTCAAATCCCGGCGAACCGGTACCGTCTTTGAATTTCCACATATCAAAATGGCCCGTTCCGGTAGTGGTCCATCTCCAGACGTATGAAGCAGAATCAGGAATAAGATTCATTTCAAGCAAATAAGCTGACCCCTGAATACTTCCGAACGATTGAACAACAGCAAGTCTGTTTCCGCTTATTCCCCAAATAGTATCCTGTCGCAACTGACCCAGGTGATAAAAAATGTTTCTGTAGGGCAGTTCCCCGCTAAAGGAGGCGGAAGTGGTATTAGCATCAGCTCCCACAGTAAATGAGGCATTTCCGAAAAGCGCAGTATCAGCCCACACCTGAAAATACAAGGTGGGATAACTCGCATTGTGCAGTAACCAGGTAAAAGAAGTATCGGAAGTTATATCATACCCCAGGTGAAAGGGAATTGTGCCGGCATTTCCGGCCGCCGCAACAACTACACGGCCGCTTTGCTGGTTAATTAAATTTGATATTCCTGCCGATTGCAAATCTTGACCGTCGTGAGAACCATAATAGTCACCCAAACTGGCGTTAATTACACATGGTTTTCCGAGCTGCTGTGCCTTATTGAAGATATAATCTACCGCATCAAGATAAGTGGGGTCGGAGGTGTTATTAAAATCAAAAGCTACAACTATTATATCTGCATTTGGCGCAACTCCCTGATTCTTGTTTATGGCACTTCCGTCTCCTGATGCAATGCCTGTTACATGGGTGCCATGACCATAATATGCAAGATCGTTGTGTGAATTTGCCAATCCTGCATCAATATCCGTATTGTTCCATTCCTGACCATAGCCGTAATTAACCGGAGTGTTAGCAGCAAGTGGCTTTGCCTGATCCCAAAGAAACTTGATTCTCGTGTTTCCGCTGCTGTCCTGCAAATCGGGATGGGTAAAGTCAACTCCGGTGTCAATAATGCCAATCACCACATCTTTACCGTTGTATCCCTGCAAAAGCGGAGGAGTACCCATATGAACTGCATTTACACCTGTCACAGCCCTCATAGAATCGTTTAACGGGACATGAATAGTGTTTGGATACCCCGCAAGCTCTATTCTGTTGGTGAAGCTCATTTGCGCCAGCTGTTGCAGTTCGGTTACAGGTAGTTTAACAGTAGCAACATCACCTGTAGCATATCTTAAAACTCCCTGATGGGTTGTTACAAATCGGTTGATTAAAACCACATCTCCCTGAACCAAAACATTAACAGACATGCTGCGTGTTTGAGGATCAGACATCAGTGAGGCTATTCTGAAATTAAGCTTCTGTTGTCCCTGCCCATAACCTGTATTAAGAGCTAACAAGCTCAAAATCAATATTCCGACAAATTTGTTCATGATTCTATCCAGTTGTATTAAAAGTAATCGCTGCGATTCAGATAAAGAGGGGTATTTGAACAGGTTTTCAACAATGGGTAAGCGTCATGGTTTTGAGTGCGAAGCGGGTGGGGAAGGAGATCTTTACTGACAGGAATGTTGAAAATTTGCCTGCTTTTTCGACCCTGAAAACCTATTTTTGTCAAACTCTTAATTCTAATGAATTCAAAAAATATGGTACGTAATTGCTGTTTGTTACTGATATCCCTGCTTTTATCAGGAAAAATGGTGGCTCTTAATCCCTCAAGGGAATACAAAGTAACACCTGATAAGTTTGGGATGCAGTACAAGGAAGAAACGGTTAAAACTCCTGATGGTGCGCTGTTGAACGCCTGGTTTTTTCAGACCAGTCAAAAGACAACCAACTGGATAGTAATGTCGGGCAGCGGAGATGGTAACATGGCTGATCAGCTTGAAATTGTAAATTCATTTTTATCGGCAGGTTATAACGTTGCAACGTATGATTACAGAGGTTATGGAAAAAGCAGTGACTTCAAAATTGATCCGGATTTATTTATTTACCCGCAATTTATTGTCGATCTGAATGCTGTACTGGACTACCTGAGAAAATCAAGAGCCATTACAAAATTCGATTTGTATGGGATAAATATTGGTGCAGGATTATCGATTGGTGTTGGCGCGAACAGGTCTGAGACAAAACGTATTATTGCCGATGGTCCCTGGACAAGTCTTGAGGGAATGAAAATGAAGTACAAAGCCAAGATGAACAAGGATGTTACTATGCCTTTTGGTTACGATAAAACACACGAACCCGTTTATGCATTTGATAAACCTAAAGGAGCAGGAAAATCGGTTTTAGTAATAGTCTCTGCACAGGATCCGATTATCGGACCTGCTGACGTAAAAGGACTGAAAGGCGTTTCTGAAATTTACGTTGTCAAAAACAGTCCGACGAACAGTGAAAATTTTGCCAGCGATAAAAATGCCTATTTCGAAAAAGTCTCAAAATTTCTTGATTCAAAGTAATCAGCAGTATTTAACAAAAAAGGCGCACTGAATTTACGGTGCGCCTTTTTTTCTGTGTTTTAATGATTAAAGACTGCTGATAGCTTCTACACCTTTAAGTTCAGGAATAGCTTTTAAAAGTGATTGCTCAATTCCTGCTTTAAGTGTCATCATACTCATAGAACAGGAACTGCAGGCACCAAGTAACTCCAGTTTTACCACCATGTCTTCTGTGACTTCTACGAGGGATACGTTGCCGCTATCGGCTTCCAGGTAGGGTCTTAAGGTATCAAGCGTCCGCTCAATACGGTCAAGCAATTGGGGGTCGTTGTAGGACAAGCCGTTCATGGTACAAATGTAATTCTAAAACCCAATTGTTTGGACGGGAGTAGTTGGTTGTTTCGAGGCATTCCTGATGGCAATTTGCTGAGCAAGGTTACCTGCAACGGCCATAAAATGGATGGCTGCCGGGTGCTTTTCGTCCAATACAGATGGAATTCCCTCATCACCACCCTCACGAATACTTTGAATCAGTGGTATTTGTCCTAAAAAAGGAACACTTAGTTCACTTGCCAGTGACTTGCATCCGTCTTTCCCGAATATGAAATACTTGTTTTCGGGTAATTCTTCAGGAGTAAACCAGGCCATGTTCTCCACAAGTCCCAAAACAGGTACACGAACACTATCAAGACTAAACATGCCTATGCCCTTGCGTGCATCCGCTAGTGCAACCTTTTGGGGAGTGGAAACAACAACAGCACCAGTAACCGGCACTGCCGATACCAATGTCAAATGAATATCGCCTGTTCCCGGAGGAAGGTCAATCAGCATATAATCCAGTTCACCCCAATCGGCATCAGAAAATAATTGCCTTAGTGCTTTTGACGCCATTGGACCGCGCCAGACTATAGCCTGATCAGGATCTACCAAAAATCCTATTGAAAGCATTTTTACCCCAAATTTTTCCAGGGGAACCATATATTGCTTTCCGTCCTTTTCATTTACAAAAAGCCGCTCATTTTCAGCACCAAACATAATTGGGAGAGAGGGACCATAAATATCCGCGTCTATTAAGCCTACTTTCGCACCCGTTTTGGCAAGTGCAACAGCCATATTCACGGCCACAGTCGATTTGCCTACTCCTCCTTTTCCGGAAGCTATGGCAATAATATTTTTAACGCCAGGAAGTAATTGATTTTCAGCACCTCTATGAGTTGTAACAGATGCTGTCATGTTCACTGTAACCTGAGCTGCTTCATCAACAAAATGAACAATAGCATTGATACAAGCTCTTTCGATCAGGGCTTTTAAAGGGCATGCAGGAGTGGTTAAAACAACTGTAAACGATACATTTTTGCCCTCTATTTCAATGTCACGGATCATGTTCAGGGTTACCAGATCTTTTTTCAGATCCGGCTCTTCAACATTCCGAAGGGCATCCAGCACCGCCTCACGTGTAATGGTTTGTGTCATTTATTTTGAAAACCCACATTATGGGTATTTGATTTCATTGGTGCAAAGATAGCCATAAAGAGCCGGTTGCGGACCCTCATAACTCAATGGAAGGATCCCAGAAAAATTTCCGGAAATCCTGCACGGTATCATCAACCACAGTAATACCTTCACTTTCGAGCAGTTCTTGCATCAGCCTGCTTGAACCAAAGTGAAATTTGCCGGTTAACCGGCCTGCTCTGTTAACTACTCTGTGGGCCGGTACCGGTGTTGATGCAGTGTGAGATGCGTTCATGGCCCATCCGACCATTCTTGAGGATCCGGCACTACCAAGATATCTGGCGATTGCTCCATAACTGGTAACACGTCCTCTTGGTATCAGGCCCACAACCTGATAAACTTTTTCGAAAAAGGAAATTGTATCCGACTGGTATTTCATTTAACCGACAGTAAAGAAAAAGGAGGCTTATAGCCCCCTTTTTTATTCAAAAATAAAAGTGTGATGTTACTGGACAATCAATTTTCTGGTTATACTTTGGTTTCCTGATTGAATATTGATCAGGTACAACCCATTGCTCAAACCTGAAATATCAACGCGCGAAGTAAAAGTGTTATGAATATTATTCAACCTGTTGGACAAAACCGTTCTGCCGGTTATATCAGTAACTGTTACTTGTGCGTTTAATAATTCAATGTTGTTAAAAGTTAATTCAAAATAATCATTTGCCGGATTTGGTTTGATACCAATGTGAGAAGCCAAATCATTTTCGGCAAAACCTATGGGTGGGCAGGCAACAATTTCAACATCATCAACAAAGAAATTGGATACACCACCGTTCAGAGAATAAGTTCTTGAGAAAAATGTAAGTGTATGGTTCATGCCGTCGGCATAGGTATCGATATTCACACTTTGTAACGAATATCCGAATTGACCGCATAATGCACTGGAACCATCAGTAGAAAAAACAGTGTCCTGATCAATTGCAATTTTGAGAAAGTCATCCGGACCATCGCAAACCACCTGCTCCAGATAAAAATTCAGAGTGGCTGTTCCAACAGGAATAGTCATTACCTGACTTGCAACTCCTTCTTCAAAAAATCCGGGTGCCGGACCGTTTGCACCGCCAAACCAAGCCCAGAAAGAGCCTGAATGCGGACCTGTTCCTGATCCTAAGCCACAACTAATATCACAAATAGGGGTATTGAAATTTGTTGAAGAGACTGTCCAGGTGCTTCCTCCGGAAACGTTTTCAAAACTTCCGTCGGTCACAACATCGGGACATCCCTGCACCGTTACAGGTTGAGAGGTTGAAAATGATCCGCAACTATTGGTAACCGTCAAAGTGACGTTGTAAATACCCGAAACTGCATAGGTATGCGAAGGGTTTTCGGTTGTTGAGGAATCGCCGTCACCAAAGTCCCATATATAAGTTCCACCGGTCGTTGTTGTATTGGTGTATGCAACCGTCAATGAGCCCGGAGTAACATTGGCACTGAATGTCACTGTTGGTGTTGTAACCACATTTATGGTTATGGTAGATGAATCGGTACAGCCACTGATGGTGTTTGAAACCACATAGGTGATGTCGATTGGGCCGTTTAAACCGGAGGGATCAAAATTGTTACCGGTAACGCCCTGTCCGCTGAAGGTACCACCTGTGGTTCCTAATATATTTGATGACAGATCGTAGACGCCTGAAGTCTGGCATACTTCATCAGGTGCCATCCATAGTGCTATCGGACCATTGTCAAACACTAACGACCAGTTTTGTACCGAACCGGTGTCACCAAGTGCCTGATCAATAACCAACAATTGCCATGTCCCATTCGGATCAATTCCTGTTAAATTAAATTTATTGAGATCATCTCCGTCAATTGCAGTCCAGTTGCCGCTGATAGCCGGCGCGTTGTTACACTCGTTTTCCATAGAATTACCTGTACCTCTTCCCACACAAACATCCACATTATCACCATTACAGCCGAAACCGGATGCAGGAAATCCCGGGCGATCCATTAATACAACCCCTGTCCCTCCGGGTCCAATGAGGGTTACAGTAAGATCGCCGACCCAGGTATGAGTGATATTGAAACATACTCTTTTGAGCTGTACATCGGTTCCCATAGCGGTTCCGGGCACACCTGACACAATTTGAGAATTGGTTAAACCGGTGGGATCGTTATCCGGAATAAATAATCCCAGATTTGAAAAGGTAACAGGGATTTCGCAAGCACCCGACATCGATTTGGAACAAGAGGCCGGTTTGGTGGTTCCCGAATAATCAATTTTTATTTCTGAAACGGCATTTGCCTTGGTTATTGTATTTTTAGTTGCTTGAGATTCCGGTGCAACATAACCCCGCTTGTATACCGACTTGTCTGTTACTGTTGTTCCGGATGATTGTGCGAAGCAACTGCCGGAAATGAGAGACCCGGTGATAAACAGGTTTAATAATACAAAATACAGAGTAGATTTTTTCATAATCATGTTTTCGGTTTATGCTATTAAAGTAAGTAAAAATATTAAATTCTGCAATAAGTGCAAGCCCTTCAGGAGGCATAGTTGGCAAAATTACTGTTTGTAAACGGTTCAAAATGATTTAATTTGTGGCCTGAAGTTACAAATTGTTGCAAAAACAACCTTTAACCGCTTAGCAGTCAAATATATGAGTAAGTTGAAAAAAATTGGCGTCCTTACTTCCGGAGGCGACAGTCCGGGAATGAATGCCTGTATCAGAGCAGTGGTTCGTTCAGCCGTTTCAAATGATGTGGAGGTAGTTGGTATTTACCGGGGTTTTGAAGGTTTAATTCAAAATGAAATGTCTCCGCTTGATAGCAGGTCAGTAAGCAATATTATACAAAGGGGTGGCACAATTCTCAAATCAGCAAGAAGTGCAGCTTTTTTGACTGAACAAGGTCGACAGAAAGCTTCGGAGCATTATAAAAATGCCGGACTTGAAGGATTGATTGTAATTGGGGGAGATGGTTCGTTCAGGGGCGCTGCTGTTTTTGCAAAAGAATTTGGAACAAAAGTAATAGGTATTCCCGGTACAATTGACAATGACATTTTCGGTACTGATTTTACACTGGGTTTCGACACGGCGGTGAACAATGCAATTTGGGCAATTGATCGTATACGGGATACCGCGGATAGCCATAACAGGTTATTTTTTATAGAAGTGATGGGCCGCGACTCCGGCCAAATTGCACTTTGGTCGGGTATCGCATCGGGAGCCGAAGCAATATTGTTGCCTGAAAAAACCACTGATATAGACAAATTGCTCAATGAACTTCACGATTGTCGTTCACGAGGCAAAACTTCGATGATTGTTGTAGTTTGTGAGGGAGATGATTCAGGAGGTGCATTGGCCATTTCAGAAAAAATTAAAGCAAAAACTTCGGCATATGAAATCAGAGTAACGTTACTTGGGCATGTGCAGCGGGGCGGTAACCCTACTGTCTTTGACCGGGTTTTAGGAAGCAGGCTCGGCGAGGCAGCCGTTAATGCGATTTGTTCAGGACAATCAGGTCAAATGGTCGGCATTAGAAATCAGCAAATCGCATTTACCGATTTTCAATCGGCAGTTGCAGGACATGAGCCTTTAAATCCTGAATTATTAAGGTTAACCGGAATTTTATCAACCTGATCATTATGATATTGGTAGCAGACAGCGGGTCAACTAAAACAGATTGGATAGCTCAGTCGGCAGGGCTGGAAACAATCTATCAAACTGTCGGGTTTAACCCCTTTTTTCATGATTTTGATTTTGTTTTAAAAGAATTAAAAGCCAGCAGCGATTTAGTTTCTATCCAAAAAGAAATCACACAAGTGTTCTTTTTCGGAGCCGGATGCTCCAGTCCTGAACGGATTGAGCATATCAAAAAACCATTGGCAGCTTTTTTTTCAAATGCCACCGTTATTGTAGAACATGACATGCTTGGTTGTGCACTTTCAGTTTGTGAAGGGAAACCGGGGGTGGCATGTATACTTGGCACGGGGTCGAATACATGTTACTTTGACGGTAATGAAATTGCCCATGTGAGACATGGATTGGGATATGTTTTAGGGGATGAGGGAAGCGGCAGTTATTTTGGAAAAAAAATACTTACGGCTTATTTGTACCAGATACTTCCCCCCGGGTTGAATGAAGCTTTTGGTAATTCATATCGCGTGACAAAGGAAATAGCATTACAGCAGGTATACAAAGAAAATCACCCCAATACCTACCTTGCTTCATTTGCTCCCTTTTATTCCGAATTTAGTAGTCACCCATTTATCATTGAATTGATAAAAAAGGGGTTCAGGGAATTTTATGAAACCAATGTCATGAGTTATGCTGAATCGAAATCTGTTCCGGTTCATTTTACCGGATCCATTGCCTGGGTGTTTCGTGATATACTGAAAGAAGTATCTGATGAATTTGAAATAAAGATCGGTACCGTTATCAGAAAGCCGGTGAATGGACTTGCGGCCTATTTTTTTTCCGGAGGTAAAATGCCCGGGGTCAGGTAATCATAAATTCTTCTTCACTGCATCAGGAACAAATTGTCGGGCGTCACCACCGTTTCGGATGATGTCTCTGACAATGCTTGACGACAAGGCTGCAAATCGTAAATCAGAAAGAATGAAAACCGATTCAATGTTTTCAGAAATTGCGGCGTTCATATGTGCAATAGCTTTTTCAAATTCGAAATCGGCAGAAGTACGAAGCCCCCTGAGAATGTAACCGGCGTTGTTTTTTTTACAAAATTCGACCGTTAATCCTTCATATGTTTCAACGTGAATACCGGAATTGCCCTTAAATACCTCTTTTATCCAACCGGTTCGTTTTTCGATTGGGAACATATTGGTTTTTTGCGAATTGGATCCAACTCCAATAATAATACGATCGAAAATTTGTAACCCCCGGAGAACGATATCCTGGTGACCAAGAGTAAGCGGATCGAATGACCCGGGGAAAACAGCGATTTTCTCTTTCATGGTTCTATGATTTCGGACCCGAAGTTAGCGAAAAAACTAAATGCGACATTACCGTATTTTCTTACTTCTGAAAATCCCCTGATTTCAGAATAGGATTCCCTGCTTTGATGTTCAAGAATAAAAATCCCATTTGATTTCAATAGATTTCTTTCACAGATTATTTTCCAAATTGCATCCTTATTTGCAGTGTCGAAAGGAGGATCGGCAAAAATGAGATCAAATGTATCAAGGCATTTTTTTAAGTAAAATTGCACTTCTGATCTGATTACATGAATACCTGTTTCTTCCAGCAGATTTACCGTTTTCCTGAGGTGCAAGGTACATTTATCATTTTCGTCAACTGCTGTAATTTCAGTACAGCCTTCAGAAGCCATTTCAAGGCTGATGCTTCCGGTTCCCGAAAATAAATCAAGGCATTTTAACTCTTCAAATGTATAGCGTCCGCGGAGAATACTAAACAAACCGGTTCTGGCAAAGTCTGTTGTAGGTCGAACAGGTAATCCTTTAGGCGTTTGTATAATACGCCCCCGGTATTTTCCGCTTATGATACGCAAAGCACCTGTGTGAATAAGGAGAAAAAAGTTTGTTCAGGAATTTCCGAAAAAGCATCGCTGTAAGTGAACAAATCCGGCTTTTCCATAAACCCTGTGTCACGGATATACTTATGTGCCAGTTTGTATGCAGGGTTTTCCGAATTTATTTGTCCTGAAAAACGGAGACAAACAGATTCAGGATTCAATTGGAGCTGTTCGCAGGCAAATAATATAAAGTAAACCAATCCTTCAGCATTTTCAAATTTGTAGGTATTGTGAAGCAGCAATTTGTTCCCTCTTGTAACCACAAGTTCAATGTATTCTCTGGTAATGTCAGCCACCATCAATTCAACTCCGCTATTTTTATTGAGCGATGTCAGATAGTCAATGAGTGCACTCGAACGGTGATTAATAATAACTCCGGGGAATTTTAAACTTAAAACAGAATGAAGCCATTCAGGAATGGCATGTACATTATGTGCATCAATCTGATGAAGTACATCGGCGATTACTGTAGTTTCGGATGCAGTCTGGTTGCTGAATGATAAATAATCGGAAGCATTTATTTCCGTAAACAATGGATTTGGAACAAGCGTATTAGATCTGAATGCAGAAAGGCATGCTGCTTTTCTGTATCCTTTACCGGAGAGCAGTGTCGATTGTTCTGAAATTTGATTGAAAAGTGAAGCGTTATTACCCTCTTTTTCATTTATTGGATAATATTCAAGTGCCGCAATCATTTTTTCGGCGTGCTTATACAACAGCGCTGCCACATGATCTTCCCCAACAGAAACCATCAGATCGTATAAAATTGTATCCTCAGGAGAAAATTGAGCATCAGCCAAAACGGTAACTCCGGAATCATTAGCAGTCATTGAAATCGTATCTAAAAATCACTTCATCAAAACTACGACAAATATCTAAATTGCACTCTTTTCCTTGGTTGCTTAAATTACATTCAAAATGGTTAAACTGGCTGCCGTCGACTATATTGCCTTGATAAACAAGGTTATTGGTTACAGACCTACGGAGGGTCAGGCTGAGGCCATTCGACGGATCGCGAATTTTCTTGAAAAAAGCGGCACCGGCGATACTTACCTTTTAAAAGGTTATGCGGGAACCGGTAAAACAACTATAATCAGCGCCCTTGTCCGCGCACTTCCTGAAACCGGTATTAAAACACTGCTCCTGGCTCCAACGGGCAGGGCGGCAAAAGTGGTATCCGGATACAGTGGAAAGCAGGCTCATACCATTCACCGGCGTATTTACAGAACCAGACTTTTAGAGGGTGGTGGAATGGCTTATGAATTGGCGGGCAATTCGTACAAAAACACTTTGTTAATTGTTGACGAAGCTTCTATGATTGCAGAGGGGAATGGCCGTTTTGGGGAAAGAAATTTGTTAAAAGACCTTTTGGATTATGTTAAATCAGGAGAAAACTGCCGGCTGTTACTCGTAGGAGATACAGCTCAACTTCCACCGGTACATGAGGATGAAAGCCCGGCACTGGATATTAAAAAATTGAGTGGTTTTTATGGGTTGCGTGCAGGTCATTTTGAATTAACAGAAGTTGTCCGCCAGGAAGAAACCAGCGGCATATTAACCAATGCCACAATTATCAGAGATGCAATCAGGAATAATTCAAATGCCATTCGTCTTAAAACAGGTCTGTCCGGTTTTGAACGAATCAGTTCTGCCGAATTAGGGGACAAAATGAATGAAGCATTTGGTACAGATACCACAGCCGCAATTGTTATTACCCGATCGAATAAGGCTGCAATAAATTATAACCGCCAGATTCGCTTTGGAGGATTATGGTTTACCGAAGAATTAGACGGCGGAGATTTGTTAATGTGTGCCAAAAACAATTACTTCTGGCTGGATGCATCTTCCTCATTAGGATTTATAGCCAATGGCGATATCCTCAAATTAAAGAGTATCCGTTCGTTTGAAGAACGTTATGGGTTCAGGTTTGCTGAGGTAACAGCCATGTTTGCTGACTACCCGGAGCATCCGGCATTTGAATTGAAAATAATCATGGATAGCCTCTATTCCGAAGGACCTGCCCTTACCCGGGATCAGTCAAATAATTTATACACGTCGTTATCAGGTCAATTACCTGAACAGCTATCGAAAACTGCCCGCTATGCTGCCTTGGCACAAAACGAATGGTACAACGCTGTACAGGTTAAGTTTGCCTATGCCGTTACCTGCCATAAGGCACAGGGCGGACAATGGGATGCTGTATTTATTGATGCTGGCAGTTTGATGGCTGAAGGCATCGACAAAAACTATCTGAGATGGCTTTATACCGCAATCACGAGAGCCACAAAAAAAGTTTATCTTATAAACTTTGATGACGGGTTATTTGAATAATCAACGAACGCCCTTTTCGGGATGTTTCCCCGGAACATTGCGAAAATATGTTTTCATTTTTTCAATATCTCGTTCCTCATCTCCCGATGGCCAGAACGGAGGTTCTGCAACCACTTCTTTTTTCTGATAATTAAATGCCACCATTACAATGGGCACTTCGGCTTTTAGGGCTATATAATAAAAACCGGTCTTCCATTTTGGGGCATAACTTCGTGTACCCTCAGGTGTAAGACAAATTGAAAAGCGTTCTTTTTTGTTGAACAAATCTGCAACTGCATCAACAAAATTGTGACTTTTGGAACGGTCTACGGGATAGCCTCCCAGGGCTCTGAAGATCCATCCGAAAGGAAATACAAAAAGCTCCTTTTTTGCCACATACTTTGTGTCTATTTTCATGAGACTCCGGGCAGCCAATCCAACAAAAAAATCAATATTACTGGTGTGCGGAGCAACTACCATCACATATTTTTGCAAATCAGGGTTGATGGAACCTTTGATCTTCCAGCCGGTTAACCAAAACAAAAACGCATATACTGGCCTAAACATAGTTCTGAATATCAGCGGTTAATGATCATTTTACACGCAAGATAAGCATTCACCAAATGTGAATCCAAATCCGCCATTTTAAGGTTTGGAACAATTTTTGGTCAATGGCAGACAATTCTCACAAATCATGAAAAAACAGATCCTTTTATCGGCAGTAACATTGTTGTTTCTTTCGTCGTGCTCCAAATCACTGAGCCCCTTTACCCAACAGATCAGGGATCAGTATAAATTATCGGTAGAAGAGTTAAAAAGCATCCAATTTTACACCTCCAATACCTTTGTGTTGAGAAGGGGGGAAGATAATTTGGAAAAAGAGACCGGAACCGGAGAACTCAAGGTTGTAAAGGACAGGCATGTGGAAGAGATAGTAATTAAGGCCGGTACTCCATGCGTTATTAAAGATGTAGTGGATGGAAACCGTGTTACGGTCTCATTTGAGGAGGGTGGTTCACGCTATCTGGTTTTTGGTAGTATCCGTAATCAGGATGGCTACTATACACTTCAGGCATTGGATTGGGTAAAAGGGAAAGGAAAAGTTAATTATGGAGAGAAAACCTATTACTCAAGCGAAGGGAGCAAGGACATTTTCCTAACTTTTAAATTGAAAAATCTGGAAAAATATAAGTCGGAACAAAAGGTACTCAAGGGTAAAAAAATATAGTATGAGTATAAGCCATTTTGCCGGGTTGTGAGGTGAAGCAGGAATGTTTGCAGAATCGCAATTTATATTGGAAACCGATTTATAAAGTATATCACCCTGTTTAACTTTTCGAATTTTTTCCCGGTGGAAAGGGTGGATATAAAAAAACCGGAGGTCAAAAGATTGTGGGATGTACTGGATTCGAACCAGTGACCCCTGCCTTGTCGAGGCAGTGCTCTAAACCAGCTGAGCTAACATCCCTTCGCATGCGAATATATGACTTTTGGCTAATGAAAAGTGTATAGTCGAACTATCATATAAATTCCAAAACTGGTGAGAGCAATTCCCGAAATGCGGTTCATCCACAACAAAAATCTGCCGCTTATCATTTTTCTTAATAGCGTAGCTAACCATGCTTTCAGCAAATCGGTTGAGAGCACCATTCCAAGAACGCCTGAATAAAACAGAACGGCCTGACTGCCTACAAAATCTTCTTTTACCGAAATGGTACCTGCAACACCGAGCCAGAAAAGGAGGGCGGATGGATTCAGTGTATTCATCATAAATCCTTTCAGCATGTCTATGGCCCTTGTTTTCGAATCATCAACCAGTTCAAGAGCTCCCGCATCAACTTTAGCTTCTTTAAAGAAAGTGAAAACGCCAAAAAGCAAAATCAGAATGCCACCACTTAACCCTACAATGTGGTTATGTTCTTTCATGATGGTTATCATGGAACTCCCGTAATAGGTCATTACAACATACATCAGGTCGCTGCAAAAAACACCAAGTGCAAGCATACTTGCGGGGAAAAATCCCTTTTTGATGCTCATATTGATGATCATGAAAAATACCGGTCCAACCATCAGTGAAAGCACACCGCCTAAAAGTATTCCGCTGATGAATGGGTTCATATACTCAATAAAGGGCTGTTATTTAGACAAAAATAAACATTCTGACCAGCCCGGCGAACAAGATCAATCGACAGCCTGACGTAATTCCTGCGATATAAAGGATTCCCATTCTGCCAGCTGAGAGTTTTTCAGTACCCTGGGGAATTTATTCTGCGCCCCGACTTTGTTGTGCAATTTCATCCAATCGTAAAAAAGAGCAGTTGGGATAATTTCAACTTGAACATCTTTTAGTGCCGAACCGCGTTCAACTCTATAGTCATCATTCAGAATTTTTAATTTTCCGTCAATGGCTTCCTTAAGTTCATCTTTATTAACAGCGTCATCAGTACCTATAAACCATTTATGTGCAAATAGTGTGTCGAAAGGTATTCCGGCAACGGTAAATTCATTAATTTCAATATTATATTCTTCTGAAACCATCTCAACGGCCTTGTTCATGTTGTCAACTGAAAGGTGTTCGCCACACAAACTCAGAAAATGTTTGGTGCGGCCAACAATTATTATTTCACATTTAATGCGATTGGTAAAACGTATCACATCACCGATAAGATACCTCCAGGTGCCTGCATTTGTCGACAAAATTAATGCGTAGTCTTTGCCTTCCTCCACTTCGTGTATAAGCAATGTTTTTGGTTTGCCGATGATTTCTCCGTCCTGATTAAAATTCTGATCGTTGTAGGGGATAAATTCAAAAAAGATTCCATTGTTTATGATCAGTTTCATTCCCTTGTTTCCCGGTTCATCCTGATAGGCAAGAAAGCCTTCCGAAGCCAGATATGTTTCGATGTAGTGCAGCGGTTTACCTAATAATTTGGCAAACCCCTTTTTATAAGGTTCAAAAGATACACCACCGTGCACATACATCGACAGGTTGGGCCAGATATCGTGAATGGTCTTGAGATTATAACGGGCAATAATCTTCTCAATTAATAACTGCACCCAGGCAGGAACGCCTACGATGATGCCTATGTCCCAGTCAGGTGCCTTTTGCGTTATTTCTTCCAGTTTGGCAGCCCAGTCTTTTTCCCGGGCAATTTTCCGTCCCGGTTTATAGAAATGCTGAAACCAAAATGGTATGTTACTGGAGGTGATGCCACTCAGATCCCCTTCAAAATAGCTTCCCATGCGATTGAGATGGGTACTGCCGGCAAGCATCAGGATTCCTTTTTCAAAGAAAGAAATGGGAAGATCATATTTAGCCAGCGACACAATCTGCCGGATAGAAACTTTTTGGATCGACCGGATCATGTCACGGGTAACCGGTATGTGTTTGCTTGAAGAATCAGAGGTTCCTGAACTGAGTGCAAAGTATTTAACCTGCCCCGGCCAGCAGACATCTTCCTGATAGTGGAGTGCTTTATTCCACCAGGTTGAAAACATGGAATTGTAATCGTGTATTGGAACAGTCAGCCTGAATTTGTTGACAAATTGAGGGCTGGCAGCCAATTTGCTAAATTTATAGGTCTGCCCGAAAAGTGTAAATTGAGCCTTACGCAGCAAGAGCCTCAGCACCTTGCGCTGGTGCTGTTCGGGTGACTGCCGTTCAAAGGCAATTTTGTGGCGGAGTGTAATTCCTCTTTTAATGATACTGCCAAGCAGTGGCATAGGCTTCCTGAATTAGGAGGTTCCAAGAGTAAAACAATGTAAAATGATGATAAACTTACGAAAAAAATCAGGCTTTTTCCTCAAGCTGTCACCATTTCCATGTTCCGGATAATCTCAGTTCCAAATTCAGAGCACTTCAAAAGGGTTGCGCCATCCATCAAACGATGGAAATCATAAGTTACTTTTTTAGCAGCAATTGATCGCTCTACCCCCTTGTAAATCAAATCGGCAGATTCGAGCCATCCTAAATGTTCAAGCATCATGGCTCCTGAAAGAATTACAGATCCCGGGTTCACTTTGTCGAGGCCGGCATATTTTGGAGCCGTACCATGGGTGGCTTCAAAAATGGCATGTCCGGTCATGTAGTTGATGTTTGCCCCCGGGGCAATTCCAATTCCACCAACCTGAGCTGCAAGGGCATCAGAGATGTAATCACCGTTAAGGTTAAGTGTGGCTATAACTGAATATTCGTCAGGGCGCAGCAATATTTGCTGTAAAAACGCATCTGCTATGGAGTCTTTGACAAGCAATTTACCCTCCTGTTCAGCTTTTTTCATTGCGGCATCTGCTGCCTCCTTGCCTTTTTCCTCAACTATTGCATCATACTGCATCCAGGTAAACGTTTTATCGCCAAATTCCCTTTCCGCCAGCTCATATCCCCATTTCTTAAAGCCCCCCTCGGTAAACTTCATGATATTCCCTTTGTGTACCAGTGTTAAAGAAGGTTTTTTGTGCTTTAAGGCGTACTCAAGGGCTGCACGCACCAGCCGTTCAGATCCCTCTTTCGACACCGGTTTGATACCAATTGAGGAACTTTCAGGGAATCTAATCTTAGTCACATTCATTTCGTTTTGAAGGAAATCAATGAGCTTTTTCACTTCCGGCGTACCTGCCATATATTCAATACCAGCATAAATATCTTCCGTGTTTTCCCTGAAAATAGTCATATTGGTTTTTTCAGGATGTTTTACCGGTGAAGGAACTCCTTCGAACCAGCGAACGGGTCTGAGGCAAACATATAAATCAAGAATTTGGCGCAGTGCCACATTCAGTGAACGTATGCCACCTCCAACCGGAGTTGTCAACGGACCCTTAATTGCTATCAGGTGTTCTCGAATAACATCAAGTGTCTCATCGGGTAACCAGTTACCTGTTTGTTTAAATGCTTTTTCACCTGCAAGAACTTCCTGCCAAACAATTTTCTTTTTGCCGGCATATGCTTTTTCAACAGCGGCATCTATAACTCTGACAGATGATGCCCAGATATCCGGACCGGTTCCGTCACCCTCAATAAAGGGTATGATTGGATAATCAGGAACCTGAAGTTTCCCATTGGAAGTAGTAATCGTTTGACCTTGCATGGCTGAGTTTTTTTGGAGGATTGCAAAGATAAGGAATAGGCCTGAGTTAAGGTTCAGAAATCCAGTTCAAGATCAAATTGCTGGCGCAATTCATTCAGATCCGGATTTTTTTCTGCCATTTTTTTAAACTTCTCCATAGGAGTATAAGCAGTTTCAGAACCTGCTGCATCTTCAACAATCCGGGTTTGAATGTCCAGGTAGTTGTTATTTAATGCTTTACGAAGGAACTGGACAAGATCTTGTTTAGCATCAAAGATCTCTTCGGCCTGGATTGAATTAATAACGGGAATTTCGATCAATTCTGAATCTATCAGTACGGGTTGGTTTCCTGAAAGCGAAACAGCAAGTTGCATGCGACCTTCTTTTTTGGATTTCTCAACAAACACCTGCCAGTGTTTCATGAGGTCGTCCTTAGCAATTTTAGATCTTGGACCCTTGTTAATTTCTGTTGCCGGTTCGTCGGCAGTAACAGGTGCTTTTAAATCAGATAATTTACCTGAAATTGAAAGTGTGGAATTTCTTCTTTGAGATGTTTTTACAGGTTCTGCAATAGTCTCTTTTGCCGGAACGCCGGAAGTGTCTTCTGCAATTTTTTCAGCAACAGGAACAGTAGTTTCAATTGTTGGTGCAACTTTTTCACTCGTCAAAGAAGCAGGAGTGGCAGCAACTTTGGTTGATGGTGTAGTAGCTGTGGTATTGGTTTTTTCAGTTGTGTTTTTTTTTGGAATTTCCGATTCAGGCGGGTGTTTTCTGGCCGGTTGTGCAGCGGCATTTCCGGATGTTTCGGGTGCAGTTGCAGGTACACACATCTTTAGCAAAGCGATTTCAAGATGCAGCCGCTGATTTTGAACAATTTTAAATTCAATGTCACACCGGTTAGCCAAATGCAGCCATTCAAATAATTGCATAGCTGAACATTGTGTGGCTTGTGATTTATATTTATCGCGGGTAGAGGGTCCGACTTCGAGCAGTTGCGTTGTTTTGGGATCCTTGCTGACTAACAAATCCCTGAAATGATTTCCCAATCCAAGAATAAAGTGATGTATTTCGAATCCTTCTGCAACAATTTCATCCAGCAGCAAAAGTGTATCGGAATAATTATGTAGTAAGAGGTAATCTGTCAGTCTGAAGTAATATTCATAATCCAGGATGTTCAGATTTTCGATTACATGTTTATACGTTATGTTGTTTCCTGCAAAACTGACAATTTGATCGAAAATGGATAAAGCATCCCTTAAAGCCCCATCTGCTTTTTGAGCAATAAGATGCAACGCTTCGTGTTCGGCATTGATCTGTTCCTGGCCGGCAACCCAGATAAGGTGAGCAGCGATATCATCAATTGTAATTCTGCTAAAATCAAAAATCTGACAACGCGAAAGAATCGTAGGAATGATCTTGTGCTTTTCAGTAGTTGCTAAAATGAAAATTGCGTATGGAGGAGGTTCCTCAAGTGTTTTCAGGAATGCATTGAAAGCGGCAGATGAGAGCATGTGTACCTCATCGATGATGTAAATTTTGTATTGACCTGAGTGAGGAGGGTATCTTACCTGTTCAACAAGATTACGTATATCGTCTACTGAATTGTTCGATGCAGCATCGAGCTCATAGATATTTAAACTCTGCCCGTTGTTAAATGAAATGCATGACTCACATTGATTGCATCCTTCCGTATCGGGAGTGAGATTGGTGCAATTAATGGTTTTGGCCAGAATTCGGGCACAAGTGGTTTTACCCACACCTCTGGGTCCGCAAAACAAAAAGGCCTGAGCCAGGTGTTTATTTTTAATCGCATTTTTGAGAGTAGTGGTTATACCTGATTGGCCGACAACAGTTTTAAAAGTTGAAGGACGATATTTACGGGCTGATACGACAAACTGATCCATGAGAAAGGCAACACAATTGAGGAATCACAAAATTGCAAAAAATTCCGGTGCCCTGCTGCAGGAAGCCTTTAAGGTCCGAACATTGTTTGAATAGTTCCTGATAGCGCTCTCCTCACTATGTGGAGCAAACGATAGATGGCATAAGACTTTCCGTTTTCATTGGAGGTGCTTCCCTCATACGACATCAGATAATAGGTCTCATTTTGCTGAGCTACCACCAGCTCGGGATTGTGCGGAGTTGAAACAGCCCATGAATCAGCAATCAACCGGGTATCTGTATTAGTTGTAAAAAACTGGTGTTCATTTATTTCAACTTCATCAAGCGCCACAAATGCCATTGGCTCTCCATTTACCATCACCACTCCGACACTGTTTTCGGCAGGATAGTCGGCTGCAATTTCAACCACCGGCAAATAAGCAATTGCAATAGATTTCCCATGGTAGTTTATAGAAGGGAAATGATTGTTTCCGGGACTTGCTGCAACAATTTCCACTTCAGGTAAACTTGCCAAAGGGGTCCACCTGCCATTTATGTAGCTGGCGGGAAGCCATTTTGGTTGAATCTTTGTGTCCGAAATTTCGACTTCCTGCAATTCAACTACCGGAATCATTACTCCATTATACAGAATGGTTGATACCGGCTGCCCGTTTTGTACCGGCTGTTCAAAAAAGTTAATGTTCCGGATGCCTGCAAAGGTGTTGGAGATGAACAAGAGGCTCACGATGACGGTTAAGATTGTCCTGCTGGTTTTCATGGTAAAAGGTATTAGTAGTATGTATAGTATGTTACTTGACAAGGCAAAGATATATTTATTAAATGGTACTATGCAATACATGGTACTAAATAAAATTGTAATAGACTGATATTCAGCAATAAAAATTTTGTATGGGAGGTTATATCCTCAGAACACTTGCTATAATTCGATGATATTTTCATAAATTTGGGTATGAGTGAACGCCATCCTATATTGAATAAGATAGAAACGAGGGCCGAAAGGTTACAGCGAATCGAAAAAAATAAGAAAGCTCGGATGAGACGAGCGAGAAAATTAATTGAATATATGATGACCGACGAGGAAACGGTAGATAATCACAAGGAAGTGTTTGAGGGAATAATACAGGCAGCCGTTGAGCAGGCCGAACCGGTCAGGAAAAAGAATAAGTATAAGAAAGACCCGAACAATCCGAGGTGGAACACAACTAATAATAATGGATAACATAAAGAAGAGTTTAGAAAAGGCCACTGCTGAGGCAATGGCAAATGGCACTTTAAATGTGCTTAAAAAAGAATACCCTCAGTTTTCTTGGACAGGTAAAATCACTTACGATTTTGATAGCAAAAGGTTTTCTTTCATAGGTTTTTCAAAAGAAGAACAAGAAATAATAAATAAGATAGATTTTAAATAAACCAATAACATGAGGAAATGAAAAAACCTCAATCAAAATCCAATCGGTTTTATTTGTCCTATCATTAAATTAAACATTTCGGTAGGATAACTTCTGTGATTATACCTAAAGCAACTTTCAACTATATAGGCTTGCAAATACTTATCCGAAACATGAATGTGAGTACCGTTTATCATTCGTTTTAGCTGTCCGAAATAACCCTCAATTGTATTAGTACTTGTAGCACCATCACGATACCTTTTCAATGTATGGTTGATTGCTGAATGTAATTTAAAACCCTCTTTAGGGAGATTTGTATAAAGCGGGTAATCGTCAGTATTAACGGATGCTTTTTTATCAACCTGTTCATGTACTATTGGCATGATAGTAGATTTTTTAACGTCAGGCACATGATACGCCCGAACATTACCAAGTCGTTCAACCATACCAAAAACAGGTTTTTTCTGTCCGAGTGTTCGACCCGTTACATTGATTTGTTTGCCTCCAATATAAGTTTCATCCATCTCAACCACTCCCGTTAATTTTTCAGCGGGAACAGTCTCTAATAATTTTCTTATTTGATGCCCCATTCTAAAGGCACACTTATAAGTTACACCCAATATCCGTTCTATTTCCTTTGACGAAACACCGTTACGAGTAGAGGCAAACAAATAGATGATATAAAACCAATCTTGAAGGGAAACCCTCGATTTTTCAAATATAGTTCCGGCAGTAGGGTAGAATTGAGCATAACACAACCTACATTGATAGCACCTTCTTGTAGATATTCTTCTGAATTGTGTCTCTCTGTTACATTTGGGGCACTCTGTGACACTTCCATACCGCATCTTGAACACCTTATCCAAACAGGCCGCATCACTTGGATAAGCCTTCCTAAACTCTTCTATTGTAAATTTTGCCATTGGTTGGTAGTTATAAACTGTGGACTAAATAGGGATAAAAAAAAATTAACGTGAGGTTGGTAACTGAGGGTAAACCTGAGTATCAATAAACTGAACTCCATCAATAATAATAGCTTCCATCTTATTGGTTTTGATTAACTTATAGATATAAGAGGGGGTTACCTTCTTGTCAATGGCGTAGTTTTTAATCGTCCTAAGAGATAATCTATCTACTTTCATGGGTCAAATATAGGTATTTAGTTTATAACTATCAACTAAATCTTTGTAAATATTTTGATGTTATACTCAATCGAAAAAATAGAAAAAATATATGATACATCGGGAAGTAATCCGGTTGAAGTGCATTGTAATGATTTTAATAATTATATATGTAAATACGATAGTACTAATAAGCTGTTAAATGAGCATTTGGCGCATAGATTTTTGCAGATTTGGGATATTCCAGTTCCTCCATCATCTTTTGTGACGGTTCACAACGACCATGTTCCGATTGGACTCCACCCCAGAATACAACGACACAGGTTTACTAGGCCATTATTTGGCTCAAAACGGCTGGAATATTCATTGGATTTCAACGATTTTTTTACTACATTGAGAAGCACATATCAATTATCTAAGATAAATGGCAGATATGAGACGTTCTTAAAAATTGCACTGTTCGATTTGTGGATAGCCAATACTGACAGAAACGCGAATAATATGAATCTCCTCCTAAACTCAGAAGGCACTCAACACGTTATTACTGCAATAGACCATACTGATATTTTTGATGGTTGCAGATTGGGAGGAGAATTAGCTCATATGACCTACGAAGACAGTATATTATATTCAACTATTACAAAGGTTTTGATGCCTAGTTCTAGAAAATGTAGGAAGGAAACAAAAAATATCCTAAATCATTTCTATTTTTGGGTGCAAGAATGTGGCCGTCAACTCCCTCGCATTTTTCACGAAGTTCCTCAATTGTGGAATCTTGATCATGATACAATCATACATTATATTCAGCAAAGTATTATTGAAAACCAAAGGTGGAATCAAGAAATCGAAACAAATTTTAAACAATACGTAGAAATGTCTATACGTTAATATAAAGTGAACACATTTTATTCCATATTATCCTGTCAAAGCCGCCCATCTGTGGACGAGCGAATTTCTATTGCCTTAATTTTAATCAATGACAACAATGTTTTTTTTAAGTATTCTCCTGAAAAAATTAAAATATTAAAGGATCTACTTCCTTTAAACTCCTATAATTTGATAAAAAATAGTATTCAAAATATTGATAGATATTTTTTACATAAACAATCTAATGAAGTATTAGCCAATTATTCTGAAAGAATGTTGGATATGAATTATTTTGAATATTTAAGTCGATATGCGAATAATTTATTGGTTTTTTCAAAACCCCAAAAAATCGAGATTAGGTCAACATTAGAAAATATAAATATTCTTTTTGAGAAATTTATATTTAAACTAGGAAGTATTGAAAAATTAGTTGAATTAGATTTCATTAAAGATGTTAAGAGAACAATAAACCCAATTTTAAAAGATAACGTTAATTTTAATGTTAAGGTTGATAAAAGTATCATTAAATCACTAGACATACCTACTTCTGTATCGTTCATTGGTCAGAACGGACACAAAGTTATAGGAGAAGTAGTCGATTTTAATAAAGAAATTAATCATCTGGAAAATAAATTAAGGAGTGTATTGTATGTACGAGAAAACATGCTCCAAGAAGACCCCTATAGCTCGGCCTATATTATTTACAAAGCCCCATTAATCAAAAACTCAGAAAATAACGAAATTTATAAAAGCCTAAAGAATAATTCACAACTAAAGTTAGATTTTAAAACAATTGATGAAATTAATAAGGTTAAAACATTTTTAGATAAAAATAATGTCAAACCA
>DASUFP010000101.1:0-23962 GCA_036274495.1 Bacteroidia bacterium
GTTTTATTTTAAATTCTACAGTGGTGGGACCAATGCTCACTCTTCTCGAAGTACCGGCAAAGGCCTCTTCCAATGAGATAGAAATTTCCCCTTCAAGATCCTGGCCGCGCATTGTCCGCTGACGCGCTCGCCCGCCACCCCCAAAAACATCTTCAAAACCTCCTCCGAAAATACTTTCAAAAAAATCAGAAAATCCGCCGGCACCGCCGTATGTATGTGTAGTGCTTCCCGAGGAGGATCTTCTTTTTTGCTGCATCTCGTCATAGTACTTCCAGTTATCTCCTACCTCATCGTATTTACGGCGCTTCTCAGAATCACTCAGCACCTCATTCGCTTCACTTATTTCCTTGAACCTGTTTTCAGCGTTTTTATCACCCTGATTTTTGTCGGGATGGTATTTTACTGCCAGTTTTCTGAATGCTTTTTTGATTTCATCAGCCGTGGCGGTTTTGGCAACACCTAAAATTTTATAGTAATCTTTATATTCCATTTTTAGTTCTTCAATTTCAAATCAGCAACAATAGTATGGGCGGCACGTGCTGATGCACCTTTTCCTCCCAGCACTTTCTTAAGCGCCTTGTAGTCATCAATCATCTTTTGCCGTTCGGGACCCTCGGAACAAATTTTTTCAAGTTCTGCTGATATGGACCCGCTGATGAGATCATCCTGAATCAGCTCTTTTACTATTTCACGATCCATAATCAGGTTCACCAGTGAAATATATTTTACTTTAATAAGTCTTCTGGCTATATGATACGAAACCACATTTCCTTTGTAGCAAACCACTTCGGGAACACCAAAGAGAGCTGCTTCCAGTGTGGCAGTTCCGGAGGTAACCAAAGCAGCATGTGCTGCAGCAAGCAAATCATATGTTTTGCCATAGATTATTTCAACCGGTGCATTTCGGGTAACTGCTGCATAAAACTCCTTATCGACCGAAGGCGCAGCTGCAACAATAAATCTGTAATCAGGAAATTTTGCCGTTACGCTTAACATCAAAGGTAATACGGTTGTAATTTCCTGCTTTCGGCTTCCCGGTAACAGGGCAATAATTTTCCGTGGATCCGATGACAACAGAATATTATTTGAATCCGTACGATTTTCAATCGCGTCGAGCAAAGGGTGCCCAACAAAAGTAACCGGATAGTTATACTGTTTGTAAAAATCAGATTCAAACGGTAAAATGGTGAGCATTCTGTCAACATTTCTTTTGATCTGCTTTACGCGCGATGCTTTCCAGGCCCACACCTGCGGCGAAATGTAATAGAATACTTTAATGCCTTTTTGTTTTGCAAATTCGGCTATGCGCAAATTAAATCCGGGATAATCTACCAGTATGAGTGCATCGGGATTGTACTTCAGGATATCCTCTTTACAAAAGGCTACATTGGCCAATATGGTTTTGAGGTTTGCAATTACTTCAACAAAACCCATAAATGCCAGATCACGGTAATGTTTCACCAACTCAGCCCCCTGCTCCTGCATCAGGTCCCCTCCCCACGCACGGCAGCTGAATGCACTGTCTGCAAGCCTGAGTTCCTTCATCAGGTTGGCTGCATGTAAATCGCCTGAAGCTTCACCGGCTATAATATAGTACTTCACTTAGGTTGAATCAGGTTTTAATTAATATAGTGAAAGAAATAATAGAGACCTGTAATAAAAGTTACAAGGAGTATACCTCTTCCTGTATAATCTTTGCCGGCTTTAAGCATATAATATCTGAACGGAAACACATTCAGAAAAATGGCAATCACCTCGATGGTACTTTGGCTGAAGACCGGAGGTTTTCCAAACATAGGTGATATATAGTCGTTTAGAAACTGCAATGCGAAATAGCCTGCAACAGTAACCACTATTGCAATAACAATACCGAGCAACATCGAATCTTTTTTAAGCATCCCAGTTTAATTTATTCAAATGTTGAACAGCGTGATGGGCCGTGAAATCAAAGAGCACGGGAACTACAGAAACGTATCCGTTTTCAAGTGCCCATTCATCGGTATCGTTACCTTTATCGTAATTTCTGAATACGCCTGTTAACCAGAAATAGGGTCTGTTTCGCGGATCTACGCGTTCATCAAACTCTTCTTCCCATTTGGCCATTGCCTGCCGGCATATTTTAATTCCTTTTATCTCATGCAACGGAAGGTCAGGTAAATTCACATTGAGCAACGTATTTTCCGGGATGCCGTGTTTAATTACTTTGGATGCAATGATGCGGGAAAAATGAGCCGATGCTGTAAAGTCAGCCTCCATGCTGTAGTTATTCAGCGAAAATCCGATAGATGGAATTCCTTCAATGGCACCCTCCATGGCTGCCGACATGGTTCCGGAGTATATTACATTGATTGACGAATTGGACCCGTGATTGATTCCTGAAACACACAGATCGGGCTTCCGGTGCAGGATTTTATTTACTGCCAGTTTTACGCAATCAACCGGTGTCCCTGAACATTGATACCCTAAAAACTCTCCATGGTACTTTACCTTATCGAGCCGGAGGGGTTTTCCGATTGTTATGGCATGGCCCATAGCCGACTGCGGACTATCCGGGGCGACTACAACCACTTCCCCAATTTGGCTCATGGACTCTGCAAGTGCCCTGAGTCCGGGTGCTGTTATACCATCATCATTGGTTACCAGTATTACCGGCTTATCTGTACTGGTTTTGAATGCATTTGAAGCGGGTGTTGCCATGGGGTAAAATTAGACAATAATCGATGTTCTTCCCTTTATCCATAAAAAAACGGGGACTGCTTCAGGCAGAACCCCGTTTTCAACCTTTCGTTCAATGATAATTACATCAGTTTACCGAAATCGACCTTGCCGGTTGCGGCTTCGCCTCTTCTTTTTTTGGAAAATCCAGATGCATAATGCCGTTTTCGTACGAGGCCTGAATTTTCTCTGCATTTACAGTTTCGGGAAGTGTAAACGTTCTTTTGAAAGAGCTGTACGAGAATTCGCGACGTGAATACTTTTTGTCTGCTTCAGACTTTTCTGCTTTTTTCTCTGCAGAAATAGTAAGCACATCCTTTTCGAGGTTAATGCTGAATTCTTCTTTAGAGAAACCCGGGGCTGCCATATCCAGATGATATGCATTCTCGGATTCAGAAATATTCACAGAAGGTACTGCAGGTTTTCTGAAATCTCCGTTAATCATGTTGTCGAAAACATCATTAAAGAATTCATTAAAATTTGGTGAACGGTCAAATGCTTTGGCCGGACTGTCGGATTTAAAACGAATAAGTGTCATTTTGATTTTAGTTTTTTGATTTGTTAATTTTTGAAACTTTTGCTTAACGGGTCGCAATGAATCAAAATGCATTCCACCCAATTTTTTCAGGTAAAGACGAGACAAACTGTCCGATCAAAAAAAAGAGAGGCGACAATTTGACAAAAAACCTGAAAATTTTTCAGCAATTAAGGCCGGAAAGGGTTATTAAGGCACTACTGTTTATTCACCACCTTTATATCACCTTTTTCAATAGACCTTACAATACTCTCAATCATCCTATCCTCGCCCTCAGGGTCATATTCCGATTTAAGGTTTGCTCCAAAAAAACGGGCCAGGCTCTGCCAGAAAAATGCCTGCAATCCTCCGCGGAGATCTTTTACAAGTGCATAAGAGGTATTTCCGGTTTCGCGGTCAATAAGTTTGATTAAGATTTTACCCTGCGAATAGGTTAGTTTTTTCAATTCCGATTCAAACCGGTCTTTCATCTCCTTTTCCGTTTGCTTGATAAATTTTTTCTGCTGGCGGGATGAGGAGATATGAGCAAGGCTGTCGTTTACATATTTCAATTTTGCTGATGCCAGTTTTGCATAAGGGTATACCTTAAGCACATCTCTGCGCAACTTAAGATAACGCTTCAGCGCCTCTGCCCCATCGGGACCATAAGTGGAAAAAATATCAACTACCGGTAAGTTTACCACAGGTATGGTATCGGCTCCGTCTAAAATATAAGGAACAACCACAGGGGGCTGCTCCTGTGCGAATCCGCGAAAAGCAAAGGAGCTTAAAATAAATACCAAAAGTAGTTTCTGTTTCATGGGGAATAGCCACCCACTCCTATTGCTGCAAGAACCAAGCCATTCGGTTCGGTTCAATTCATCCGATTGACCTTCCAACGCGATTGAAAATCAGTACGAACAGCCGTTTCGTCGCCCTCAGTTCCCGACGACCCGTTCATAAGGGCATGCACGGCCACCAGTGCCGCAATTGTTTCCTCATCGCCTGAACTTCTTTCAAGAACTTCGGGAGTGAAATAGCGCTGGACAAAATTGGTGTCGAATTGTCCGGTGATAAACGCCTGATGCCCCAGCACAAACCGGCAGAATGCCAATGTTGTTGCAACACCGGTTATTTTATATTCGCTAATGGCACGTACCATTCTGCTGATAGCCTCTTGACGGGTAGCACCGTGTGCGACAAGTTTCGCAATCATGGGGTCATAATAAATAGGAATTTTCATTCCCTCCCGAAAACCATCATCTACCCTGATACCGGGACCCTGAGGGGGTTTATACACCGAAAGAGTACCTATGTCAGGCAGAAAATTATTAGAAGGGTCTTCGGCATATACGCGCACTTCGATAGCATGTCCGTAAATTGCAAGCTCCTCCTGTTTAAATGAGAGTTTTTCTCCCGCAGCAATCTTAATTTGCTCCTTGACAAGATCTTTACCGGTAATCATTTCGGTTACGGGATGTTCTACCTGTAATCTGGTATTCATTTCAAGAAAGTAAAAGTTGAGCGCTTCATCCATGAGAAACTCCACTGTTCCAGCACCTACATAATTGCAGGCTTTTGCAACCTGAACCGCACATTTACCCATTTCGTTTCTCAATTCAGGAGTAAGAATAGAAGACGGGGCCTCTTCTATTACCTTTTGGTGGCGCCGCTGAATGGAACATTCGCGTTCAAACAGGTGCACTATGTTGCCATGTGTGTCTCCCAGCACCTGCACTTCAATATGGCGCGGTGAACCAACGTAGCGTTCAATAAACACCGATCCGTCACCGAAAGCGGAAGTTGCTTCGCTCACAGCCAGTTTCATCATTTCTTCAAATTCGGCCGGGTTATTTACTATGCGCATTCCTTTGCCGCCGCCACCTGCCGACGCTTTAATCAAAATAGGATAGCCGACCTTTTCAGCAACCTGCTTCGCTTCTTTAATGTCGGTAATCGCATAATCGGTTCCCGGCACCAGGGGTATACCATATTTTTTTACCGCCTCCTTGGCAGCCAGCTTACTGCCCATTATTTCCATTGCTTCAGGAGAGGGGCCTATCAGAATAATTCCAGCGTCGCGTACGGCCCTGGCAAATACCGCATTCTCTGAAAGAAAACCATATCCGGGATGTATGGCATCGGCCCCGGTAGTCCGGGCTGCCTCAATTACCTTTTCAATAACCAGGTAGGATTGTGAAGAGGGTGGCGGACCAATTAAAACGGACTCGTCGGCATACAAAACATGAGGCGACTCCCTGTCGGCTTCACTGTAAACCGCAACTGTTGCAATATCCATTTCACGGCAACTGCGCATCACTCTCAGGGCGATCTCTCCCCTGTTGGCTACAAGCACTTTACGAATAGGTTTATTCATAGCAATTAATGTGACCGGATTCCGGTTCTAAAGGTAGGTATTGCCGGCGAAAATTAACGCTGCGACGTCTCCGTTCAGGAAAAGGAATGGTAATCAGGTAATTTTTCGGAGGCCGCCTTGTCCTCATCGCGGTTTTTGCCGGCAGGGACAGTCCCAAAAATATAATCCCAAAATGGAAAGGTTACACCGAAAGCAGTATCTTCTGATTTGTAGTGGTGTAAACTGTGGTGTTTCCAAAGCACCGCCAGAAAATTACGGGGCTGACGGTACCGGTGTACCGCATAATGGATGAACAAATAGGTTGAGTATCCCGAAAGGAAACCCGGATAAAAAAGCCAGATGTTTTTCCCGGCTAAAGGGAGAAAGAGCAAATAAAAAAAAGTGGCTAACAAAATGGAAAGCACGGGCGGCATGGCAAGCCGGTCTTTGTCCTTAGGGAATTCATGATGCACCCCATGAATGTTGTATTTAATTTTTACCTGCTTTTCGGTAGAAGCTTCAAAGTGAAAAAGAAACCGGTGAATGAGGTATTCCACTAACGTGAAGGTTACAAAGCCCAGCGGAAAAAGATACACCAGACGCCACATAGCCAGATTGGTGAAAAATACCGCGTAAGTCAGACACGCCGCGGCAAATACATAGTACATGGTAACTGGAACTGCGAAATTGGTCCGGGTTAGCTTTTCCAAAAATTTGCTCTTAAAAAGCCTGGTAGTACCGCTATTTGAGATCTTATACTGTGCCATGAGTAAGCCGCTTTTATAAGTTCGGAATACAAATTTAGCAATGTAAAAAAATAAAACCAGCTATTAAAAGCAGTTTATTGAAAAACACCAAACATTAAGGGGTAGTTGCAAAAAACAATAATTCAGTCTTATTATTAAGCTGATTTGTGCTTAACAATATATCCGAGCAGCCTGTAAACGAGCTTAGCCATGGTGAATTCGGTTAAAATATCGCCCTCCCTGGGAGCTATTTCTACGACATCAAACCCTACAATCCTGCGTTTTGCGGCCACCATTTCCAGAAACTGCAGTGTTTCGTGCCAGAAAAGTCCGTTTGGCTCAGCTGTACCAACTGCAGGCACCACTGATGGATCAAATCCATCGGCATCTATGGAAATATAAACCTCATCGCCTAATGCCGCCAGCGCCTCGTCCATCCAGTTGTCATCACGGCGCACCTGATGTGCATAAAACGTATGGATATTGGATGACTGTTTTATCAGTTCTGCTTCTTCTTTACACTGGGCTCTGATACCTACCTGAACCAGGTTTACATCCAGCTCATGTACCCGTGCCATTACCGAAGCATGGGAATAAATATTATCGTGATAGGAATAACGCAGGTCGGAATGGGCATCAATTTGCAGCACCGACATCCCCGGATACATTTGGAGATGGGCTTTTACAAATCCAAACGTGACGGTATGTTCCGCACCGAGTGAAATCACAAATTTACCATCAGCAATCAGCCTTGCTGTGGCATTCTCGATAAGTTCTATTGCGGCGGCATCAACGCTGTTCCCAAAATCCATTTCGGGCAATGTGGCAATACCGCCCAGTTTGTATGTCTCCTGATCCAACTCCTCATCATAAAACTCAACAAACTGAGAGGCACCAACAATTGCTGCCGGTCCCTTTGCCGATCCCTGCAAATAGGAACTGGTATGCTCATAGGGAACCTGCTGGATAACAAAAGCGCTTGACTGGTAGCCGTACAACTCGGGTTCTGTGATGCCCAGAAAATTATCTTCAGTGTCGAGTACTTCCATTCCAGGCTTATTTAACCACCTTGCCTACCAGGTCAGCAGCATCTTTAAGTTGAATGGCCGAAAACACCTTGAGACCGGAATCGTCAATTATCTTTTTCGCTTCAACCGCGTTTGTTCCCTGTAACCGGACAATAATCGGAACGGGTATTTCACCTATGCTCTTGTAGGCATCAACAATACCCTGAGCCACTCTGTCGCAGCGCACAATGCCGCCAAAAATATTCACCAGGATAGCTTTTACATGAGAATCTTTCAGGATGATGCGAAACGCCTGTTCCACCCTGGCGGCATTGGCTGTTCCTCCTACATCAAGAAAGTTTGCCGGTTCACCACCGGCGAGCTTTATGATATCCATAGTTGCCATTGCCAGGCCGGCTCCGTTAACCATGCATCCCACATTGCCGTCCAGCTTCACATAGTTAAGGTTGTGTTCTCCTGCTTCTACTTCAGTCGGGTCCTCTTCGAGGACATCTCTCATGGCAGCATAATCAGGGTGACGATATAACGCGTTTTCATCCAGATTTACTTTTGCATCAACAGCTATAACCTTATCATCGGAGGTTTTCAAAACCGGGTTAATCTCAAACAGGGAAGCATCAATGCTGTCGTAAGCCTTATACAGGGCCGTTACAAAACGAACCATCTCCTTGAATGCCTGTCCGCTCAGCCCGAGGTTGAACGCAATTTTACGAGCCTGGAAAGCTTGTAATCCTACAGCGGGGTCTACCTCTTCCTTGAAAATAAGATGTGGGGTCTTTTCAGCCACTTCTTCAATATCCATTCCCCCTTCGGTTGAATACATGATGATATTTCGTCCGGTCTGACGGTTGAGCAGTACGCTCATATAAAACTCCTGGGTTTTTGACGGACCCGGATAATATACATCCTGCGCCACCAGCACCTTATGAACCTTTTTTCCCTGCGGACCGGTTTGCGGAGTAACCAGTTGCATGCCGATAATTGCTCCGGCCTTTTCCTTTACCTCTTCCAGAGATTTGGCCAGCTTTACTCCACCTCCCTTTCCTCGTCCCCCGGCATGAATTTGTGCCTTTACCACCCAAAACTGGGTACCGGTTAGTTTTTGCAATTCTGCTGCTGCTTCAACTGCCTTATCGGCTGTTTCGGCCACAAGGCCCTCCTGGATTGACACGCCAAAACTTTTGAGAATGGACTTGCCCTGGTATTCGTGAATGTTCATTGGTAGTATTGAAATTAAAAAGTCGGCGCAAAAATAGCCTTTTTACAATGAGTAAACAGGAATTATGAGGAATAAAGCGGGCGAAAAAGCTATTTTTTAGCATACTTCCGCGCTTCATTTACATAATTCCTCAAATCGGCGATCCGCTTTTCATCACACGGGTGGGTACTGAGGAGTTCAGGAGGCTTTTTTCCTGTATTCTGCGCCATCATCCGTTCCCAAACCAAAGGAGCCTGTGAAGGATCGTATCCGGCCATAGCCATAAAAATCATCCCCAGTTTATCGGCTTCCGATTCGTGCAATCTTGAAAAAGGAAGCAAAATACCCACCTGCGATCCCACTCCATAGGCAGCAAGCATCATCCCCCGGGTCTCGGCCGGCTGATTGCTCATGGCAACATCCAGTGCAATACCGCCTGTGGCAGCAACCAACTGCTGGCTCATACGCTCGTTTCCATGCCGGGCCACCGCATGGGCAATTTCATGCCCCATTACAAAAGCCAGCCCGGCCTCGTCCTTTGTTACCGGCAGCAGACCGGTATAAACCACCACTTTGCCACCCGGCATACACCAGGCATTAAGTTCTTTGCTTTCAACCAGGTTAAATTCCCAATTATAATCGTTTATCCGGGATTGCATTTTGTTCCTGGTTAAAAACTCTTTCACAGCCTCTGCAATTTTTGCCCCGGTTTTTTTTACAAGCTGCGCCTGAACATTAGAGGCCGGCAGGGGCGGATTTTCCTTCAGAAAAGCCTGGTATGATGTAAGACTCATTGCAACCAGTTCGCTTTCGGGAACCAGGTTCATCTGCTTTCGGTTGGTTACAGGAACCCTTGAGCAGGAAACCGCCAATGAAACGGCAACTATCCATAAAACCGTCCGGAACAACGTATTTTGTTTTTTCATAATCTATTTATATCCAATATGTTAATTTCTGATTTGTTGCAAATTTGTAAAAAAATCAAAGAAATTTGAGTACCTGTTCATAAAGGTTTGGTTTTATTGAATTGTTCTGTTTTCTTTGCCTGACAGGATTGAAATGTGCAATGCTGAAATTTAGTATCTTTATGAAGTAATTGATCATCGGGGATCATGTTCAGAACGTATTCTAAAGAAACTTTGGTGCATTTTTTTTGCACTTCGAGTATGGTATTAGCACTCGGGGTAACCGGTTATTATTTTGACGGGCCTGCATCAGCCCATATTCCTAATTTCATCAGCAGACTTCTCCTTTTTCCGCTTCATTTAATTGAAAGTGCGGGAGATGCCCCATTTATCACCCTCATTACCGGTAATCCTACAGCCATGTTTCTTACGCTTTGGATGATTTACAGTTTGATTACTGTTTGGATGTCGCCGCTTTTAATGATTCGACACCACACTCCTGAAGAACTCAGGAAATGGTACAGTGCCCGGTTAAACAGTCGCGGTTAAAATTAACCCGGAGGTAACATTGTTCCCTGACAGATCAGTTTCCAGATGAGCAGATCTGAAATCGTTACCAGCAACAAAAGCAATAAGGCTTTTCTCCGGAAACCAAGTCCGTGAAAGTGGTAATGCAGTACCAGGACTGCGATTGCTCCAACGGCCATGGCAAGGATGCACCCTATAATAACTTCTGAACTTTCAGCAGTAAAACTGAAGCTTATCCGGCACACCGCCATCAGGCATAAGCTGTATAAAAGAATGCCGAAACCGGTAATTTTATATTTGGTTTCCCTGTTCATCACAAACAAACCGTTTCCCTCAGCAGGTGATTCCTGCAGGGGCTTCTATGTCAACATGCCGCCATCAACATTTATCACCTGTCCGGTGATGTAGGCCGAAAGGTCTGATGCCAGAAAAAGAACCAGATTGGCAACATCTTCGGGGGTACCGCCTCTTTTTAGGGGTATTGCCTCTCTCCATTGTTTTACTACATCCTGATTCAGGGCGGCGGTCATTTCGGTTTCAATAAATCCGGGTGCGATGGCGTTGCACCGGATGTTTCTGGAACCAAGTTCAAGAGCAACTGATTTGGTGAGTCCGATCATCCCCGCTTTGGAGGCGGCATAATTGGCCTGCCCTGCATTGCCTTTAACTCCGACAACAGAAGAAATATTAATAATTGAGCCTTTTCTTTCTTTAAGCATAGGTCGCTGAACTGCTTTTGTGATATTAAATGCTGATTTCAGGTTGGTTCTGATGACCTCATCGAAATGTTCTTCAGACATACGCATAAGGAGGTTGTCGCGGGTGATTCCGGCATTGTTCACCACACAATCAATTCTTCCAAAATCTGTCAATACCTGATTGATGAGTTCTTCCGCTGCCTTAAAATTGGAAGCGTCTGATTTATACCCTTTAGCCTTTACTCCAGAGCCTTTTAATTCGGTCTCGAGCTCCTGTGCTTTATCGGGTGAGGAGAGGTAGGTAAAAGCAACATTTGCACCATGAGAGGCCAGCACTTTTACAATGCCGCGGCCAATTCCTCTTGAAGCACCGGTTACGAGTATCACTTTTCCATCAAGTAATTTCATAAAAATCAGATTTTAGCCTCAGAAACCAAAGAATATCGGCTGTTTCAGGCTTTTTTGTATTTTCGCCTGTAAATATAAACATCTAAAGCACACCTGATATGAAGAAGGTTCTCTTTACCATAGCGCTGGCAGCAGCAGCTTTTACAACCCAAGCCCAAAGTTTTCGGTTAGGATTAGGCGGTGGAGTAAACAACACCTGGCTTGCCAACAAAAATGTCTCTGACCAGGGAGATGAGCTCGACTTTGCCGTAACATTTGGCGGATCAATTGGACTGGAGGGGTTATATAATTTTAACGATAAGTCCGGAATTTCATTCGGATTCCTTTATTCCGGTCACAACCAGAAATATGAGGGTAAAATTTTGGGTGGTGATTTTAACTCAACTGTCCGTATGCGCTATTTGGATATTCCCATTTTATACCGCATTACCTCTTCAAGCGGAACCTATTTTGAAGTAGGCCCACAACTTGGCTTTTTAATGAAAGCCGAAGAAGAAGCGGAAGCAGGCAGTTTATCAAATACCGAAGACACCAAAGATCAGTTTAACTCAACCAACTTTGCCGGAATTTTAGGTTTTGGAGTGGACATTGATGCCAGCGAAACCATTATTATTTCTATTGGGCTGCGACTGGGTTATGGATTTTCGGATGTTACCAAAGAGTATGGAAGTGCTGCTGAACTTAACGCACAGGATGTAGTAGGAACACCTACATTGAATGCTCACTACGACGACAAAGGAAATTTTGACTACAAACCAACCAGCCGTATATTCGGAGGTTTGCACCTTGGCGTAAGCTACATTTTCCCTGCAAAAGGAAAATAAGAGATTGTATTAAATGCCAAAAAGCCTGCAGTGAACTCCGCAGGCTTTTTTCTTGGAATATATTTCTGCAACACAATTGGCTGCAGGATGATTGTTATCAGGCAGAGACTTTAGCCAACACACCGGCCATTGTCTGGCCAATTACAGCAGGAGAATCTACAACCGTAATTCCGCACTCGGCCATAATTTTCATTTTAGCTGCTGCTGTATCATCGGCTCCGCCAACAATGGCTCCGGCATGTCCCATACGACGTCCGGGAGGAGCTGTTTGTCCGGCAATAAATCCAACCACCGGCTTACGGTTGTTGTCTTTGATCCAGCGGGCGGCCTCAGCTTCCAGACTACCGCCAATTTCTCCTATCATAATGATGCCCTCTGTATCGGGATCGTTCATAAATAACTGTACTGCTTCCAGCGTGGTGGTGCCAATAATTGGGTCACCGCCGATTCCAATAGCAGTTGAGATGCCCAATCCTGCTTTTACAACCTGGTCGGCGGCTTCGTAGGTGAGTGTTCCTGATTTGGAAACAATACCAACCTTTCCTTTTTTAAATACAAAGCCGGGCATGATTCCAACTTTTGCTTCTTCAGGAGTGATAACACCGGGGCAGTTGGGACCGATTAACCGGGTGTTGCTTCCACGTAGGTATTCCTTCACGGTGATCATATCTTTAGTAGGAATTCCTTCGGTAATGCATACAACCAGGGCAATTCCCGCCTCTGCGGCTTCCATAATGGCATCGGCAGCAAACGGTGGTGGTACAAATATGATGGATACGTTGGCACCGGCTTTTTTCACCGCCTCTTCCACTGTATTAAAAACAGGTTTGCCGAGGTGTGTGCTGCCTCCCTTTCCGGGAGTTACGCCACCAATTACATTGGTACCATATTCAATCATCTGGGTAGCATGAAAGGTACCCTCATTACCTGTGAATCCTTGTACTACGATCCGTGAATCTTTGTTAACTAATACGCTCATGGCAGGAAATAGTATAGTTTAGAAATTAATCATTGCACTCATCAGAAGCGGTCCATCCGGTTTTTTCGGAGATTTTTCCCGCATTCCGGCGGCAAAAATACGGCTTTCGTAGCGATTCTCACCCACCCCGGGCATTTTTCATAAAATTCAGTATTTCAGGGGTTCCGCATTACCTTTGCGGGATGTACACCACTACCGATACCATAGCAGCACCGGCTACTCCTCCGGGTGTATCAGCCATTGCCGTAATACGAATGTCGGGACCGGATGCCATCAAAATTGCCGGAAGTGTTTTTAAAAGCAATGTAAAAGACTGGAACAAGGTAAAAGGGTACACCGTTCATTTCGGCCGGTTTACTGACATGGGGGGCAATCTTGTTGACGAAGCGATTGCAACAGTTTTCAGGGCACCTAAATCGTTTACGGGTGAGGATGCCATTGAGTTTTCATTCCACGGTTCTGAATACATACGAAAACGCGCCATGGAAGTACTTACCGAAGCCGGAGCCCGCTCTGCCGGACCCGGTGAATTTACGCTGCGTGCTTTTCTGAACGGAAAAATGGATTTGTCGCAGGCTGAGGCTGTGGCCGATTTAATTGCATCCAATTCTGCCCAATCGCACAGGCTTGCCATAGAACAAATGCGAGGCGGTTATTCTGCCAAACTGGAATCGTTGCGGCAACAGCTGGTTGAATTTGCAGCATTGCTGGAACTCGAACTGGATTTTTCTGAAGAAGACGTGGAATTTGCCGACCGCACCAAATTATCAGTGTTGCTTGAAACGCTAACGGGTCAGCTCGACAAACTCTCCGCATCCTTTGCTGCCGGCAACGTAATCAGAGAAGGCATTCCTGTCGCTATTATAGGTAAACCAAATGCCGGAAAATCGACCTTGCTAAATGCCATTTTACAGGAAGAGCGGGCTATAGTAAGTGAAATTGCAGGCACAACACGTGACACAGTTGAAGAGGTAATTGTGCTTTCGGGTATGCGTTTTCGTTTTATTGATACTGCAGGATTGCGTGAGACCACTGATACAATAGAATCGATTGGCGTATCGCGTTCGTACGAAAAATCGCGCCTTGCTCCTGTTGTTTTATATCTTTTTGATCCGGGCACCACCACTGCTGAAGCATTGACGGAGGAACTGCAGGCGGTTACCGCAGCAAAAACAGAAACAAACGGTTTGCTGCTGCCTGTAGCAAACAAGTCAGATCTCTTTCCTGCTATAGACCTGAAGGAAAAATACAGTTCCATTCCTGATATCTTGTTTATTTCTGCCAAAAAACACGATCACCTGGATGAGATGCTTAACCGTTTAACTACTTATGCAGCAGCAATTGAGGCACAAGCCACTGACATAACGGTTACGAATGTACGTCATAAACATGCTATCGACAATGCACTATCAGCTCTCCTGAAAGTCCGTGAGGGAATTGCATCTCAACTCACAACCGATTTGCTTGCAATTGACATCAGGGATGCTTTAAATTTTTTGGGTGAAATCACGGGGACAGTGGCTTCTGACGAGATCCTTGGCACCATTTTTTCCCGTTTTTGTATTGGGAAATGACCTCGAACCAACAAAAAATACTGTAAAACATTAAATCGGGATCTGTCCCGAGAATCAAACTACATAATCTAACATAATGGCTAATTTAATGCTCATCTTCAATTGCTGTCCCTGCATGTAATCATATGAAGGCAATTTACTTAATACTTTTATCTGCTTTAAGTCAGTCCGTATATTAAACGGAAGAAAAAAAACTCAATCAGCAATCACATCTTTATGAAAAAAACGTTTTACCGGGGAATTGCACTTTTTATACTATTGGAATTCCTGAACAATTACCTCCTGATGCGTTATCCGGGAAGCCAGAGATTAAACAGCATTGCTTTTTCACATGGATTATATCAAAATAAAATCTATTTGGAAATAGTCCTTGGGGCATTGATTTTAATATCATGTGTGAGATTATTTCGGTCAGGAAAAGTTGTGGTGCCTATGTTATTCATCATTCTGGGAATTGCTTCCTATGTTTGTTTTAATTTTATCATTACCGCCGAGCGGTTTTTCCAGCAGCCAAAGCACTTTATTATGACTTCGGTGGCACAAAATAAAGTTGATACTGACAAACTCGTCATTGGCATTACTGTACATGGCATTTCAAAAGCCTATCCGGTTCATTATATCATGTATCACCATCAGGTCCCGGACACTTTAGGCAGTCAACCTATTATTGTAACCTATTGTCCTTTGTGCAGAACAGGCCGGGTGTACGATCCTCATGTCAACGGGAAGCATGAAACATTCCGGCTGGTAGGCGTCAATCATTCCAATGCCATGATTGAAGACTTTACAACAAAAAGCTGGTGGAGCCAGGAAACAGGAGTCTGTATTGCAGGCAAATTAAAAGGCACCACACTTACCGAAATACCCAGTTACAACATGACACTAAAACAATGGATTGGGTTACATCCAAACACCACTATAATGCAACCCGATCCTGCTTATCTAAACAGGTATCGAACTGTGGATGATTACCGTGTTGATAATGGAAATGAAACAGGAGACTGGAAAGACCAGACGTTTGTGGTGGGTGTAATAGTTGATAGCAGTGCAACTGCATATCAATGGAATCAGCTGGTTAAAAACCGTGTTATTAATGATACTGTCGGTAGTACCTCAATTATGGTGGTTGTTGCCAACGACAACAAGAGTTTTTTCGTTTTTGAAAACCCTTCCACATCTCCCGTTATATACCGGTCCGATACACTGGTGGTTGCTTACAGGGATTATATGTTTTCCGGGGTGCCGCTAACCGAAGGTGATGCCCCTCTAAAACCGGTGCGTGCCTACCGGGAGAAATGGTTTAGCTGGAAATATGCACATCCGCAAACAACTCGATATTCAGCAAATTATTTATTGAATTCTGAAAAATGACACAATATCGATTAAATTGAAATAATATAAAATAGTAAAATCGTGATGCAATAAGGTTTATTTATTCTGGATTTTCACAATTGAATTCTTTACAAAAGCTTTAACTGAAAATCAGAAATACCTTTCAATCAAAAATGCAAAAACCTTAAAAAAAGTATCCTACTCTATAGGTTATAGGATAATAATAGGGGCCAAGGTCATCCTTATCGTATAAAACATTGTACAGCACCTGGAAACTGAGTCCTCCTCTGGCTTTTCGGCCGAGCTGGCGGATGTAGCCAAAACCGGTGAACCACGAGTCAACCGAATGACTGTCCTTAGTAGCATCTTCTCCGTTATTGTACTCGGTCAGGTAATCGGTTTTAAGTGTTTCATATTCTGTCCAAAAATACAACCTCCTGGTAAGATCAAGGCGGGCAAAGGCATTGGGCCCATACGAATTAAGGTCACGATTAAATACTCTGTCGTGCCGGTATATATATCTGTAACCAATACCGGTGGTCAGGCGCTTTGGAAAACGGTAAGCAACAAGCGGAGCCACCTCAACATAGGTTTCTCTGGTGTTAACCCAGAATCCGGTACCTATGCCCAGTGATACCATATCTCCAAAGCTCCTTTGCGGCTTTGCAGATGTATTTTGCTGTCCTGACGCAGTAACAGTTGATTTTAAAAGCGTATCAGGTTTGGTACTCACCGAGTCAGGAGTTTGTGCTGACACTCCATTTGTTTTCAGCATAACTATCGTCAAGGCATAAATCAGGATATATAATGCAGTTGTTGTTTTCATAGCCATAAATCAATCTTGCAAATAAAACTAAAAGTATATCCTGAACTAAATTGGATCAATGATTAAAATCATGGTTTCAAACAAAATCAGTTCCTCACAAAAGATTTATTACCTATTTGTATCCCTTTACCGTTAATTACTGTCATTATATAAACACCTTTTGAAAGCGATGAGGTATCAATAGTGATGCTGTTTTTACCTTTAATAATATGTCCGCGGTAAACAACCGAAACTAATTTACCGGATCCGTCAGTCAGATTTACTACAATTAGATCATCACTGTTTAGGGTAAAATCAACAGTTACCTGCTCTGTTGCTGGATTAGGATATACTTTCACCTCTTCTGAGGAACCCGGTAATTCTTGTGCAGATGCAAGTGCGGATGGAACCAGCTCTGCAATCCAGGTCCGGGTCTGATGGTTCACAATTGAATAGGAACCATTCATCCAGACTGTTCCGGGCATATTATAACGGGTCTGACAACCGGTGTAATCTCCCCATCTTTCGATGCCTGCCAACATGTTCGTATAACCCTGACCCTCTTTCACTGATTTTACAGCGGAGTAATCGCCGTTAAAATCGTAATAAACCGCACCGCAACCGGGAAAAGTAGTTGAATTGGATTTAAGCAATGAAATAACAGAAGCATGACTGAATGGCGAGGTCCCCGCATAGGCTATATTAGGATAGGCGAGATCGAGAAGTGCTTCGGTGTAGATGTATGATAAGGCAAACGGTGGGCCGGATAGGTTATCCATGCGGATGTGAAAGATACCATCATAACCGGATACCGTGTCGAGTGAAGAGGCCACTCCCTGAATCATACCATTTTCATAATAGGCACCCAGGAAACGGGCATCGTTTACTGCAAGTTTATCGGTAAATGGCTGGTCGGCGTCTAACGGCATATGGTATCCCACATTTGTAACAACAGGCTGTACACTTGGCAATGCAGAAGGTCCGGGAGGCAGTGTGACCAAAAATACGGTATCACCGGAAGCGGCAAAATTCCGGTTCGATAAAAAGAAAAAGTCGGGGCCATATAAACCGCTTCCTCCTCTTACAGGACACAAATTACGTATAGGCTCACCGTTATGGTGGATATTGGAATACAAAACCGGATTTAAGGTTACACCTGAATATCCTTCTGATTTATTTATCTTCCATATCAGCGATTCATTAAACCCCGCCTGCCAGGTTGAATCATTATAGAGCAGGTTAACGGTAATAAATAAATTGGAATCGTTTACAGCGAGCATCGGAAAATCGGTCCATAAAGAATTATTGAGCGGGTTACCGGGAAGCGCGTAAAAATTCCAGTTGCCGAATGATGTTGTATCCTGAGAAAACCCGACAATAACGTTGCTGGTGGAGTCGGTGAATCCGTTAAGACAAACCATAATAAACCGGTTCGAAACCGGATCGTACAGCACCTTGGGGTCGAATTCCTCCTGTGCAAGTCCTAAACCCGAAGTAATGTTATGGAGTGCAAATGAACCATGAACCTGATTGGCATATTGGTCTTTTGAATGAATGGTTGTATTGGATACGGAACAAACAATATCACCATTGCTGATAGCCATATCGTTATCATTGGGAACATATCCATTAAAGAGGTTTCCGGAAAAATTTCTCAGCATGACAAGTGAATCGGCAGTCGCCTGCGACCTTTGATTGGAACTGCCGGTGTTGCGTCGCAGACGATACTTCGCCAGTTCTTTTTGCACTTTTTCAATTGTAGCTTCGTCGGCTCCTTCGTCCGGTTTAGGTAGTACCCGGAATTCCAATATCGGGTTAAACTGAGAAGCTGACTGGCGGAAATCAACCGTAAGACCTTTTGGTATGCTGAAAGTCTTTAAGCGGGGCTGTTCCTGTGCAAAACAAAATAAGCTGATGGAAGTGAAGATGACCGACAGAAGAGTAAGCCTGAATTTCATGTGGATAATTTTTAGTAAAGATAATGTTTTAATAATGATACTTTTTTAGCATGCTAATATTATACCGCTGTTAATCAATATGTTATATGAGAATCTGATCAGCATCATTGGCAATGATAAATTAGATATACTACTTTCACATTATAAACATCTGCCACTATGCTTAGAAAGATCAAATTTCTTGCTGTTGCCGGAATGCTGCTTTCACCGTTTTCGATGAAGGCTCAGGAATTTCGGCTGATTCCGTTTTACGGCTACACGGTTCAGGACCGCGTTCCGTTTTATGAAGGAGATCTCTACATCCGCGACGAGAGTCAGTATGGGGGTATGCTGCAATTCCTTCCTAGCGAATATTCCGCTGTCAGCTTTATGTACAAAGCCAGTCAGCCAAATCTGGATCTGAAAAGCTATGTAGCCTATCTGGATGATGTGGACAATGTGAAAACCACCGTAGGGTATTATATGTTCGGATTTACGCGGTTCCTTAACGGGACCAGCGAAAAGGTTTCCCCTTTCGGCAGTTTTCTGATGGGATGGAGTACCTGGAAACCGGAAGGGTATAACTCTTACTCACGATTCACCATGGGTTTTGATTTGGGCGTTTCAGTCAGTTTGTCTGAATATATCGGATTGAATCTCCGCAGTGAACTGATGATGCCAATTCAGGGAACAGGAGCCGGTGTTTTTTGCGGCACCGGTGGTTGCGGTGCTTCCGTAAGCACCTATTCATCCATTACCCAGTTAGGTTTTACAGGAGGTATCGAAATCAAACTGGCCCCTAAAGAAAAAAGTTCTAACAGCTATACTTATTAATTCCTGTTAATTTTTAATCATGATGAAAAAACTATTTGCCATACTAATATCTGCAGCTGCTTTCACCTTGTCAGGCTGTTATCCCGGTGGCCCGGAAGATCTGGAAGACTTTGATGTCGTGCTGACAAAATACTCACCTGAGTTCAATTTCAAAGCCGACAGCATTAAAACATTCACGCTGCCATCTAAGGTGGTCAAAATCGGTTCTGATGGAATCCTTGATCCTGACGGCAACAATGAACCCGATTATGTAAAGGATGCCGTTGCACAGGTAATTCTTAGCACCATCAAAACAGAAATGACTAACTACGGTTGGACATGGACCGATGATAGCGCAACAGCAGACCTTATCATCCTACCCTCAGTGATGCAAACCGAATACCTCTATTACTATTATGATTACTGGTATTGGGGCTGGTATTATCCCGGTTATCCCGGATATGGATGGGGTTACCCCGGATACTACCCGCCAACATATGTATCGAGTTACACCACAGGAACCCTGCTGATGCAGATGACCTGGCCTGAAGGAGCTGCACTCAATGTGGACGATAAAATACCCGTGGTATGGACAGGAGTAGTAAACGGACTTGTTGAAGGAAGTCAGGTGGATATCAATCAACGGATTTCCAATTCCATTCAGCAGGCGTTCGAGCAATCATCTTATTTACAGAAGTAATTAAAACATACAGCAACGACTATGAAAAAAGCGATTTTCATAACACTTATAGCACTGCTCCCATTTGCCGGAGTGAATGCCCAGAAATACACCTTCCTCAATTATACTGTTGGTGTTCCTGCTCAGGACCTGAAAAGTTTCATTCACGAAGTGAGCTTCCGGGGCATTGACCTCGGCTATATGGCATTTGTTGACTCCAATGTCAGCGTGGGTTTTTCGGCCGGATGGAATGTATTCTATGAACGGCGTGCCAATGATTCGTTTGTATATAATAACACAACCGTAACCTCTAACCAGTACCGGTATACCAACAGTGTTCCGTTATTTATTTACGGCAACTATCATTTTAATGTCGGTAAAATTGCGTCTTATTATGCTGGGCTCGGAGTCGGTACTGTTTATTCGGACCGGACAGTTGATTTCGGTATCTTTCGGTACAGCGTCGATACATGGGCATTTGCCCTGGCGCCTCAGATTGGCATGATATACGAACTAAACGACAACACGAACTTTCATATAGGCGCCCGTTATAACTACTCATTCGACACATCTGAACTTGACGGTCAGTCATTTGTCGGAGTAAACGTGGGATTTGCCTGGAGGATCTGGTAATCCTGCTTCAATTCAGAAAGTTGGTCCGGGAGTTATCCGGCCAACTTTTTTATTTTACGAAATCGTATCTTTACTATAATTAGCTATTGTCAATAAACCTTTATACACTCATCCTGTCAGAAGGCTGAGTGTAGTTAATATCCGGTCATATGAAAAAAACAGTATTGTTCACATTGTTGATTTTAATCAGACCACTAACCGGTTTTTCGGTCGATCCTGATTTCTGGCCAAAAGAGATACCAGCCGAAAAGGGTGGAATAATAACACTTTATCAACCGACTCTCGAAGAATTAAAAGGCAACATTTTGACCGGCAGATCGGCCGTTTCATATAAGAAATCGGCAAAAGAAGAACCCACTTTCGGAGTAATATGGTTTACTGCTACCCTCGAAACGGATAAGGACAACAGGATGGCGAGCCTTCAACAATTTAAAATCACAAATTCAAAATTTGCTACCGATGCTACTCCCGAACAACTGGCATCGCTGTCGAAAACAATAGAAACAGAGGTACTCAAATGGGATATTGACATTTCACTTGATCAGGTGCTCACTTCACTTGAAAGTAACAAAAACCTCAATGATCCTTATTTGAAAAACGATCCACCGGAGATCATTTACATGAATAAACCGGCTACGCTGGTCACTATTGACGGCGATCCTATTATTAAAATGGATGACAAAATGGGAATGGAACGGGTTGTGAATACTTCCTTCCTGATTGCCAAGGTTGATGGAAGGTTTTATACTTATGCAAGTGGATTATGGTATGAGTCAAAGGATCCGCTTTCAGGGCAAGAATACGTAAAATCGATTCCATCGAAACTGGAACCTGTTCATAAACAAATTCAGGAGAGCGAAAAACAAAATAACGACGGTAAAACACTTGAGCGCCCGGAGGTGCCACCGGAAGTTATTGTCCGCACCAAACCTGCAGAGCTGCTGCAAACCGACGGAGAAGCTCAATACGCGGCAGTTGAAGGCACTTCTCTGCTTTATGTAACCAATACACTCGACGATATTTTTAAAGACGTAGGGACACAACGCACATTTGTTCTTTTAAGCGGACGGTGGTTTAGCGCAACATCATTAAAAGGTCCGTGGACATACGTCCCTGCAAATGAACTTCCCGCCGATTTCGCCAAAATTCCTGCAGGGTCCGAAAAAGATGGCGTCCTGGTAAGTGTTGCCGGAACAGCTGAGGCTGAAGAAGCAAAAACCGAAGCGCAGATTCCACAAACCGCAAAGGTTGACAGGTCAACCGCGAAAGTGGATGTTCAGTTTGACGGCACCCCAAAATTTACTCCTATTGATAACACAAGTCTGAAAGTGGCTGAGAACAGTAGCGTAACTGTCATTCAAACCGCCGATGGCCGCTATTTTGCCTGCGACAACGGCATTTGGTATGTTAGCAACGTGGCAACAGGCCCCTATTCGGTTTCAAATGAAAGACCGTCGGATCTGGAAAAAATACCACCTGACAATCCTGCATACAACACCAAATACGTTTACATCTACGACAGCACACCACAATATGTATACGTTGGTTATACTCCGGGGTATATGGGCACCTACGTATATGGGCCAACCGTTGTATACGGAACCGGTTATTACTACAGACCGTGGTATGGGGTATATTATTACCCGCGTCCTGTGACTTATGGATTTGGCATGAGCTACAATCCTTGGACCGGATGGAGCATGAGCTTTGGCATGAGTTTTAACACGGGCTGGTATGGATACGGCGGTGTTCATGTAGGCATTCATTTTGGAGGTTACTGGGGCGGATGCGGCTATTACAGACCTCCCTACCGCGGATGGGGATATAATGGCGGGTACTATGGACCAAGAGGCGGGCCAAACAGAATTAACAGTCCCAACATTAATGTCAACCGACCCGTTAACATTAATACCGGTGATATCAATATTAACCGCAACCACACTAACAATGTATATAACAAGGTGGATGGTGCACGCAGCCGTGATATCAACAGAACTCCCGACAGGGGAACTTCAGGCGGGAAACCATCGACAAGCAGGCCTAAACCAAGTACCGGACAAACACCCCGTCCTGCCGCACCTGTAGCCTCAGACAAAGCGAACAACATATATGCCGGCCGTGATGGCAATGTGTACCAGCGGGATAACAATGGTAACGTACAACAGCGGGACAACAATCAGTGGAAACCTGCCAACAACCCTTCACAAAGCCGCTCAAACATCGACCGATCGCAACAACAGCGCGACAGGGGCCAAACCCGTGATATGAATTTTAATCAGCAACATCCATCCCGCTCCACTCCAACTCCATCTGCACGTCCTGCAGGCGGATCGCGACCTGCCGGTGGAGCACGTCCTGCCGGTGGCGGAAGAAGACGATGATAAATGATGCAACTAAAAAGCCGCTTGAAAAATCAAGCGGCTTTTTTTTAAAGTGTACCTCTTCGTTCCTGCTCGGCCTCTATCGATTCGAACAAGGCTTTAAAATTTCCTTTGCCAAACGATTTTGCTCCTTTACGTTGAATGATTTCAAAAAACAAAGTTGGCCGGTCTTCAACAGGCTTTGTAAATATTTGCAACAAGTAACCCTCCTCATCCCGGTCAACCATTATCCCAAGATCTTTCAGCCGCTGCATATCCTCTTGTATTTCCCCTACCCTTTCGCCTACCGTATCATAATAAGTTCCGGGAACATATAAAAATTCCACACCGCGTTTTCTCATTTCAGTAATGGTGTGAACAATATTGTTTGTTGCAACAGCAATGTGCTGACAACCCGGACCATGGTAGAAATCCAGATACTCTTCTATCTGTGATTTCTTTTTCCCGTGAGCCGGTTCATTAATCGGAAACTTGATTCTTCCGTTACCATTGGTCATTACTTTACTCATCAATGCCGTGTAATCGGTTGAGATGTCTTTGTCGTCAAACGTTACCAGATTGGCAAAGCCCATCACCTCTTCATAAAACTTTGCCCATTTGTTCATTCCACCCAACTCAACATTGCCAACCATGTGGTCGATATATTCCAGTCCGATCGGAGAAGGGTTATACTCAGATGTCCAGAGTTCAAATCCCGGAAGGAATACTCCCGAATAATTTTTTCTCTCAATAAAATAATGCAGTGTTTCACCATAGGTATGGATTGCCGATAGTACAACTTCACCATCTCCGTCAGTTTCCGCTGTAGGTTCCTTGTAGGGAACTGCACCACGCTTAACTGTTTCTTCAAATGATCTGGTTGCATCATCAACCCAAAGAGCTATCACTTTTACGCCATCACCATGACGG
>DASUFP010000102.1:0-40781 GCA_036274495.1 Bacteroidia bacterium
TTGTGATTTGCTCACTATAACCGGTGCCAGATCGGGTTCGGGGAAATAGCGGTAATCGTTGGCTGCCTCTTTTGTTCGCATGACGGAAGTAGTTCCGGTAACTGCATCAAAATTTCTAGTTTCCTGAAACAGCTTTCCGCCTGATTCAAGCACGCTGATCTGGCGACTGATTTCATGTTCAATTGCCCGCTGTACATTCCTCATGGAATTCATATTCTTCACCTCCACCTTGGTGCCGAACTCTTTGGCGCCAATTTTCCGCACCGAAATATTTGCATCACATCTCAGACTCCCCTCTTCCATGTTCCCGTCACAAATACCCAGATACCTTACCAGTTTCCTCACTTCAGTGATGTACTGATAGGCCTCTTCACCTGATCTCAAATCGGGCTCCGACACCATTTCAAGCAAAGCCACCCCTGCCCTGTTCAGATCTATCAAGGTGTAAAACGGATCAACATCATGAATGCTCTTTCCTGCATCTTCTTCCATGTGAATTCTGGTAATTCCTATCGGTTTTTCGGAACCATCCTTCATCCGGATAATAATCTGACCTCCGCGACAAATAGGTGTTGTATCCTGAGTGATCTGGTACCCTTTGGGCAGATCTGCGTAAAAGTAATTCTTACGGGCAAAATGATTTTCTCCGGTTATGGAGCTTTCAACTGCAATCCCAAGTTTAATAGCGTAATTGACCACTTCAGCATTTAACACCGGCAAAGTGCCCGGATGACCTAATGTAATGGCACTCACATGATGGTTTGGTAAACCGCCATATGATGCAGAATCGGATGAATACGCCTTGCTTGCGGTAGCTAACTGCATGTGTACCTCTAATCCTATTACCGGCTCATACCCTGTATTCATTTATCCTAAAATGTTTGCGGGCAAAATTAGCATTATTTAATCTTCTCCCGAATCGGTAAGTTACCTGAACATACCGGGGGTAAATTAACTGATTAAAGTTAGGAAAATAACAACAAATAATTGAATATCAAATAGATGTATAGCGTGACCAATGTCACGGGTTTATAAAATACCCGATATTAATTTTACAGATGTAAATGAAGCCGGGAATGATAGCCAAATTAATAATCGCTTGCGCGATTTGTATTGGAATCATTTTTTTGGCTGTTGAATTAACATCTAAACATTAAATAATTTCAATATGAAAAAGAACTTAGGTAAAACAGATCGAATGGTCCGGGTACTTTTGGGAGTACTCTTAGGAATTGTTTACTTCACAGGAATCATTCAAGGTACATTGGCTACCGTTGCTCTTGTTCTGTCGGTAGTAATGTTTGTAACATCAGCAGTTTCCTTTTGTCCCATTTATGCAATGCTGGGCCTGAGTACCGGTTCTGCTGAAAAGGCCTGATCGCCTTTATTTTGTTGCCTGATTTCCGGTAAAAAGTACCATTTTTGCAGGGTTCTGCCCAGTTTGATTAAATTTGGGCTAATTACTGTTTTATGAAACCCCGCTACACTTTACCGTTGCTGCTCTTGTTACTCACAGGAGCATTATTTTCGTGTAATAACAATACTAAAGTCGACAACGAAAAGGCTGCACCCGTCAATATTGCTGACTCTTCCCGTCAAACCCTATCTGAAGCTGTTCCCGTACGAACTGATACTATAAAAATTGAAGGCCCTTTCGTCTATTTTTTCTTTCCTTCCGATGACAGGATTGAGCAGCTGAACCACCGCGAAAAAAAGGAGAATTTTAAAGCGGAACGCGATGCATTTATGCAACAGGCCACGTTGGTTATTGACTCATTAAAAAATCAAAAAAACATGCTGACCTCTTTGTCGTCTGAATTATACATCAGCGTCAAAATGGACAACGGAAAAATGATGGCAATGGACCGAACCAGGCTTAAGAGTGAGTTTGGGATCTATATGACTGACGGGATTCAGTTTCCTGTATTTAAGCTGGGAAACATGAATGCTTCAGAAATGAAAGCCGCAATTAATAAATATTTCACTCAAACAGTGGTAAGATAGGTATGTGCGGTATAGCCGGATTGGCGGTATTTGATAAAAATAATAGTCGATTTCTTGACACAATTGTTGCCTGTTCCAAAGCAATGGAATTGCGAGGTCCTGACCATGAGGGCTTTTTCAGGACTTCAAATGTAGCGCTTGCACACAGGAGGTTATCCATCATCGACACTTCTGATGCGGCCAATCAGCCAATGTTTTCAAAAGACGGCAGATATGTTATAGTTTTCAATGGGGAATTCTTCAATTTTAGCCGGCACAGGGAACAGCTGATACAGTCGGGAATGCAGTTCAAAACTACCAGTGATACTGAAGTACTTCTGGAGTTGTTTATAAAGGAAGGCATTTCATGTCTTGAAAAAGTTAATGGTTTTTTTGCCTTTGCAGTATATGATACGCTCACCCGGAAAATGACCTTGGCCCGGGACAGAATGGGTGTGAAACCACTCTATTATTTTTTAAACGATGACTTTTTCGGATTTGCAAGTGAGATGAAAGGGATAGTACAACTCGGCGTCCCGCGTGAACTTGATACAGCCGCTCTTTGTGATTACTTACATCTGAATTATATACCGGGACAAAAATCCATATTGAAAGGGGTCTTAAAATTGCTCCCTGGTCACTTTGCCGAACTGGAACTGAATGATTCAGGACCTTCCTTCAAGGTGAAATCCTATTACCGGATTCCTGATACGTACAGGTCAAACCCATCTGCCGTTGAATCCGATTATAAACAGGCTTCATCGGAATTATCCCGGCTGTTGGATAAGGCTGTTCAACGAAGACTGGTATCGGATGTACCCTTAGGTGCATTTTTAAGTGGCGGAATCGATTCATCTGTGGTTGTGGGATTGGCGAGCCGACATGTAAAAGGACTGAAAACATTTTCAATAGGTTTTCGTGATGAACCGCATTTTGATGAGACCCATTATGCCCGGCTGGTAGCCGATAAGTTTAAAACCGACCATACTGAGTTTTCTTTAACCACCGACGATTTATATTCCAATTTGTTTGCGGTACTGGATTATCTGGACGAACCTTTTGCCGATTCGTCCTCTCTTGCAGTCAACATCCTGAGTATGCACACCAGAAAACATGTCACAGTAGCCCTTTCCGGCGACGGTGCTGACGAACTTTTTGGCGGCTACAACAAACACAAGGCAGAATGGCTCATTCTCAATAAATCGTTGTTTACAAAACTACTGAAACCTGTTTCAGCACTACTCAGTAACCAGGGAGGATCGCGGAATGGCCCGCTTTCCAATAAACTGCGCCAGCTGCATCGTTTTGCCGAAGGGGTATCACTGAGTCCACAACAACGTTACTGGAGATGGTGCGGGTTTACTACACTTTCCGATTTAAAAGATCTGCTCGTCCATCCTCCGGGCGAATTGTATTACCATTCGAACTACAGCGAACTGTTAGCTCCATTAGGAACCGGATCGGAGCTGAATGATTTTTTGTATATGGATATGCAGATGGTTTTACCTGACGATATGCTTGTTAAGGTTGACCGCATGTCGATGGCACATAGTCTTGAAGTGAGGTCTCCCTTTTTAGATTATGAAGTTGTGAATTACAGTTTTCAGTTGCCTGATCATTTCAAAATAGATAAACAAGCACAGAAAAAAATTCTGAAAGACAGTTTTAAGGATATGCTTCCTGAGGCGCTCATGACGCGTGGAAAGCAGGGATTTGAAGTTCCGTTGCTGACCTGGTTACGAGGCGGATTAAATGCGCTTGTGACGGAACTCCTTCTCGACAAGGAATTCATCTCAAGTCAAGGGATATTCAGGTTGGAAGAACTCCGAAAATTGCACACTAAATTACATTCTTCACAGCCGGGAGATGCAACTGCTAGAATATGGGCACTGATAGTATTCCAGTATTGGTGGAAAAAACATATGGTTTCCTGATCCGCGCAACCAATAGGTACGATGCCACGAATTTTAAGAATCATCAACAGACTGAATCTGGGCGGCCCTACCTATAATGCTGCCTATTTATCACGCTATCTTGCACCGGAATTTGAAACCATGCTTGTGGCAGGAATTAAGGAGGAAACAGAAGAGAGTTCAGAGTTTATAGTAACTCAAATGGGATTATCCCCTGTTTATATTCCAAGCATGCGTAGAGAAATTAATTTTAAACGCGACCGGGAAGCTTATTTACACATCAGTAAGCTGATTCGTGAATTCAAACCGGACATTGTGCATACCCACGCCGCTAAAGCAGGCACCCTTGGCAGACTGGCTGCTCATCATAACAAAGTTCCTGTTATAATCCATACATTCCACGGACATGTTTTTCACTCTTATTTCAGTCCCTTAAAAACGAGTGTATTTAAATACATCGAAAAGTATCTCAGCAGCATCAGTACCGGAATTATTGCCATCAGTGACATTCAAAAAAAGGAACTGGTTGAACAGTTCAGAGTTGCACCTGATCAGAAAACCACTGTGATTCCTCTTGGTTTTGACCTCACCAGATTTGCATCAGGGCAACCTGAAAAAAGGGCAAACTTCCGAAGCGCTTACAATCTGCATCCTGAGACAATTGCCATTGGCATTATTGGCCGACTGGTACCTGTAAAAAATCACAGTCTGTTTATTCAGGCGTTAAAGAATCTTAAAGCTCAAACACGTTACCCTTTTCGGGCCTTTATTATTGGTGATGGTGAGGACCGCATGAAGCTGGAGCAGCTGACCCTCAGCTCAGGACTTACACTAAGTACACCGGAAGCAACCGATTCCGGAGCCGATGTGGTGTTTACTTCCTGGATAATGGATATCGACAGGGCACTGGACGGTTTAGATATTGTTGCAATGACCAGTTTAAATGAGGGTACTCCGGTGAGTTTAATAGAAGCTCAGGCTGCCGGTAAGCCAATTGTGACAACAGAAGTGGGCGGAATCAGAAATGTTGTGATTCCGGAAGTATCCGCCTTACTCTCCCCTTCGGAAGATTTGGAACAATTCAGCAGGAATTTGATAAGGCTTACAAATGATGCGGCCCTGAGGACAAACATGTCGGGCGCAGGAGCAAAACATGTTTCAGCTAAATTTGGGTTCGAACGGCTTGTTTCCGATACAAGAGCACTGTATCATGAACTCCTCGTACAATCTTAATCAATTAGTTAAGCGTGTCGATAAGCCGCATTTTTTAGTATTTTTGTTGTTTAATGGCAGACTATATGCGTAAACTACTGATTTTCACCTCATTGATATTGATTGCGGGATGTAAACTGAATCCCAGTATCATGTTTAAAACTCCAAAGGACTATCCTTACAAAGTTGACCAGACAATTGGCAATGTTGAATATCAGATTGCTCCGAACGATATCCTGGCGCTGAGCGTTTTTACCAACGACGGCTTCAAGCTCATTGACCTTACCACCAATGCTACCTCTCTTACTTCCGGGTCATCCGTTTCCAGCAATGTGAACGAATCTGCAACAAGGTATACTGTAGACATTGACGGCAACGTTAAGTTACCGATTATTGGAAAATTCAAAATCAAAGATCTTACTGTCCGCGAGGCAGAAAAGCAACTGGAAGAAAAATTTGCGGTGTTTTATAACAAACCGTTTGTAATGCTTGCTGTGGTAAACCGCAGAGTTATGGTATTTCCGGGAACAGGTGGCACAGGAAAAGTTGTGACATTGGAAAATGAAAATACCACCTTAATTGAAGCGCTTGCACTGGCAGGAGGTATTACAGAAACCGGTAAAGCGGCCAGAATAAAACTAATCCGGGGAGACAACCGGAATCCTCAGGTACACCTTATTGATCTTTCTACTGTTGAAGGAATGAAACAGAGCAATATGCTCCTACAGGCCAACGACATCATTTATGTTGAGCCTGTTAAAAAGACCTCCACCAGATTATTGGCTGAACTGGCCCCTATCGTGGGAATTGTTACCAGTCTTTTACTCTTGTATGAAATAGTCATAAACAGGGGAAACTAATCCATCCCTGAAGCGGAATGCCCCGTAAAAAGATTACCCCACTTAATGAGGAGTTTGATATTAAACTCTTTATTACGATAGCAAAGCGAAATGCCATTTGGTTCGCCTTGTTTATGTTTGTTTCCATTGCAACAGCTTTTCTGTATCTGAGGTACACAGCTCCTGTTTATGAAGCCGCCTGCTATATTAAATTGTCGGACGAAAACAATGCCGGCGCATTGCTTGGCAGAAGTTCTTCTCAGGACATGTTTGTCGATAATATTGGACAAATTACCGCAAATGTCGAATTAATCAAATCCAAAATTCTTATTTCAAGGGTATTAAATAAACTCCCGCTTGATGTAAGTTATTTTGCCAAGGGTACTGTCCTCGATTATGAAATGTATGAAGGAAGTCCTTTCAGAGTACAGTTTCAATTGACAGATTCTTCTGTTTTCGGAAAACCGATTTTTATCGACTTCGAAAACATAAACACGTTTAGTCTCAGGTACACGTATGGCGGTAAGAAAGAAGAAACTCCTAAGAGCAGGGTTGGCAGCTGGGTAAAACTCCCTTTTGGTGAGCTTCAGGTAACAATTAAAAATTACTCAAACATCTCTTCTCAGCAGGAATCGTTTCAGCAAAACGCCTATTACTTTATCCTTAATAGTCACGATGCACTTGTGGCTCAGGTTTTAAAACAGCTTAACGTTGCTTCACAAAATGATGCGGCAAAAATCATCTATATCAAATTGCAAGGTAAAAACCAATACCAGGTTGCGGATATAGTAAATAAAATGGTGGATGAGTTTACCCTTTATGATGTAGAAAGAAGTACAGAAGCAACCAACCAGATTCTGAACTTTATCGATACAACAATATATCAGGTTAATGCCAACCTTAGTGAATCTGAAAATAACCTGGAAGAATTCAAAAGAGAAAATAAAATTATTAGTCCGGACATGCTCCTGACTGAAATATCAACAAAACTAAACGAACAACAAAAGGCGCGGGCCGAATTGCAATTTGAACTTTATCTTATTTCAAAAATGCGCACCGAAATTGCGCAGAATAAAGATGTTGCCAATTACATGGTACAGCTGGCAGGAATCAACAAGGACGGATTGATCACTCAGGAATTAAATACTTTATACGATTTAATTGATAAAAGAGATGAAACCTTAATTCAGGCTACCGATCAATCTGAAATTGTAAGTGCATACAACAGACGTATTGAATCTCAAAAAGAGATCCTTACCACCATCATCAAAAATGAAGAATCGACTTTAAAGGATAAACTAAAACTGCTCGATGATCAGTTATCAGTTACCGACAGCCGGTTTTCAAGTTTACCTCAGAAACAGGCTGAATTTGGACGATTGTCCCGGATTTATGGCATCAACGAAAAGTTTTACTCCTTGTTGCTGGAGAAAAAAGCTGAATTTTCGATTACCCGAGCCGGCTATGTGCCTAAAAACGTAATCCTCGAAAGAGCCAACCCATTAGCACCTCCTGTTTCTCCTAATCGTACACTTATCATCAGTGTGAGTCTTATTATTGGATTTGTCGCCAGTTTCCTTCTTATAATCGTAAGGTATTTGCTTTACGATGAAATCAGCACATTGGACGACATTGAACCCTATACAGATGCTGCTTTGTTGGGTATTATTCCAAAATACAAACGTGATATTCCTATTTCACAGTTATTGGTCGACAAGAACCCCAAGTCGATGATTGCAGAATCCTTCCGGTCTATCCGGACCAATTTGCAGTTTATTGCAAATGAGGAACAATCACCGGTAATTGCCCTCACCTCCACTATTTCGGGCGAAGGAAAAACATTTAACGCTATCAACCTTGCCGGTGTAATAGCCTTCAGTGGTAAAAAGGTTATCATCCTGGACCTTGATATGCGTAAACCTAAAATTCACCTGGGTTTTAACGTTGAAAACAGCAGAGGAATCAGTACACTGCTTATTGGAAAGGATGATCTGGAGTCATGTGTACACCATAGTATTCTTGAAAATCTTGATTTTATAACAGCCGGACCTATTCCACCCAATCCTTCTGAATTGATCATCAGTCAGCGGATGACAGAGTTGCTTGAAAACCTTAAGAAAATCTATGACATTATCGTTATTGACATTCCTCCGGTTGGTATCGTCAGTGATGGTGTTCCCATCATAAAAATGGCTGATTATCCAATCTATATTTTAAGGGCGAATTACTCAAGAAAATTATTCCTGCATAACATAAATAAACTGATAGAGGAGAGTAAAGTAAAACGTCTTGCTGTGATATTGAATGGCGTTGATATTTCGAAAATGAGATATGGATACGGTGGCTACAGTTATAGTTATGGGTATGGGTATGGTTACGGATACGGCTATGGTTACGGCTATGGATACGGATACGGTTATTATGAGGAGGACCGCAAAGAACCAACATTGCTGGACAAAGTAAGAGGCTTCCTTTTCAGGTCTAAGTCAAGGTAATTGATGGAATTTCAACCAGTAACCGGCATTGAAGGATTGGTGGTGATACGTCCTGACCGTTTTTCTGACGACAGAGGTTATTTTATGGAGTCATTTAATGCCGGTCGGTATGTTGAGCACGGGATACCCGAACAGTTTGCTCAGGATAATCAATCCGTTTCTAAAAAAAATGTGATTCGCGGATTGCATTTTCAGCATCCCCCGTTTGATCAGGGCAAATTGGTTCGGGTGGTTCATGGGAAAGCATTAGACGTTGCTGTTGACATCAGAAAATCCAGTCCCTCTTATGGCCGTGTATTTTCAATAGAACTGAGTGCCGATAATGGCTCTATGCTTTGGATTCCTTCCGGTTTTGCACATGGTTTTGCTGCTCTGGAAAACAACACCATTTTTTTATACAAGTGCACCCGTCCCTACAACCCTAAGTCGGAGGCCGGCCTGCTTTACAACGATAAAGTTCTCGGTATCGACTGGGGCATAACGAACCCGGTGGTCTCTGATAAGGACCTTAGGTTGAACCATTTTGAAGATTTTATATCACCCTTTTGATATTTAAGGTGAAAATTGTGGACTATAATTCTTATTTTTGTAAGGCACTCAGTTCACTATCAAAGGGATGGAATCGTTTATCAGGGAAAACTACTATTTGATTATTTATACTTCGTACTTTTTATGTTCTGTTGTATTTGCGTTTTTGATTAACGGCCTTTTTTTGAGGTTTTTCAGAACATTGGGAATTCGCAATAATCACGATGGTACTATAATACGTTGGGGAACCTTGTCGAAACCTTCAGTAGGCGGGTTGTCGTTTTATATTTCATTCCTGCTTTCTGTTGCCTGTTACTCTGTCTTTTTTAGTCCGAGTCATGTGTTTTATAACACCTCATTCATAGGACTGCTCCTTTCCATGGCCCTTAGCTTTATAATCGGCTTGGCTGATGACGCATATGATACGCGTCCGTTATTGAAGTTTGCCGTTCAGGTTATGTGCGGAGTTTCATTGGTAGCTACCGGCATTTATATTAACTTGTTTGAAATGCAGGAACTCAACTACTTGTTGACTATCTTTTGGGTTGTTGGCATAATGAATTCCATTAATATGCTTGATAACATGGATGGTATTACCGGAATTGTTTCTATTGGAGTGGTATTTACCGCCATTATGCTCATTCTGGTAAATCGTGATTTTGAAAGTATGCACCTGATTATACTTGTCGGAGTCTTTTCGGCTTTATTGAGTTTCTTGTATTACAACTGGAACCCTTCCCGAATGTATATGGGTGATACCGGTAGCCAGTTTTTAGGTGCATTTCTTGCCGCCATCGGAATCATGTATTTCTGGAATGATCATTACCGTGTCGGAGACATCGCTCCTGCAAGACAGCTTATCATTGCATTACTGGCTTTTATTCTCCCAATTATTGATACAACAGTAGTTGTGGTAAATCGAATCTCCAGAGGAAGTTCTCCTTTTGTAGGCGGGAAAGACCACACCACGCATTGCCTCGCCTACCTTGGACTCAGCGACCGAAAAGTAGCAATTACTTACCTTGTCTTTTCTTTTATTTCATTTATGTTTATTTATTGTATTGAGAATTGTATTACAGGGTGGTCGCATTTTTATACCTGGGTTTTTGGAGCCTATTTCTTATTAATGCTTACGTTCTTTTTTGTGATTTCAAGGAAAGTCAGCCAGTTGAAAGGATCACCGGGTGTTATTAAAAAAGTTTAATCCCTCCGCACAATCTGTCTGTTGGGATGCTTGATAGCTTGCAATCAGAAGTATGGAATTTCAGCTTACCTCAGAGTTTCTCCCTACAGGAGATCAACCCGATGCCATAAAACAGCTTACCGAAGGAGTGATGAGGGGCGATATGGCCCAAACGCTGCTTGGAGTTACCGGTTCGGGTAAAACATTTACGGTAGCCAATGTAATAGCCCAAACAGCTAAGCCAACGTTGATTTTAAGCCATAACAAGACACTTGCGGCTCAGTTATATGGTGAATTCAAACAATTTTTCCCAAAGAACGCAGTAGAGTTTTTTGTATCCTATTACGATTATTACCAGCCTGAAGCTTATTTACCTTCTTCAAATACCTACATCGAAAAGGATTTATCGATAAACGAAGAAATAGAAAAGCTCAGGTTAAGTACCACTTCCTCTTTGCTGAGCGGTCGCAGGGATATCATTGTTGTCTCGTCTGTTTCATGTATTTATGGTATTGGTAACCCTGCCGACTTTACTAAAGGGATTGTTCGGTTAACTACCGGATTAAAAATTTCGAGAAACAAGTTTCTTCACTCCCTGGTTCAGGCGCTTTATTCAAGAGCCGTCGCTGATTTTAAAAGAGGAACATTCCGTGTAACCGGCGATACGGTCGATGTTTATCCCGCCTATTCTGATCTGGCTTACAGAATAGTTTTCTTTGGCGACGAGATTGAATCGCTGGAGACAATTGATTCGGTCACCGGAAAAAGGCTGGAGGTACATGATAACATTGCCATTTTTCCTGCCAACATTTTCGTAACCGATCCCGACAGGCAACTGGCTGCCATATGGGAAATTCAGGAGGATATGGTGAAACAGGTCGAATATATGAAAGAGACCGGTCGCGCTCTTGAAGCAAAACGATTGGAAGACAGAGTTACCTATGACCTTGAAATGATACGGGAGCTGGGATACTGTTCGGGCATTGAAAATTATTCGAGGTACTTTGATGGTCGTGTTCCCGGGTCAAGACCCTTCTGTTTACTTGATTATTTCCCTGAAGATTTCCTTATGGTGATTGATGAGAGCCATGTTACACTTCCTCAGATAAAAGCGATGTATGGTGGTGACCGGTCGAGAAAGGTGAACCTGGTTGAATATGGTTTCCGCCTGCCTGCGGCACTGGACAACCGGCCGCTAAAATTCGAAGAATTTGAGAGTCTTTACAAGCAGATAATTTATGTGAGTGCTACACCGGCTGAATATGAAATTGCGCAAAGTGAAGGGGTATTGGTTGAGCAGGTGATCAGGCCCACCGGCCTGCTGGACCCGGTTATAGAAGTGCGACCCTGTCTGAACCAGGTGGATGATTTGCTCGAAGAAATAAATGAGGCTGTAAAACGGCAGGAAAGGATACTGGTTACCACATTGACAAAAAGGATGGCTGAAGAACTGGCAAAATACATGACCAAACTGTCAATTAAATGCCGGTATATTCATTCTGAAGTGGAGACCCTTGACAGAGTTGAAATTTTGAGAGATTTGCGGCTGGGTCTTTTTGACGTGCTTATTGGCATCAACCTGCTTAGGGAAGGACTCGATCTTCCGGAAGTAGCTCTGGTTGCCATATTGGATGCAGACAAAGAAGGTTTTCTGCGCTCACACCGTTCGCTGACCCAAACTGCCGGCAGAGCAGCTCGAAATATCAATGGTCGTGTTCTTATGTATGCCGATAGAATTACCGATTCAATGAGGGCTACCATTGATGAAACCAACAGACGACGCGAAAAGCAACTGAAGTATAACGAAGATAACGGTATTACTCCCCGATCGCTGGCTAAATCAAAGGCTGATATTATGAGTCAAAGTTCCGTTGTAAATTCCCGCCCGGGACAGGAAAAATATTATGTCGAAAATGACAATACCAATCTGGCGGCTGACCCGGTTTTGGCCTATATGGGAATTGAAGAACTGGCTAAAACAATTACTACTACCCGGAGAAGCATGGAAAAAGCAGCTAAAGCCCTTGACTTCCTGGAGGCAGCCAGGTTACGCGACGAGCTGGCCGGACTTGAAGAATTACTGGATTCCAGAAGAAAGTAATGGATAAGGTGTTATTTATTGCAGCCACTGCATGTTACCTTGTTTCCTTAGCCGCTTCACTGCTGCTTTCTTTCTTTTACAGGAAAATAAATACAACCGGATTAATTGTGTGGGCCACTGTCCACATTTTGATGCTCCTGTTGTTCTTTTTTTCGGGTGGTTTGAAAACATCCATTTCTAACCCCACTCCTGCTAACTATTTCCTGCTCTCTTTCTTTTGTACAGGAATCGTAATGGCGGGTGTGGTTTTACGAAAGTCATTTCCCCTGATTGCAAAAATATATTCCGGCGCTTTTCTCTCCTCAGCCCTGCTCTTTTTTTTTAATCCGTCGATGGTAATTGGTATTATTACTGCAGGTAATCCGAATGCGATAAGTCCTCACAAATACAATTTGTATGAAAATGTATATTTGATGGAACAACAAAATGGATTTAATTTTAATAACAATTCACCTGTTTTTAAGATTACAAAAGAATTTGGAGTGTTTCACAAAACGCTGACACGAAATATCATTTTGCCCGATTTTCCTGTTAAAATTGAATCCACTAAGCTGAATACTGAATCCGGCATTAGGTTAATAGTACACTTCCGTGATTCAATTACCCCTCAAACTTTAGATACTTTAATCCCTTTCGGAGCCGGAGATGCTTCACAGGAAATTACCAGGAAAATCAGGCCTTAATAATCGGCAGCATATGAAAAAAACAATTCTTTGCACGGCTCTTGCACTAATCGCACTGTTGCCGGCCTTCGGTCAATCACTTTCAACAGATATCTTTCTTTTTGACATTGCTCCTCAACAATCAGGATACAGAATATCCAAACCAATTAATATTACCCGTCACGAAGGGTATGACAATCAACCGGAGTTTAGTGCGGACAGCCATAAAATATATTATGTTTCTGCCACCGATACCAACCAGACAGATCTGATGGTTTACGAAATAGCCACAGGCAAGTCAAGACACCTCAGCCATTCTCGGGAAAGTGAATTTTCACCAAAACTCACCTCTAAAAGCGATCAAATTTCAGTGGTGCGAATCGACAATGACCATTTTCAGCGGTTATACAGCTATTCGATAACCGATTCATCTGCGAAACTTTTGTCGGGAAGCAACGATAGCGTTGCGTACTATTGCTGGCTTTCCGATTCGGTTGTTGCCATGGCTTGTTTGAACGGCAAAATGGATTTATACCTCTGCAATGTGAAATCAAACACTTCCCGTCTGGTTGCAGGCAATGTCGGAAGGACATTACTTAAAATTCCATCCACAAGTGATCTGCTTTTTACTGTTCCTGAAGATAGCGGGTTTGTGCTTAAAAAATTCGATACCCATTCCGGTGAAACAGCAGTTTTTGCTCCGCGGCTTTTTGAAACAGCTGATTTTGCCTTTACGCCTGACGGAGAATTACTGGGAGGTCATCAGGGAAAATTGTACAGGTACACAGCTTCAGAAGGAAATTGGAAACTTATGGCTGATTTGCAATCTGAAATAGGTTTGTTTTACCGGTTAGCCGTCAGTCCTGACGGTAAAAAAATAGCAGTCGTCTCTTATTCAGGTAAAAGACCCTGACGCAATGAGAATTTTGATTGCAGGACAAGGTCTTGCAGGTTCTATTCTTGCTTTTTCATTGTTGAGAAAGGGTGTTGATGTACTTGTTGTTGATCAGGGTCAAGAGTTGATCTCATCCCGAATTGCGGCAGGTATTCTAAGACCGGTTACCGGTCGCAGAATGGTTAAAACTGCCAATGCTGATAATGTAGTACCCTTCGCTTTTGAATTTTACGATTGGATAGCTACACAAACTGGTATCAACTCATTTTACAGGAAAGATAGTCTCCAATTGTTTGCTTCAGCCTCCTCAAGAAACGATTGGTATGTACGGTCTGAAGATCCGGGATACCCACATTACATCGGGGCTTTTATTTCAGAGGCAGAAATTGATGATTCGCTGAACAGTCCTTTCGGAGGTGTGATTTTAAAACAATGCGGGTACCTTGATACAAACGCTTTCCTGAATGGATGCCGGGAAAAATTAATGCAAATAGGATCGTATCAGTCTGGATTCGTAGACTGGCAAACTGTATCGGGAAACAGCAAGTCCTTGCAATGGGAAAACAAAAAATTTGACCGGGTGGTTTTTTGTGAGGGTGTTGCCTTTTCCGATCTGTTCCGATTTGTTCAATTTAAACCGGTTAAAGGCGAATTATTTGAATTTTATGCCCCTGAGTTGAACGAGGATAGGATTATTCAGTCGGGTAATTTTATTTTACCTCTGGGGAATGGGAAATTTCGAGCAGGTGCTACATACGATTGGACCAATCTCAATACGGATAAAACAACAGAAGCCAGAGAACTAATCACAAACTGGATTGCAAAAACCATCAGGGTGCCGTTTGAAATTACAGGGCATGCAGCGGGTATCCGTCCTGCCACGGTTGACAGGAGACCGGCCATCGGATTTCATCAAAGCTATCCCCGTTTAGCCTTGTTTAACGGGCTTGGAAGTAAAGGAGTGATGCTGGCTCCTTTTTATGGAGCTCAACTTGCAAATGCAATTTTGGAACAGGGAAATATCGATTCTGATTGTGACCTGAATCGTTTTGCATAAAGGCTTCACTCAATAGGTCCCGGACCTTTTGCGCAGGACCCATTCTAAAGTGAGCAATCCGGCAAGTACAAAGCAAATCCACTTCAGATTAATCAAATCATCCAGTTTTTTTCTAGTATATTCAACAGGACGAATATCGTTTTTGGATAAGAGGCTATCGGCCAGTGCACCTATCTCGTTCGAATTAAACAGCAATCCTCCGGTTTTGACAGAAAGTGTTTGCAGCAACTGGTGATTAGCAACTGTTTCGGCCTGCTCGGCAATAACGGGACTAATGGTAAAAATGCCCGATTCGGTAAGGCTTTTTGTTCCTGATAAAACGGAAGCTGTAAAACTGTACTTGCCTTCAGGAAGGAATCCTGCATTGAGTGTGTAAGCTTTATTGTCTCTGGCAAAAACATAATTGAATTTTCGGCCGTCATCGTTTTGAAATACTATTGAGGCTTCCGGCTCATTCACTAATTCCCCTGTTTCATTATACAACTCAGCATCTGCCACCACCTGTTCGTTTTCGGGGTAGTCATTTTTCATGTATACCCTGAATGGTGTTGTTTTTTTACCGGCAGTCAGGAATTGAACTGTCTTTAAAATAATTCCTGAAGAGGCATTTTTTGTACCGGTAGATTCAAATTCTGAAAGGCCCCATTTCCAGATACCTTCACCGCAAAGAAAAGCAGTTTTGTGGTTTGCCGCATTCAGATAGCTTAACAGCGGCATTGTTGTTCGTACCTGACCGACTCGTTGATATAGCAAAGTATTTACGTCGGACTGGGCCGAATAAGTACCGAAGGGTGCAATAAGAGGAGGAAACTGGGCTATGGTTTGTAAATCACCTTCTGAAACACCGAACACCGAAAAATCGGCTGAAGGTTGCGCCTGCACCTCTCCGGTATTGCCACGGTTGTCGTTAATAACTATACCCGGCTGCAACGTGTTGAATGCAGTCACGGATGTTTGTGATCCCAAAATGTACCAGAGAGGAATACCTACCTTCCTGCAGGTTTCTGTTATTTGCCGGGCTGTTCCGTTAGACCCGGGTAACTGATGCAAAATTACCAGGTTGTATTTCGTAATGTCGTCCTTGAAAGTTGTAATAAGATCGGTTTGTACATCATAACTTCTGGATCTTTCCAGAATATCAGCCATGAAAGCTATGTCCGGATGTGGCGCATTAGCCAGTATCAGTATTTTTTGACGGCTGTCGGTAACATCAATATAAAATCCCGCCTCGTTGTTTGAATAATTTATTTCACCATCAACTTTTGAAACAGAAACGGTATAACGTTGTACCCCGGCACTGTTTGCTTCAAGATAAACAGGTATCAGGGCATTAAAACGCTGAGACCTGATGGTAACCGGTGCACCATAAATCTTTTCAGTCCCTTTAAAGACACTTAAATTAACGGTTTGTCCTGCACATTGCCGGGCGTCGAGGGTAATTTCTACAGGAAAAATGTTTCCTTTATAGGTGGTTCTGTTATATCTTAAATTCGCAATCAGGAGATCTTTTCGAACAGTAGTATCCCCCATTCCAATAGTATAAACCGGTACATGTAACTGCTCATAGGCGTATAAAGGATTGCTTCCCGTATTGTACAGCCCATCACTGGCAAGTATTACTGCGCCGGTATTACGTCCGGCAAAACGGGCTTTTAGTTCTGAAACAACTGCCGAAAGGTCCGTTTGTTTGTCATGAAAGCTTAAATCAAGTCCCTCCCTTACATGGTCACCAATGGTAAAACTCCTTACTTCAAAAGCATTGGATAACCCGGATATGAGTTTATTCAGTGAGCTACCATATGCTGGGACAAATGTGGCAGAATCGGTATTACCTGTAACCGATGAAGAACCATCCTGAACAAAAAGTAAGAGGGGCTTTTCAGTTTCCTTGAATATGGTCCGGACCAATGGTGCCAGCAGCAGAAACGACAGAAAAAATACCACCAGAAACCTGAAAACGGCCATCAGTGCCAATACCCACCCTTTTACCTCCGCAAGCGATTTGTCTTTCCGGTAAAGCACAACTGATGTCAGGAGCCCCGCGGCCAGACAAATGATAATCATCCACGAGGGAGATTCAGTTATGAGTTGAAAATTCAAGTGTTCTTTTGGATAAAAGTGCAGCAAATATACAAAGCCCGGGGTGTTTCAGCAGGTCATCCTGTTATCCTATATTTGCCATGTGATAATTGAAGCCACAGGCATATCCAAATCATACGGCAATCTCAAGGTTCTTAATTCCATAGATATTGCGGTAAAACGGTCAGAAATAGTCTCTATTGTGGGGGCCTCGGGTGCCGGCAAGACTACTCTCTTGCAAATATTGGGAACCCTTGACAAAGCTGACACCGGTCAATTGAAACTTGCAGGAAATGTTATAGGCAAACTCAACGGAAATAAACTGGCTTTGTTTCGCAATAAAAACATTGGTTTTATTTTTCAGTTTCACTACCTCCTTCCCGAATTTACAGCCCTGGAAAATACCTGTATGCCTGCGCTGATTTCAGGCAGTTCCATGGAAAAATGCAGTCAGCGTGGAATGGAACTCCTCTCACTGTTGGGAATTGAAAACCGTTCGACCCACAAACCGGGAGAATTATCGGGAGGAGAACAGCAGCGTGTGGCTGTTGCACGGGCCCTTATGAATGAACCGGCGGTAGTTTTGGCTGATGAACCTTCAGGAAATCTTGATTCAGCAAATGCAGATGAATTACATCACCTTTTCTTTTTATTGCGGGAAAAACTTGGACAAACCTTTGTGATTGTTACCCACAATGAAGGTTTTGCTGAAATGGCTGATCGGAAACTGATTATGCGTGACGGGCAATTTGTTACTCAATAACGGTAATCAGGTAGTTGCTTTTCTGGTTAGTCAGCTTTCCAATTGGTACACAAACAAAATCCGGTAAACCTGCACTTTTAATTAAAGTCTGAAACGACTCTACTGCATCCGGTCGCACCGAAACCAATAAACCCCCGCTTGTTTGAGGATCTGCCAGTATATACCTGGTTCGATCGTTCATTGGGCTGACCTTTTTGCCATAGCTGTTCCAGTTTCTGTTGGTACCTCCCGGAATACAATTTTTATCAAGATAATGGTGTATTTCCTCAAATACCGGAACAGAATTGAAATATAGCTCTGCCTGCAAACCGCTTCCTTCTGCCATTTCTGTTAGATGGCCCAGCAATCCAAATCCGGTAACATCGGTTAAGGCGGTAACTCCTGACATAGACCCGAGGTCACTGCCAATGGTATTGAGAGTGGTCATGCTGGAAACAGCCAAATTAAGATCTCCCTCAGAAATAAGCCCTTTTTTGGAAGCAGTGGAAAGGATGCCGATTCCCAGTTTTTTGGTAATAAACAGAACATCTCCGGCTTTACCGGTATCATTTCTCTTCAGGTGAGCCGTTTTAACCAGTCCGTTGACTGCCAAACCAAAAATAGGTTCAGGAGAGTCGATACTGTGACCACCGGCTAAGGGTATACCTGCATCTGCGCAAGCCTTCTTGCCTCCTGAAATGACCCTGCCTGCTATTTCGGGAGGCAGTTTGTCAACAGGCCATCCCAAAACTGCAATCGCCATAACGGGTCTTCCACCCATAGCATACACATCGCTGATGGCATTGGTTGCAGCAATCCTTCCGAAATCAAAAGGGTCATCAACGATAGGCATAAAAAAATCGGTGGTACTTATGAGGGCTTCTCCGTTTTTCAAATCCCATACTGCCGCATCATCTCTGCTATTGTTACCTACCAGTAAATTTTCAAACCCGGGAGCCTGTTCGTTAGTGGAAAGAATTTCGCTTAAAACAGAGGGAGCGATTTTACACCCACATCCTGCCCCATGGCTGTATTGGGTTAATCGCACCGTATCGGCTGACGAAAACGTTTCATTTTTGTTCATTGGTTGTTGCGTACTGGAATTTAAGTTCTTTTAACTGGTTGGCTATAATCAGCGGATCACCGGAATCGGAATCAACTTTCACGACAAGTTCAGGCTTTCTCTGATCCGTTCCATACGAATACAGTTTGTCATAGTATGCCAAAACGATATCGAGCCATTGATCGAAATTACCCTCTTCAAGGTAAGACAAAGCTTCTTTTAACTTAAGCGGCCCGAGTCGCTTTCCGATTTTTTTAGTGGCTTCGGAGAGTTCTTCCGTTGAAAAGATGCCGTATTCATTTTTAATTCTTTCTTTTCGTGATGCTACGGGAACATGAACTTCAACCAGGATTGAATCGCGAATGCGCATGAAAACAGGTGCAGGTAATGTGCAGGAACCTATGTTCCTGCTCTCGTTTTCTATCCAGATACGGCTTCCGGAATCAAACTGAAGCCATTGTGAACCGATCAGGTTTTCAAATTGCTCATTCGATGGTTGCGGTAACTGACCTAATGCGCCAAATGCTGAACCTTTGTGATGTGCTAACCCTTCGAGATCCAATACCTGTTCTCCTGATTCCTTTAGTCTTTGAAGAATCTCTGTTTTCCCACTCCCTGTCTTTCCTCCTATCACCATAACATTTCGTGGTAAACTGAATGATTCCAGTATCAGATTTCTGAATGATTTGTATCCGCCGTTCAGCAGGGTAACTTTAAAGCCGGCCATAGTAAGCAGCCACCCAAGTATTGAACTGCGCATTCCGCCCCTCCAGCAGTATATAAATACGTTTCTCGTTTCAAACTGTTTAACAGCGGAGGCAATTATTGAACTAAAGCGTGGACCAACAAGCTCAAACCCTTTTAATACGGCTGCCTGACGACCTTGTTGTTTATAAATGATTCCGACTTCCCGGCGCTCTTCGTTGGTTAAAATCGGCAGGTTCACCGCACCCGGAATATGTGCCTTTTGGTATTCGCTCTCGCTCCTGGCATCAATCAGGGGAGCATTATTGGGAATTACAGTCCGGAAAAACGCCTCAGCTTCCAACACCTTTGCATTCATCCTTCAAAGATACGCCTTACCTTCAATGAAAAGGGCCCCCGAAGGAGCCCTTTGTGTGTAACGGTTTTTTATTAATTCCAGTTTGGATCTTCAGGGAAGTTCGCCAACACGGCATATTCCGATCCCATGCTCTTGAGTACCTGACTCCACAAACACTTGGGGTCATCGTAAAAGGTGAATTGTCTTGAGCCTTGCGACACCATCCAGGAATGCTCTTCCAATTCATGGTCTAATTGCTTGGGGTCCCATCCTGAGTACCCTGCATAAAACCGGATCTGATTGGATTTGATTTCCCTGGCAGCTATCATCAGTTTTAATTGCTCAAAGCTTCCTCCCCAATAAATTCCTGATGCTATTTCCCTTGCTCCGCTTAGCTTTAAGCCTATAGTGTGGATATAAAAAAGCGAATCGGTTTCAACCGGCCCACCGAAAAAGAGGTTAGAATCAAATTCCGGAAAGTCCTCAAGGGCATCATGTACTTTGACGTCTGTAGGTTTATTGAGGATGAACCCAAGTGTCCCGGAATCGTCGTGCTCACTTAAGAGGATAACAGACCTTTTGAAGGTGTTGTCAGCCAAGAATGGTTCCGACACCAGTAAGGTGCCCTGGTTTGGTTTTGGTTCTTGATGCTTCATGGCTTTTTTGTGTTTTTGTATCTCACTTTTACGCCCGGTATCAACAATGTTAAGCGAATAGAGCTTGTTTTATTACATTATTGGCGCTGTGACAAAACCAAAGGCTAAAAACATGCCAAAGCGAATAGGGGTGACAGGTTGCCGGTAAGGTTCAAATACAATTATGACAATTCACCGACGATTGAGGTGCTGAACAGTCCTCTAAATGAGTTATATAACTACTATACAGCATGTTATGTAAATGCAAGATAGAGTTATTTTATCCCTAATTTTGTGGCAATTGCCCTATGAAACACGTTCACAATTATATTAAAGGAAGCAGAACTGATTACAACACTGACAGGCTCGATATTTCTAATGCAGAAGAGAATCCGGTGATTCAATTCTCAAATTGGTTTAGTCATGCCTTGGATTCAGGAACTTTCGAGCCCCATGCAATGGTATTATCAACTGTGTCGGAAAACGGAAATCCCTCTTCTAGAGTAGTGCTATTGCGTGATTTCAATGAGGATGGATTTGTGTTTTATACCAATTATGGCAGTAGTAAAGGGAGAGACCTGGAACAGGTTCCCAAGGCTGCAATCAACTTTTTTTGGCATGAACTCGAAAAGCAGATCAGGATTGAAGGAGTAACACGCAAATTAGACCCTGCAGTTTCAGATGCCTATTTTGCAACCAGACCCCGTGAAAGCCAAATCGGGGCATGGGCATCACAACAAAGCGAAGTCCTTTCATCGCGTGACGAATTAGATCAAAAAGTGGCGGAACTGTCAAAGCAGTTCGAAGGAACTGCGATTCCCCGACCTCCAAATTGGGGAGGGTTTTTGATTGTTCCCCATTACTTCGAGTTCTGGCAAGGACGCCCTAACAGGTTGCACGACCGGTTGTCATATACATTAGTCAATAATAAGTGGTTAATAAACAGGCTTTTCCCTTAAACTATTTCAATTAAAAGTTTATGATCTTTCGTACACTTATTATTCTGGCCATATTGTTGGCAATTGATGTTTATGTATTCCAGGGCTGCCGCTTATTGTTCAGAAATACGGCTCCTGCCCTTTTCCGCATCTTCTCAATTGTTTACTGGACTGTTACTGTATTAAGTGTGACAGTTATTTTGACAGGGTTGTTTGTCGACTGGCATGAATGGCCAAAGGCAATAAGGACCTATAGTTTTGCGCTCATTTTTATTTCGTATTTCTCAAAGTTGTTCATAGTCCTGTTTCTGGTTATTGATGACGTATTCAGAGTGTTCAGATGGGTTGCCGCAAAATTTTTTGATGAATCATCCGCACCAACAGCAGGTGTATCGCCAGGTGTATCGCGATATGAGTTTTTAGTAAAACTGGGTGCCTTTTCAGGAGCGGTCCCGTTTGTTGCCCTGATTATAGGGATGATCAAAGGAAAGTATGCTTATCAGACTCGAAAAATACCCTTTAAGGTTGCGGGACTCCCCGATTCGTTTGAGCGATTCCGGATTGTTCAGCTGAGTGACATTCATACGGGCAGTTTTATGGATGGGGAGCCGCTTGCCAAAGCTGTACGCATGGTAAATGAGCTGAAGCCGGATGTAATCTTTTTTACCGGTGATCTGGTAAATGACCTGCACCATGAACTGATGCCTTACAAGAGCATATTATCGGGTTTAAAAGCACCATACGGTGTTTTTTCGATATTAGGCAACCACGACTATGGTGATTATTACAGATGGCCTGATAAGGCCTCTAAAGAAGAGAACCTGCAAGCATTGATCAGATCTCATGGTGAAATGGGTTGGGATATTTTGCTGGACGAGCATCGGTATATTGAAAAAAACGGAGACCGCATTACGCTGTTTGGGGTTCAAAACTGGAGCGCACGTATGAATTTCGCAAGGTATGGTAATCTCTCAAAAGCGGTTGAAGGGGCTGAATTCAGCTCTTTCAATGTACTCTTGTCACACGATCCTTCTCACTGGAGAGCCGAGGTACTGAATCAATATCCAAAAATTCAGCTGACCTTGTCGGGTCATACCCATGGGTTTCAGTTCGGTGTTGATATTCCCGGGTTTAGATGGAGCCCGGTCCAGTATATGTATAAAGAATGGGCCGATTTATATTCTGAAAATGATCAGCATTTATATGTAAACCGGGGACTGGGATTTATCGGTTATCCCGGCAGGGTTGGAATTTTACCTGAAATCACAGTCTTCGACCTTCAAAAGGGCTGATCCTACTACCCTTTTATTTTGTCGGCGGCAGCGGCAATTTTATTCTGAAGCGCTTTACTGATTCCGGCCAATGGCAATCGCATATAATCATCGCAAATACCCAGATACTGGAGCAATGATTTAATTCCTCCGGGGCTACCCTCCGCAAATAATAAATTCGTGATTTCGGTTAAATTGTAATGCAATTCCCGTGCTTTCTCCATACTTCCTTTCTGTGCAAGCCGTACCATTTCAGAAAACTCTTTTGGATACCCGTTTGCTACCACCGAAATTACCCCGTCAGCTCCTGCAGCTATAAGCGGCAACGTTATCAGGTCGTCACCTGAAATCACCAGGAATCCTTCCGGTTTATCTCTGATGATGGTCATGATCTGTTCAAAATTACCCGATGCCTCTTTTATCCCGATAATGTTTTGAACGTCGGAGGCAAGCGTAAGCGTTGTCTCTGCACTCATGTTGACCCCTGTTCTTCCCGGCACATTATACAAGATTACCGGAACCGGCGCCTCATTGCAAAAGGCCTTGTAATGCTGAATCAGCCCCCGTTGTGATGGTTTACTGTAATAGGGAGTAACGGATAAAATTGCGTCAACTCCTGTAAGGTCGAAGTCGCTGAGACTATTTACCACCTCGCGGGTGTTGTTGCCTCCAATTCCTACCACAACCGGCACTCTTTTGGCAACTGTTTCAACAACAAAGTCAAGGATTGCCACCCGCTCATCCTTAGTTAGCGTAACCGACTCTCCGGTAGTTCCCAGTGGAACAAGGTAATCGACCTTACCTTTTATGAGGTGTTCAATGAGTTTACCGAAACACTTAAAATTTACATTGCCGTCTTTATGAAAAGGTGTGGTAATTGCCACACCGGTACCTTTAAGCTTTCTGGTATTGGTCATTTCTGATGAGAGTTAAATAATGTTCAATCTGATAAATCATATCTTTCAGTTCATAACGCTCTTCCGTTTTGATGAAAATATCAAAAACATGTGGAGTCCGGGTATCATATTTCCCGATTTTAAAACGTGCCTTTGTATGGGCAGCCACATACCGTAAAGGTATACTTGAATTCAGATTAAGGCAAATAAGAATATCAAATCCTTTATGCATAAAATTATTTACGATTCCGTTCCCGGGTTTCATTTTCCAGTTCAGCGCCTTTCGGGTAAAAAAATCAAGCCCGAGTTTCATAAACCTGGTATTTGGAAGCTCTTTTCTGTTAAAATATCCCAGAGCAACAACATCTTTTCCTTCGGAACGCATTCTTCTTACCAGCTCCTTTATGAGCTCATAATCTCCTTCTGCAGTAGCATCATAAAGAATCCCTATGGAATCGGCATCTTTATAGGAAACTACTTCACCACTCCTGTGAATCTTGTTGAGTTCACGATGCATCAGGAATCTGGCAACACTGGTTTTGAAATGATTTCCGGCCATTATGCAATTAGTTTCAAGAATTCCATTTCAGAAATAACAGGAATATTCAGTTTTTCAGCTTTTTTAACCTTACTCGGTCCGCTTTCATCACCTGCAACCAGGTAATCGGTCTTGGATGAAACACCGCTCTGAACTTTTCCTCCGTGTGATTCAATCAATGCCTTTAGTTCGTCCCGAGTAAATTTAGAGAAAACCCCGGATACGACAAACGATTTACCCTTAAGTTTATCTGAGATCACATCCGCTGCATTGTTCTCCGACACCATGTTAAGGCCGGTGGCCTTCAACCGGCGAATAAATTCCCTGTTTTTTGAATCGTTAAAATAGTCGATAAGCGAGGCGGCTATTTTATCACCTACTTCCGGAGCCTCTGTCAGGGCCTGCTCCCCTGCACTTTCTATGGCTTCCATACTTCCAAAATATCCGGCAAGTTTTTTTGCAACCGTTTCACCAACATACCGGATTCCCATCGCATAAAGTACCTTGTGGAATGGGGCCGACTTGGAAGCTTCAATGCCTGCGAGAATTTTTTTTACGGATTTATCCTGCAGACTTATTTTTTTGGACTTACTGCCATCCTCTTCAATAATCTTTTCAGTACCTATTAATTGGTCGTAGGTCAATGAATATAAATCAGCAGCGTCTCGAATCAATCCGTTATCATAAAGTAATTCCACTTTCCCTTCCCCAAGACTATCAATGTTCATTGCTTTACGGGAAATAAAATGTTCTATCTTCCCTTTTATCTGAGGGGGACACGCCATTTCATTGGGACAATAATGGACGGCCTCTCCCTCCTTCCGAACCAGGGGCGTTCCACATTCAGGACATGTAGATATATACTTAACCTTCCTTGCTCCGGGTTCTCGTTTTTTAAGATTTACTCCGGTGATTTTTGGAATAATTTCTCCTCCTTTTTCCACATACACATAATCGTTTGTATGCAAATCTAGTTTTTCAATCTGATCCGAATTATGTAAAGAAGCTCTCCTTACGGTTGTACCGGATAATTGAACAGGGTGTAAGTTTGCGACGGGAGTAATGGCTCCTGTTCGTCCAACCTGATAGGTTACCGAAAGCAGTTTGGTTTCCGCCGATTCAGCCGGATATTTATATGCAATGGCCCATCGGGGACTTTTAGCTGTGAAACCCAACTCTCGTTGCTGGCTAAAATCATTTACTTTAATCACTACCCCGTCGGTATCGTAAGGAAGCTTGTGACGTGCTTCTTTCCATTCATCAATATATTCAAAAACACCTTCAAGTGTTTCAGTCTTCACCATATAATCGGATGTTTTGAAGCCCCATTTACGAGCCTGCTTCAGGCACTGGTAATGTGTTTTAAACGGCAGATTATCTCCCAGCAAAAAGTACAAAATACAGTCGAGTTTTCTCTTCGCAACTGCTTTTGAATCCTGCATTTTTATGGTTCCTGCTGCAGCATTCCGTGGATTCTTCAACAATCTTAATTCTATCTCTTCTTCGTTATACCCATCTTCATCTAACTGCTCCCGGAGTTCTTCATTCAGTTTGTTAAATACAGTTCTGGGCATGAAAATTTCACCTCTGATTTCAAACTCAGATGGAAAATCGCTTTTTTCAAGTTGCAGTGGAATACTTCTGATTGTTTTTACATTAGCAGTAACATCATCACCCTGAACTCCGTCTCCTCTTGTAACAGCTCGAATGAGCCTGCCTTGCGAATAATTCAGGCCAATTGCTACACCGTCAAATTTTAATTCGCAGATATATTCGAATGTATCCCCTATCGCTTTGCGAACACGCTCATCAAAATCGGTCAGTTCTTCCCTCGAATAAGTGTTGCCGAGGGATAACATCGGATACTTATGTACTACCGTTTCAAACTCTTTGGTAATTGTCCCGCCAACCCGCTGTGATGGTGAATCAGGGGATTTCAGATCGGGGAATGCATTTTCAAGTTGGATAAGTTCATCCAGCAGTTTATCAAAGTCAAAATCACTTATTTCAGGCTTTGCTTCAACATAGTAGAGCCGGTTATGGCGCTCAATGGCCTCTGAAAGTACTTTGATTCGTTGGGCAGCAGCTTCCTTTTTCATGGGTAACAGGGGGCGTCAAAAGTATAAAATTACCCCAAAGATGTGACTGTAACCTGAATGTTTCGGCCACTAATCAAAGCAAGATTCAATATTTTTGAAAAAATTGAACCTATGAGTGATGCAAAACTAAGGTTTCCGGTAGGAAGGTTTGAACCTCCCAAAGAGTTTAATCCCGAAATGATTCCCATTTGGATCGGTACCATACGGAACTTCCCTGAGACCCTGGAACAGACAATTCAGTCGTATAGCCCTAAAATGCTCGATACTCCCTATAGAAAAGACGGCTGGACGGTCAGGCAGGTGGTTCACCACCTTGGCGACAGTCATTTGAACAGTTTAGTGCGCTTTAAACTTGCCCTCACCGAGGAGGAACCGGTGATTAAAGCCTATCTGGAAGATAAATGGGTAAGATTGCCTGATGGTAACTGTTTCCCCGTTCATTCTGCAATCAGCTTTCTGGGGGTGTTGCATGCCAGATGGGTTTGCTTGCTGGAAGGAATGTCAGAAAATGATTTCAAAAGAAGTTTTATGCATCCTGAACATGGCCGGCTGGTGAGTTTGTATGAAGCCCTGGCCCTTTATGCTTGGCATTGTAACCACCATCTGGCACACATCCTGCTGGTTGAGCAGCAACTACCTGAATAACTTAGCTGCTTCTTCAAACTTATCAAGAGCCAATTTCAAACTGTTTCTGAAACTTTCATTTCCGCTCAGGGATTTTGCAGTTCCCTGATTACCGGTTGGCGCATTTAATTGTCGTATGGTTTCGGAAGTCCTGGAAATGTACTGTTTCAGGTAATCAGGAATTCCCTGTTTTAGCTTATCTGTCAGGGAGGAATCAAAAAGCGATCGAACTTCACTTACTGTATTGCCTAATTGATTATTTGTGGCAATTATTTTCTTATTGATTTTAACAAGAGAAATAAAGAAAAATGATAAAACCGCTACTGCACCTACAGCACCCCATGTAAAGTAGTTTTGCTGAACTGTTTCAAGTTTATTCCTCCTTTCAATGAGTTTTTGTTTGGATCGTTCGAGATCTGCTGTTTCAGTTAATTCCTTCCTGCTTACTGCGGCTTGTGCCTTTTGTAATGAATCAACTTCAAAATCCCTTCTGTTATTTATTCTTTCAGCTGCAATATTCAGATAGGTGCCATAGGCCTCCACCGCATTTTTATAGTGATTAAATCTGGCAAATCCTCCGGATAATAATCGGTAACACTCACCTAAATCACCCCATTCCTGTTCCGATAAATCACTTTTTTTTGAATGCTGATTAAGATTCATTCGTAAATGGTAGAGGTCGTCGGCTTTTGTTGCCTTATTGATACTCTCACGAGTAACAACAAGTACTTCCGATGTTTGGGCCAAAACCCATACAGGTAAAACAATCAGAATAATGGCCGAAAAAAAACGTTTAATATACATATCAAAAGTTAATGTAAAGCGTGTATTTGTAACCGGATAATAGCGTCTGAATGTGTACCGTTACCTGATTCATAAAGTAATTCCCCATTGTGCTGCTCGGTAATTATTTTTGCCGCCATCTCCGCGTTCAGTTGCGTCTGCTGACCCGTTCCGGCATCATCAAAATCAAAATCTCTTTTATTAACCGGTTCAAATGTGTAATCGCCATTGTTACGAATGCGGACTTGTACAAAACGCGGCAGCTTCCTGGTGGTTATTGAAATTTTAGGCTGATACCCCTCGGGTGATTCACTGCTTTTTTTTCTTACCGACTCAAGAGCATTTGAATACAAACACAATACTGATTTTCGAAAGGCATCAGGGTAAATTTCCACTTCCGGCAAAATATCTTCCAGATCAAGGCTGATTTCAGGAGTTGCGGCAGCATCATTTTGTTCATTTTGCACAAGAACAAGAGCTGAAATATCTTCTATAAGATTATTCAAATTGGTTTTAACAGGTTCTTCAGTATCACTTGTATTGCCGTTTGTCAATGCTATTCTGCCGGTTTGACGCAAATCGGTCATCAATTGACGAATACTTTTATTTTCCGGATGATTTTTGTCTTCAATAATCTTATTAAAGAAATCGGCATTTTTCAGTAATTCCTCATTTGCATCTGAAACAATCCGGAGTTGTGCTGCTAATTTTTTTTCATTTTGAAGACCTGCCTCATGTAACCCTATAAACTGGTTTTTGAGACGATCTGATAATTCAAGACGGCTTACCAGAGTACTAAAAACCCGTTTTCTCCATATAAGCGTCAGCGTTATTGCAGCAATAAGAATAATGAAGAAAATAAGATAACGGGCTGCCATCGAAGCGTTAGCAGATTCAAGAGAGGCGATTTCGGTTTCAAGTGATCCGGTCTCATTTCGTATTTGGTTTAATTTGGTTTTCCTCTCTTTACTGGAGGCAATAAATTTTTCATTCAACTCATTCAGCATATTCGCCTTATCCTCCAATAATTTAGCTGTGTTTAGCTGTCCGAAACGCTGTAACACCTCAAGTGCCAGGCTGTTTTTATTGCTGGCAGAGTATTCTTTAAACTGCTTTTCATAAATTCTGAGCTGTGCCTTGCGCATTTCCTGCTGGGAAGTACTATCAACGGATGCCTGGCCAAACGCCATTTGAAAAGCAATTACACTTAGCAGAGAAAGGAAAAGGGACAGGAAAGTCTTATTCATAAGCAAAATTCAGATTCGAGAAAAGCAAATATACTTACATGGCAAACAAAGTGCCCGACACCCGGCTTTCGGTTACTAACATTTGGATGTTACTACAAATCGGGGGTTTCCGCTAATATCTGTTAAAATGTCTGTATCAGAAAATGCCGGGTTGGCAAAAAGGGCAGCTGTTTCCTGAGCTAAATACTGATTTACTTCCAGATAGATCCTGCCACCTGATTTTAGTTTACTTCCTGCAGTATGAATGTGCCTGTAAAACAATAATGGATCCTGATCGGGTACAAACAACGCTGTGGCGGGCTCAAAAAAGGTGACGCTTTTACTCAACTTATCCGATTCAGTGGCTGGTATATAGGGAGGATTGCTTACCAGAATATCCGCACTATCAGGTAAATCCTTCCAATCCGTTAAAATATCATTTTTGAGAAACTGCACCGACAAACCCAATCTTGACCCATTCATTTTCGCTATTTCGAGGGCCCTGTCCGATATGTCTGTTCCAAAAACGGCTGTAGCCGGAAATCTCTTTTGAAGTGCCAGTGATATGCAACCCGACCCCGTTCCTATGTCCAGAATGATTCCCGGATTTTGTTCTCTGGAAGCAATTAATTCAACGAGTTCCTCTGTTTCAGGTCTTGGAATAAGAACATCGGGACCCACCAGGAGTTCCATATCCATAAACCAGGCCTTACCGATTACATACTGTATGGGCTTACCGGTCTTCAATTCTTCAACCCATTTAATTAACAGATCGTGAGATGAATCAACTTGCCCGTTTTCATTGAATTTTGATGGCAGTTCAGTACCTATCAGGCGGATAAGATGATTTAACTCATCCTTAGTATAAAGGTCAGCCAGATGATTTTCCAAAAAAAGATAGAGTTGTCTTTGATCCATCAGGCGTCTAAAATACGGTAAAAAAATAAGGTACATTTGCAAAAATGGACCATGAGCTATATATGAAACGGTGTCTTGAGCTGGCTCTGAAAGGAGGCGGTTTTGTGCACCCAAACCCTATGGTAGGTTCAGTAATTGTCCATAATGAGGTAGTCATTGGCGAGGGGTATCATAGCGCTTTTGGACAAGCCCATGCTGAGGTGAATGCAGTTGATTCGGTGGTAAACAAGTCGTTGCTGCCCTTTTCAATCCTTTATGTTTCACTCGAACCTTGCGCACACACAGGAAAAACCCCTCCCTGCACAAGTTTGATAATTTCAAGTGGCATTAAAAATGTGATTATCGCAACTTCAGATCCCAATCCCCTGGTTGCCGGTAAAGGAATAAAGACATTAAAAGAGGCAGGAGTGAAAGTTACTGTGGGAGTATTGGAAAAGGAAGCCCGGTATATTAACAGACGATTTTTCACTTTTCACACACAAAAAAGACCGTATGTTATCTTGAAATGGGCCGAATCGGCTGATGGATTTATAGGAAATAAGGGGAAGGGTAAAAAGCAGGTTAGGATTAGTAATGATACTTCCCGAACGCTGGTTCATAAATGGCGTTCAGAAGAACAAGCCATTTTAGTCGGTTGTAAAACTGTGATAAACGATAATCCTGCCTTGAATGTACGATATTGGAAAGGGCCTGATCCAATTCGGATTTTGATTGATTCGGGCTTAAGTGTACCAGTGGCCTCCAAATTTTTCAGAAAAATGGGCCGGGCCCTGGTTATAAATACCATAAAAGAAGAGTCACAAACGAATATCCGTTACATTAAAGTTCCTAAATCACCCGATCGTACACACTACATCCTTGAAAAATTATTTGAAAATCAAATTGTATCGGTGTTTGTTGAAGGTGGTGCAGAAACACTCACCTATTTTCTCAAATCAGGATTGTGGGATGAATGCCGCGTCTTTCGATCTGAAAAAGTTATTGGAGGCAATGTGGCCGCTCCCTCTTTGCCATCCGGAATTCCGGAGTGCTTCAATTTTGACGGAGACAAATTAATGGTTTTTAGAAATAAAGGGTGATTTTATGCCAATAGTCAACCTGACGCTGAGTATCTTTTTTTCTGCTCTGTTATTTGTTATACTGCGTCTTTTCCCGAATATGAAAGTGGTTACGTTCAATGGTATTGTTTTCAATTATTTTACGGCAGCAGCATTGTCCTTTTATTTTTCCGGAAAGCAATTTGATGCTATATGGACCGAGAAACAATTTATACCTGTAGCACTCATTACCGGGACTATGTTTATAGCCGTGTTTTACATCACCGGGGTTACATCGCAACGATCAGGGGTATCGGTTGCTTCCATTGCCTCTAAAATGTCAATGGTTATTCCGATTTCAGCAGGAATTATATTATACAGCGAGAGTATAAGCCTGATAAAAGGAATCGGGATGTTTCTTGCATTCCCTGCAGTTTATCTCGTTACGAAACCCTCAACGCTTCAGGAAAAAAAAGCTTTCAGAGTAAAAGATTTTTATTTACCGATAGTCCTTTTTGTTGGTGCGGGTATAGTGGACAGTCTGATCAAATTAATGCAGCACTTTTTTATGAACCCCGGCAACCATGGAATAATAATGATGTATGTTTTTGGTTCCGCCGGTCTTCTTGGCTTCGGAAGAATGTTATACTTAGTTCTATGGCGTGGGCACCGGGTTACAGTATATGACCTTATGGGTGGCATCCTATTGGGAATCTCCAATTACTTATCGCTTTATTTTTTAATTCTATGCCTTGATAACCCTGCAATTGAAAGCAGCCAGGTATTTACAATTGTCAATACAGGAGTTGTTATTTTTTCTGCTGTGGCTGCAGTGTTGTTCTTTAATGAAAAGTTTACACTATCGAAGATTGTCGGTACGCTAATGGCACTGGCAGCAATACTTATTGTTTCTGTATGACTTGAAATGGAGCATCATTATACAACCATTGGGAAACGTTCGGTAGCGGAATACAAGGAAAAAGGGAGCAAGTTTATTGCTATTGCAGATGTTTTTAATAATGCAGAACTTCTTAAGGAGTATTTAAATGAAATTCAAAAACAATATCCCAGGGCTTCTCATTACTGTTATGCATTTAGTATTGGTACCGGTCAAAATAAGTTCAGGTATAACGATGACAGGGAACCCTCCGGTTCTGCAGGAAAGCCAATTTACGGAGCTATTTTATCAGCACAGGTTACCAATGTTATAGTTGTGGTTGTCCGTTATTTCGGGGGAACCCAATTGGGAATACCGGGATTGACGCAGGCTTATAAAACTGCTGCCAGAGAGGCCCTTGATCTTGCCGGTAAAAGAATCGAGGAAATGATTGTGAAATTTAAGGTTACTTTTCCGATTGATTTTGCCGATGTCGTTTTACAAGCAGTTAAAAGCAGAAAAGGTACCCTTATACATTATAAGGCAGAAATACCTTCTGCAGCGGTTTGCGAAATGGGAACTGAACACTATTTGGCTTTAAAACAACTTTTTTTGAATGAGCATCCCTTTATAGGAATTGTGGATCTGACAGAATTATGAAAAAATACAACTTCACCCTTCTCAAGCAGCTTTGTAGCATTCATGCCCCTTCAGGGAATGAATCGGAAATGACAAAATTCATTTTGAATTATGTAGACCGGGAGAGTAACAAATGGCTGCAAAAACCAACAGTTTATTCAGGTGGTGACTTTATGGATGCTGTTATATTGGTCTTCGGGAAACCGGAACTTGCTGTTTTTGCACACATAGACTCAGTTGGTTTCACGGTAGGATATAACAACAGGCTGATCCGCATCGGAGGTCCAAAATTGGAAACCGGCCTCCGTCTTCGGGGACACGATTCTAAAGGTAAGGTTGAAGGGGTTTTGAAGGTTGACAAAGAAACCGGTGATTTGGCGATAGACGCTGATAGGATTATCGATAGAGGGACTGACCTGACCTTTGTTATGGATTTCCGTGAGACTGAATCACATATTCAATCGTGTAGCATAGATAACCGGCTGGGGGTTTGGGTAGCACTTCAACTGGCCGAAAGTATCCGGGATGGTGCTTTGGTATTCAGTACTTATGAAGAACATGGGGGTGGATCAGCCGCTTACCTCGCAGGATTCCTTTATCAAAAGTATAATCTCACCAGGTCGGTAATTTGCGATATTACCTGGGTTACCGAAGGAGTCCACGCCGGAAAGGGTGTGGCACTTTCGGTGCGGGACTCCGGAATACCCAGAAAATCCTACCTTAAATGGATCGAGAACAAATTGGCATCCGGAGGGGTCAATTACCAGATAGATGTCGAATCGGCCGGTGGCAGTGACGGAAATGAATTGCAAAAATCTCCGTATCCGTTTGACTGGTGCTTCTTAGGAGCCCCTGAGGAAAATGTCCATTCGCCCGAAGAAAAGGTTCATAAGGACGATATTTCAGCAATGGTGAATGCTTATAAGGTGCTTTTAATGACCTAGTTAAAAAATGGTTTCAGAGCTGCAATAATATCAGCCGGGGCCTGGCAGGGCCTGCCGGTTGACCGGTTCAGGAACACCAGGGTGGTTGTGGCCTTATTCAATAAAGTTTTTTCCTGATTGAACATCTCGTATTCAAAATAAAGTCTTGCCTCCGGCATTTTAACTATTGTGGTCTTAACGGTTAACAGGTCATCATAGTAGGCAGGCCGGATGTATTTTATGGAAAAATCCAGCACCGGTAAAATGATTCCTTCGTCTTCCATTTGTTTGTAGGTGATTCCCAACTCCCTGAGAGCCTCTACCCTGGCAACCTCCAAATACTGTGCATAATTACCATAATAGGCATATCCCATACGGTCGGTTTCCCCATATCGGACTCTCAATGTGGTCTCGGTTGTAAACAATTCTTCAGCTGTTAAGGAGGCGCTAAATTAACAAACGATTCATAATCACGGCATCAGCACTATTCCCCTTGCAATAAGGGTGGAATACGCTTTGACCCTACACCAACCGGCAAAATCACAGAATGATTGAGGTTGTCCCGAAATCAGCAGACCAGCATTTAAAGAAATAGAGGGAAGAAGAACGAACTTTTATGATTTTGGCTAAAGTCATACTTAATCAGCAACTATTGGAAATCACTTATTTGAAATGCTCAAGTTAAACCTTTCCAAAAGGGGAAAAGAATTGAATGACAATTTATGTATACTCAGGACTATTTGAGTTTAAGTAAACCACATGAAAGTGGCCTGTGATTTTCTCCATAATATGTAGTGGTTAATTTTGAAGCTAATTGTTTTGGGAGTAATTAAGAAGGCTTGGGTTTACAATGAAAATTCTGTGTATCTTGTCCCTCAGTGTTGGGGGTAAGTACTATTCTGTTTACCTTGAAGCGCTTCATAAGGTTGTTGCGTTTGGGTGTCAGGGAAGTACAAAATCTCATTCATAACTACAAAGGCCGTTTATTTTGCTGATCTGGCCGGCAATATTGGATTATCTTTTGTAGGGTCAACTCATACCTTTATTGGTGAGGCTGTTACAAACAAAAACGAAATTTAACGTGCGGAAAAGTGTATCAAGGGGTTTACGAAATCGATTACTCCGGAGTAGGAGCTAAAAGGATTTCAGAAATAGCGGCTCCGGTATTCAACTCAACTTTTCCTCAGTATAGAAATGAGAAAATCAAGTGAAAAATAATTTTTTTTTTATTTTTTTTTCAAGAAAATTTGCCTATCTGTTTAGCGGACAAAAACCAATAGTTATTTTTAACCCCCAATTCACGACCCCTCATTCATAATTATGCAAAAGTCAGTTGAACAAGTTTGGCAAAACTGTCTTAAGCTAATCAAAGACAATGTCAGTCTTCAAAATTTTAAAACCTGGTTCGAGCCAATCAAACCGGTTAAACTTGATGAAAAAATACTGACAATTGAAGTCCCCAGCCAATTCGTTTACGAATGGCTTGAAGAACACTATCTTGATTTGCTTAAGAAGACCATCCGACATGAACTCGGTCCTCAAGGACGTTTAGAGTATTCCATCGTAATGGAAAATGCCTACAACGACTCACGGCCTTACACTGTGAAATTTCCTGCAAAGGCAAGCAACAGTTTAAAAAATCCTTCGGTTGCAATGCCGCTGGATATAAGTTCGACCATTCGGAATCCGTTTATTATTCCGGGACTTAAAAAACTGGACGTCGATTCTCAACTGAATCCTTCCTACTCGTTTGAAAATTTTGTTGAAGGCGATTGCAATCGGTTGGCCCGCTCAGCCGGTTTTGCGGTTGCAAGCAAACCGGGTGGAACCTCCTTTAACCCACTCCTTATATATGGTGGTGTTGGTCTGGGCAAAACCCATTTATCTCATGCCATTGGTATCGAGATCAAGAACGCCTTTCCAAATAAAACGGTTTTATATGTACCATCTGACCGGTTTATGCACCAGTTTGTAGATGCCGTTAAAAATAATTCTCAAAACGACTTTATTCATTTTTATCAAATGATCGATGTACTGATCATTGACGATATTCAGTTCCTTGCAGGCAAAGAAAAAACACAAGATGTTTTCTTCCATATCTTCAATCACCTGCACCAGAATAACAAGCAAATAATTCTTACCTCCGACAAAGCCCCTGTTGATTTGCAGGGTATGGAACAACGATTACTCTCCCGGTTTAAATGGGGACTCTCTGCTGACCTCCAGGCTGCTGATCTTGAGACCAGAATTGCTATCCTGAAAAAGAAAATGTACATGGATGGAATTGAACTGCCAAATGAGATCACGGAGTATGTAGCCATGAGTATTACAAGTAATGTTCGGGAACTCGAAGGAGCTCTGATCAGCATCATAGCCCAGTCTTCTCTAAATAAGAAGCCTATTACTCTGGAGCTTGCCAAACAAATGATTGATAAGTTTGTCAAGAATACTGTTCATGAAATTTCAATAGACTACATTCAAAAAGTAGTTTGTGATTACTTTGATCTCCCATTGGAGGTGCTGAAATCCAAAACAAGGAAACGGGAAGTTGTTCAGGCAAGGCAATTGGCCATGTATTTTTCAAAAAATCTGACTAAATCATCCCTTTCAAATATTGGTATTCATTGCGGCGGTAAAGATCATGCCACAGTACTTCATGCTTGCAGGACTGTAAATAACCTGATGGAAACCGATAAAAAATTCAAAACATATGTTTCCGATATCCAAAAAAGGATTCAGGTACATGAAAAATAACAAGCAATAACATTAAAAGTGAGCAGTTTCCTGCTCACTTTTCTTTTTTATAGCCGCTTCTGAAATGAAAATTTTGATGGTTTGTCTGGGTAACATCTGCAGGTCTCCGCTTGCCGAGGCAATAATGCGTGAAAAAATGAGGGAATTGAATGTTCAGGGATATGTAGATTCCGCCGGAATATCAAACTACCATGAGGGAGATCCCCCGGATGAAAGAGCAATTTCTGTGGCAAATGAATATGGCATCGATATAAGCAACCAATGTTCCCGACCGTTTTCAAAAAGTGATTATAATACTTTTGATTACATTTTTGCAATGGATGAATCAGTACTCAGGTCACTGAAAGATAATGGGGGTGCCCAATTTAAAGATAAGCTATTCCTCTTACCTGTTTTTGCAGGAATGGATAAAATACGAAACATACCGGATCCTTATTATGGCGGAGTTCTTGAATTCCGACGGGTTTTTAACCTGCTCAATGAGAGTTGCCAAAAAGCGTTAACTAAATTACTGCCTCATTCATGAATGATGTTGATACAAGGCCGGGCATTCTTTATCTGATACCTGTACCCATAAGTGATCCAAACAATATCGGACACATTCCTGAAGCAGCCCTCTCCAAAACCAGACTTTTGCGTTATTTTATTGCCGAAAATGCTAAGTCGGCCCGTAAATATTTGAAAATACTCGGGATTAAGCAATCAGAAATTACAGTAATTGAAATCGATAAACATGCTCTAAAAATTGATTTCAATACCTATTTTGAACCTGTTTTTCAGGGAAATGATGTAGGCCTCCTCAGTGAAGCCGGTATGCCGGCAATTGCCGATCCCGGTGCTGAATTTGTTGCGGAAGCACATAAAAGGCAAATCAAGGTAGTGCCTCTTACCGGACCCTCCTCCCTCCTCCTCGCATTGTCGGCTTCAGGAATGAGCGGACAGCATTTTAGCTTTAACGGATATCTTCCAAAAGAAAAGGAGAAACGAATTCTTAGTATTAAAGCTCTTGAGAAATCAAGTTCACAATTTAAAATAGCTCAGCTATTTATTGAAACCCCATACAGAAACGTAATGCTGTTCAATGATTTTTTGAACGTTTTATTACCTGAAACACGGCTCTGCGTAGCCATTGATATTACCGGACCTGACGAATTTATTTCGACAAAGCAGGTGAAAAATTGGAAAAAAACACCACTGCCTGACTTAAAGGACAAGCCTTCAGTTTTTATTTTTCAGGCCGGATAGTTTATTTGAAGTCGATAAGTTCTACATCGAATATCAAAGTCGACATGGGGGGAATTATTGGTGGGTAACCAGCTTCTCCATAAGCAAGATTATAAGGAATAATCAATCTTGATTTACCGCCTTTTTTCATAGTGGCAATGCCCTCATCCCAACCCTTGATAACCATACCGGTTCCTAATTTAAAACTAAATGGCTGTCCCCTGTCAATTGATGAATCAAATTTGGAGGCATCTGTCAGGTATCCACTGTAATTTACCGTTACCTGAGAACCAGCAGCAGGACTGGATCCTGTACCCTCTTGAACAACGATATATTTAAGTCCGCTTGGCAGGGTGATAGTATCTTTACCGGAAGTTTTATAACCGGGAAACTCAGGCTTTGGAGTTGCTTCAGCCTGAACTGCCGTAGTATTGGAATTTTCTGCCGCGTTTTTTTCGGCGTTGGTTATTTTTTTACCGCAGGAAATAACGCCTGTTGCCACCATAATGATGAGGGAAACAACTATTTTTTTCATTAGAAAATATTATTTAGATTTTTTTATGATTTTTAGTATTTCCATGTCAAATACCAGAGTTGTATATCCCGGTATTCCGCCATATCCTTTTGCCCCGTAAGCCAGATCAGAAGGGACTACAATCTTACTTTTAGACCCTAATGCCAAATAAGGGATAGCTTCATCCCAACCGGGAATAACCATACCAATTCCATTAACAATTTTTAGTGGTTTAGCCGGATCTGAGGCTTCATCAAAAACGGTTCCGTCCAGTGTCATTCCTTTATACAGCACATAAACACTGTCGCCGGTTGCAGCAAATATACCTTTTCCGGCTTTGAGCGTTTTAATATAGACTCCATTTTTTGTGGGGGTCACATCCATGTCCTCTTTTTTCAGAAACATGTCGATCCTGTCAAATTCTTCCGATCTTAACTGAACATCAAGAGCCAGCGATAATGAATCTGCAACTCTTTTGGAAATAATTTTCTTTAATCTGACCTGGAAGGTTAATTGACTCCCTTTTTGGATGTATTCCGGCAGTGCAGGGTGAAAAAACGTTTTGAGAAACACCGAATCAGCGCTTGTTTTAAAAAGCATTGAATCGCCCACATGCATCATTGCAAATCCCTCCTCAACCCCGCCGGTGAATGTTGGCGGAACCAAAGCTACTGAAAAGGAATCGGATTTAGATTTCGAATCAAACAGAACCGAATCACCCGCGGTTTTGTAAAGAATATCCATTATCATCAGATCTCCTATCTTAGGCTGATTTGTTCCTGAACCCTTTTCTACCAAACGGTATTCTAAACCTGTTTCAGTTTTTTTAAATCCTGTCTCATTTACATTACATGCAATCTGTGAAATCGCAAGTGTCAAAACCATGAGAGCAGTGAAAATAGTTGGAGATTTCATTGTTCGTGTTTAAGTGAAAGTAATTCCGATTCAACAACCAGAACTTTATAATGTGATATTAATCCACCATCTCCGGTCAAGCCATATGCAAGATGCGATGGCATAATGAAAACCGCTTTATCGCCCTCCTTCATAAATTTTACTCCCTCATGCAATCCTGATGCCATATCAGATTGATCAACTTTAAATTTTAGTAATCCAAGACTATCCGATGAATACAGAAGTGTTCCGTCAAGTAAAAACACCTTATAAGCCATTTCAACTAAGTCGCCGGCTACGGGCTCGCTGGTTCCTTTCCCATGCATTACTATCTGGTACCTTAAACCTGTTCCGGTCATTTCCATATGGTAGCCCATACGGTTAATGTATTTTTCAATGTCCTCATTTTCGTACCCTACAATTGCCGATTGATGTTCCATAAGCTGCTCCTTATCAGGTAGAGGTTCCGCATGCTTGTCGGGCTTTCCGGGATTCACACATGAAGGGATCATAAGGATAATTCCATTCATAAAAATTGTTGCCAGAACAATTAATAAAAACCAATATTTGCCATGTGGTGCTTTCCTGCTTCGCTGTGCTGTCATTCTTTACTGTATGGTATTAACTGTTTAATTCCTTTTCCATTTGTTTTAAAAGACCAACAAACTTGTTAATGGTTGCTTCCATGGTATCAAATGAACGGCCGCCGGCAGCATTGGTATGCCCTCCTCCATTGAAATGATTTGCGGCAAGCGACTTTACTGAAAATCCGTTCTTGGAACGAAAGGAAATCTTAATAAGACCGTCTTTTTCACAGAAAAAACCTGCAAGACGTATATTTTTTATTCCAAGGGCAAAATTTACTATGCCTTCAGTATCTCCGGTTTGATGGTTGAACTTTTCCAGTTCTGCATGATTAATGGAGATATAGGCTGTACGGTATTGCGGCAGAACAACTAATTTTTCACTCAGACAATACCCGAGAAACCGGGTACGCTGTTCTGAAAAGTTATCATAAATGGCTTCATGTATTGTGAAGTTTGCTGCTCCGGCAGTCATTAGTTCTGCAATTATTCTGTGCGTATCAGCGGTCATTGAGGCAAATCGGAACGAACCGGTGTCAGTCATTATTCCGGTGTATAAACACGTTGCGGTTGATTCATTGAGTACTTGATTACCCCCAATGGCCTTGAGAAAATAGTACATTAATTCACATGTGGCGCAGGAGGTAGGAAAGGAAAAGGTGTAACTGCAGAATGCTTCCGGATCCAGGTGATGGTCGATTAATATTTTTACTGCTTTGGAAGCCGCAACCGGCGGTGCGAGCTTTTCAACCCGGGAAATCGCATTAAAATCAAGACAAAAAAGTACTTCAGCCTCTTCCAGCAACGTTTTGCTCGCTGCCGGCTGTTTATCAGAATTGACTACCTCATCGTTTCCCGGCAACCAGTCCAGAAAATCCGGATAACTGCTGGGCACTACTACTTTTACGTCGTGATTATTGATTTTCAAATAGTTATAAAGTGCCAACGAAGAGCCCATAGCATCACCATCGGGTCTGTGATGGGTAGTTATACACACTTTGCGGCGTTGCCCCAGAAGAGCTTTTATTTGCTGAATGAATTCAGGATCAAACTGTGGTATCATAATACTAAGGGGGGCAAAAGTAGTAATTAAACCGTTTTTAGTTCGACTTAATTGTTTTTACGCTAATTAGTCAATCAAATTTTGAGTTACCTTTGCGCTCCGAAAAACTACTAATTGTGGCTACCAACAGAACTTTTACAATGATAAAGCCCGATGCCGTTACCAATGGGCATATTGGGGCAATTCTTGACCAGATAATAAAAGCAGGTTTCAGGATTGTAGCACTTAAATATGTGCGGTTAACTCCGGAAACAGCCGGAAAGTTTTACGAAATTCACCGTGAAAGACCTTTTTACAAAGATTTGGTCTCCTATATGTCGGCAGGCCCTATTGTTGCCGCTATTCTTGAAAAAGTTAATGCAGTGGAAGACTTTAGAACCCTGATTGGCGCTACTGATCCTGCAAAAGCAGCCCCGGGAACCATAAGAAACCTGTTTGCCAAGTCAATTGATGCAAATGCGATTCATGGCTCCGACAGTGATGAAAATGCCCAGATTGAAGGCAATTTCTTTTTCTCCCGCCTGGAGCGTTTCTGAAGCCTGTTTTGTAT
>DASUFP010000103.1:0-7862 GCA_036274495.1 Bacteroidia bacterium
GAATTTCGGTAAGAATAATCAGGGGTTTACTGACTGAGTTGAACTGTATAACGAGAATAAGCAATATTAATCCGAGAGAAGTTAAGAGTGCCGATCCTAAAAACGACATGGTTGCCGCCTGCTCTTCCTGCTCACCTGTCATATCAATAGTGACACCTTCAGGTAACGGATAATCGCCTGCCGCCTCCTTCACATGGGCTACCACTTCGTTAGGGCTGAAACCGTTAAGGATATTACTGTAAAGGGTTATCATGCGTTTTTGATTCTTCCGCTTGATTCCTGCATAGGTAGAGGAGTACTGAATATCGGTAAACGCCGACAGCGGCACCTGTCTCACCATTCCGCCTTTACTCATATCGCGATAGGTAATTTTCATGTTGCGCAGCTGATCGATATTTTCCCGCTGGTTTTTGAGCAGCCTTACGGTAATATCGTATTCATCGTTGGCATCGCGGAATTTTGATGCCTCCTTACCAAAAATTGCCGTCCTCAGCTCCCCTCCTACCTGTCCGGTTGAAATGCCCTCCCTGTTTGCCCGTTCACGGTCAATGTTGAAGACTATTTCGGGTTTATTGTTCTGAAGATCTGATTTCAATTCTTCGACACCGGGTACCTGAATAGAATCGAGGTAATGCTTTAGTCCGTTTGATACATCAATAAGCTGATTGAAATCGTCGCCTTTGATTTCGATGTTAACAGGTTTTCCAACCGGAGGTCCGCCATGCTCCTGGTCAACAGAAATTTCAGCTCCGGGTATTCCCTGTACGGCTTCCCTTACTTTACCAAGATAATCTGCGGTTGAAACACCCTTTCGTTTTCCATATTCAACAAATGCAACTGCCACCTTACTACGGTTGGGATAATTTGCCATGTCGTTTTCTGACGGATCGGTAACACCTATAGCCACGTTAGATATAATGGAGGATACAATAGGGTTATCTTTACCAAAAACGTTTTCAACCCTTTTTTCAAGCACCTGTGTTACCGAATCGGTAACAGACTGGTCGGTTCCGACAGGCAGTGTCAGGTACACATAAATAAAGTTAGGGTCAGCCTGCGGGAAAAAGCGTGATCCCGGATTGCGAATGATCAGGAAGACAATGGAAAATACAAACAACCCAAAGGTACCCCAAATCATAGCCCACGGACGTTTCAGTGCCCACTCAAGTAATGACTGATATTTTTGCCGGAAAGCAGGCCATACCTTATCCTGAAACTTCTGTATGACATTCACCAGCCACAGCCTGTATAAAATAATAAAGGCAAGCAGTGTTATGGCGAAATTGCCAAATCCCGGTGAACCTGCCAGATAGGAGATCAGCGCTACGGCACCCAATAAAACAGAAGTTACTTTAATACTCTTTCGCTGCTGATTTTTATCCGCCTTGAGATGATCGGGCTTCATGAAATCGACCGCAAACACCGGATTGATAATATAGGCTACCAACAAAGAAGCTGAAAGTGTAATGATAAGTGTAATGGGCAGGTAAAACATAAATTCACCGATAACCCCATCCCAAAAAGCGAGCGGAATAAAAGGGGCAAGAGTTGTTAAAGTGCCGGACAAAACGGGCAGAAAGACTTCACCGGTTGCCGTTTTGGCCGCTGTTTTAATGTTAACTGCACCGTTGTTAAAAATACGGTGTGTATTTTCAATTACCACAATGGCATCATCTACTACAATTCCCAACGCCAGCAAAAATGAAAAGAGCACAATCATATTCATGGTAAATCCAATGGTCGGCATTATCAGGAATGCGATAAACATAGAGAGCGGAACCGACATCGCAACAAACAGTGCATTGGTGGCTCCCATAAAAAACATGAGCAGTAATGTCACCAGAATAAATCCAATTATTATAGTGTTTATAAGGTCGTGCAGGGTAATGCGTGTCCTGTCGGACTGGTCGCCGGTAATGGTAATTTTAAGATCCGGCGGAAACTCGCTTTTTTGCATCTGGGCAATGATATCCGTAATCTTATCAGAAGCTTCAATCAGGTTTTCGCCAGTTCGTTTTACCACATTAAGGGTAATTACATTTTTATCGTACAAGCGAGCATAGCTTTCCTGGTCTTTAAATCCGTCTTTAACCTCGGCAATATCTTTTAGGTAAATAGGAGATCCTTCCGTTGAATTCACCACAATATTGCCCAACGTACCAACATCGCTAAATTCACCCTTAACACTTACCGACCGTTTCATACCATCCATCGCAACCGTTCCCCCGGATATGGTGAGGTTTTCATAAGCGATGGCGTTTTCAATATCTCTGAATGAAACCTTTGCGGCCTGGGCTTTATACATGTCAACATTTACCTGAAATTCCCGTTCCAGTGCACCAACCATGTCAACGCGAGTAATTTCCTTTAAGCTTTCTATACGGTCCTGCAAATCGTCGGCGTACTTTTTAAGCTTGCTCAAATCATAATCACCGGCAATATTGATGTACATGATAGGAATATCAGAAAAGTTAATATCCTGCACATTGGGATCGTTTGGTAAATCGGTTGGCAGATCATTGCCGGCCTTATCAACGGCGTCCTTCACCTTTTGCTTGGCCACAGCCACATCAACATCGGTGTTGAATTCAACAATAATGTTGGAGAAATCCTGAAGCGAGTTGCTGGTGATTTTTTTAACACCGGAAATGGATTTCATCTGCTTTTCGAGCGGCTTGGTCACCAGATTTTCCATATCGGTAGGTGCCGTTCCCGGATACACCGTGTTAACCACAATTTGCGGAACAACAATGTCGGGGAAGTTCTCCTTTGGCAGTTTGTTATAGGCAACCAGTCCGGTAAGCGTAATGAAAACTGTAAGTACATAAATAGCTGTCCGGTTGTCTATTGACCAGCTGGAGGGTTTGAATTCTTTGAATTTATCGATCATTGTAATGCTATTAAATGAAAAACGGATGCTTTTGGTTAGTCACTTTACTTTTATGTTACACTTATGTACTCTGCAATGAGCAGGAACAATTACTGAAACTGATCAGCTGTTATATTTTTATCTCTTCTCCCTCATTCAGGTCACGGTAACCAACAGTTATAACCTGATCTGTCTCACTAAGCCCCTCCAAAATTTCGGATTTGCCATTATACGATTCACCGGTTTTCACCATCTGCCTGTGAGCCTGATACACATTTCCTGATTTTTTGGCTACCATTATATACTTGCCATCACCTGATTTTTGAATCAGATCAACAGGAATGACCATTGCCTCTTCAGACTGGTAATCAACAATCTTCATAACAACAATCATATTTGGCGAATAGCCTGTATTACCTCCCGGTAAAGGAACTTCAACATTAAATGTACGGTTGAGGGTATTTATGACTTTGGCTGCATAACCTACTTTAGTTTTTACTTCTTTATTCATATCAGGAAAGTAAAGAACAACTTCATCGCCCTTATTTATTTTTCCAACATACGATTCACCTACTTCACCTTTAACTTTTAAAGCAGAAAGATTTACGACCGTTACAGCCTGCATACCCGGCATTACGGCTTGCCCAACCTTAATGTTAACGTTATCCACCGTTCCAGAAATTGGCGACTTAATTCTTGTCATATCAAGTTGTTCATTAACCGATGCCAGCCTCTTTTCAAGTGATTCTTTATTGTTTTTGGCGGTCAGGTACTGGACTTCACTGCCTATTTTCTGATCCCACAAATTCTTTTGTTTATCATATATGTTTTTCGCAAAATCATATTGTGTTTGCACCTCGGCCAGCGATTGTCTGACCATCTGGTCATCAAGAACAGCAAGTATTTGTCCCTTCGACACATGGTCACCTTCTTTCACCTGTATTGAGGTAACTGTACCCTGTATACGAGGGCTTACGTTTACGCTCTCATCGCCATCGACACGCGCCTGGACTTCAACAAAGTGTTTAAAGGGCATTGGCTTGAACGATTCAACAGAAACCAGCGACACTGAGCTGTTGTCTGACTTTTTAAGTTCCGACTTAAGTGTTCTTATTTTATCATTCAATTCAGACTGTTGTTGAAGCAGGTCTTTCAGCTGGTCTTCCTTACTTGAAGATTTGCTTCCGCAGGAAGAAAAAATGACAATTACGGATAAAATTCCAATCAGCTTTTTCATAATTAATGTATAACGGTTAAATTTTTGGTGGTTAGTATTTAATATTGCCAAGAGCTACGTCAAGGTCAATTTTTGCAATGATGGCTTCCAGGAGTGCAGTGTAATAATTTGTTTCCGCTTCCCTTAGTGATGCTTCCGCGTCTACCACTTCAAGATTGGATCCCACTCCCTGATCGTACTTTATTTTTGAAACACGAGTAACATCTCTCGCGAGATCGCGGTTTTTCTCCTGTGTTTTCAGTTTGTCAATTGAGTTGTTCAGTGTTGTGATGGCATTGTTATATTCGAGATTAATACCCTGCTCCATCAGGTAAAAAGCGTTCTCCACTTTCTGCTGATTCAATTTGGCTTGTGTTGTTTGGGAATATTTTTGGAAACCTCCAAAGAGAGGCAACGATACCGAAGCACCAACAATAGCTGTAGGATACCATTTGTATCCCGATTGGAAAATGTTAAATTCATTTCGGGAAGCATTTGCGCTATAACTTCCAAACAACATAAAAGTGGGTAAACGGGAGAATTTGTTTTTCTTAACATCCAATTCCGACAAACGGTACTGCGTTTGAAGAATACTGTATTCGATCCGTGCCGTATAATCAACTGAATCGCGTTTCAACAAAGTTGGATCAAATTGAAAGTCGGTAATCTTTTCGGTAAGTTCGAGGTTTGTCTTCAGATCCATGCCCATACGGTATTTAAGAATGTTGTAACTGTTTTCTAAAAACCGCTGGGTGTTTGTCCGGGCATTTTCTACCAGGTTGTAATTGAGTTCTACCCTGTCGTTATCAATTTTCTCGACAAAACCGTTTTCATACATGGCTTTGGTATCGTCTGATAGTTTTTTTAACCGCACAACATCACTTTCGAGTTGTTTTAACCTTTCCTGCGCTACAAGCACCAGGTAATATGCCTTTGATACAGCTGCGGCTGTTTCTATTTTCGATTGTGAGAGGTTTTTTACAGCCAGTTCAGTGTATGTTTTTGAGGCTTGTAATCCCACAACATAAGAACCGTCAAACAGTAACTGAGAAGCACTGACTCCTACAGAAGAGGTATATGGCTGCCCGAACTGAACCGGGAAATAGGTTCCGGCTGAACCGCCGAAAAATTCACCGGGGACAAAGGAAGTCGGGATTTCAATAAAGTGATTGATGTCGGCTTTACCATTAATCTGAGGCAGGCCAACACCGATTAATTCATCAACTTTCGATTTAGAAATCTGCCGGTCGAGTTCGGCGTTTTTAATAGAGACCTGATTCTGTATTGCATAGTCAATTGCCTGTTGAAGCGAAAAGGAGTATCCGGTCGACTGAGCCGCTCCTATAACCGGCATAAATACTACAAACAGAAAAGGCTTCAGAGCATTGCGAAACGCAACTGAAAAACCGCTATGTGTTATGTTCATTTTCATAAATTTATTCTTCTTCAGTAATTTCTTTGTATTTGTTGATCAGTTTGTGTCCTTTTAATGTGGTGATACCATGCATAAAATGGTCGAACAATGATAATTGGACATCGGCAATCCGGAACAATTCGGAGGGAAACAACTGAGGGTTCATTCCCATTTCCACTTCTTCAATCCGAAGTCGTGCAATTACCGGTATGTTAATATCGCGCCGGTACAAACCCTGACTGATTCCCTTACGGAGATTATCCTCAACCATACGGAGGATGTTTTTTTCCTTAAAATCCCTGAATAGTTTCCATACGCTTGGGTGATATTTCTGCATATCGTAAAACAGGTTTGGATTCATTTGAGAAAACATCCTTGAGGTATGCTTCATCATCTCCATTAATTCGCCGATGGCATCGGCAGAGCTACCGGTGATTTCCCTGAATGTACAATCCCTATCATTCAAATCCCGGTCACAACATTTCATTACCATTTCATCTTTATCCCTGAAAAACCTGTAAATGGTTTTCTTGGACATTCCAAGATGCTTGGCTACATCATCCATGGTAATACTCTTTATGCCGTGTTTGTAGAACAGCTCCAGTGCTCCATCGAGTATTCTTGCTTCGGTACTGATTTCTTTCATGAGGGCACAAAACTATGGAAACTTTTAATGATTTCTAAGTTTCCATTGTTAAATAATTATATATTATTAGTTATCAATACATTAATTTTTCTTGGGGGTTGGAGGAAACGATAATTCGGATAGGTTGTTTCCTGAAATAGATAGAAAATGGGTTGTTAAAGACCCTTGCTTACAACCGTACCTTTTTTATAAACGGTTGAACCGATTCGTTTGCCTGTTACATCGTAGTCAATCCATTCCCCCTCTTCCATATCATCAACATACGTTCCCTGTTGTTTCACTGCTCCTGTAAAATGATATGTTTTTGCAGGGCCATTTAATACATCATCCTTGTAGGTATATTCAATAGTAAGTATACCGCTTTGGTTGTACCACCTTGTTACACCTTCCCGTTTTCCCAAATGATAGTTAGCCTCCTCCTGCACATATCCGTTATCGTAATAAGCTGTCCTTGTACCTTCAAGGACTCCTGAATCATAGTGTTCTGCAAACTTTTTTATACCCCCAAACCGGTAGGAGATGCGATTGCCCTGCAACTTTCCGTCTCTGTAATTTTCTTCCGTTTCAATGGCGCCGTTTGCGCCACATTTTAATACGATCCCATCCCGTACTCCTTCATTGTATTCTTCAACCAGTACAATTGTGTTTTTGGAATTATAGGTTTTGATAACCCCATCGGGTTTCCCTTTAAACAGTTTTCCTGCACTCAAAACCTGTCCGGAGGCATCCTTAACTTCAAAATAAACCCTTCCTGCGCGGGAAGGATCCGGTGTAAACGATGTATCAACTGCACTCTGTGCGATGGCCGGTACCGGCAATAAAATGGCCATTATTAAATGTGTTAACCTATTCATATTACTGTTGGTTGGAGTATACAAAGTTGGTAAAATAGCCGGCCATCACCAACCGGAGGCCAATTCGATGACGTTGCGTATCTTAGCCATCTCAAATCCCAGTCATGTCACTATCACCGCTGAACGCTATTTCCCCCGTCGACGGCCGCTACAGTAAACAAACAGAAGCACTTGCGCCCTACTTTTCAGAGTCGGCGTTAATCCGGTACCGTATCCTGGTAGAAGTAAAATACTTTATTGCCCTTTCCGCTATTCCGCTGCCTGCACTCAAACAGCTGAACGGTTCTGCAGTCAAAACGCTGGAAAAATTATACACCGAATTTCAGTCCGGGTATGCCGAGCAGGTAAAAAAAATTGAACAAGTCACCAATCACGATGTAAAGGCTATTGAATATTTTATTAAAGAATCAGCGGGAGAAGAGCTGAAAGAATGTGCCGAGTTCATTCATTTCGGACTCACTTCACAGGATATCAATAATACAGCTATTCCCCTTTCAATTAAAGAGGCTTTACACGACGTTTTGATTCCTGAATTACAATCGGTGCGTAATATTCTGGCTACACTTGCGGTACAATGGCGTGAAATTCCCCTGTTGGCCCGTACACATGGTCAACCCGCATCACCCACCGGCCTGGGAAAGGAAATTGCCGTATTTGTAAACCGGCTCGATGTACAGCTGAGCCAGTTGTTACTGATTCCTGTACCGGCAAAATTTGGCGGCGCTACGGGAAATTTTAATGCACACTATGCAGCTTATCCTTCGATTGACTGGGAGCAGTTTGCCGATTCTTTTGTTACCTCACTTGGGTTAAAGCGCAGCCGTATCACCACTCAGATTGAACATTATGATAATCTGGCAGCC
>DASUFP010000104.1:0-27822 GCA_036274495.1 Bacteroidia bacterium
TGAGTAATAGCCAACGAGCGTATCGAGTTTGGAATAATTGGGTTTTTTAATTTTGAAAATGGTCCACAATGCTAAAAGCGGCGTTAGGACTCCGACAAGATAAAGAGGGGAGAGAAAAGGGCTTACCGTTTTAAGGTAATAGAAGTTGTCGATCACCGGTCTTAGAATCACGAGGACAATAAACCATTTGACCGAGCTGTGAAGACCCGAATACCATCGTCTCCATTGACGAAAACTCATCAGCATAACGCTTCAAAATTACGAAATAGGATCATGCCCCGGTGATAGCCCCTGCAAATCCCTTGGCGCTGGCCTCCGGGGAAGCATGCAGATCGATGTATTCCGCTCCTTTTTTTCCCATTGCAGCTGCCTCAGCAGGATGATCCAGCAGCCAGCTTATTTTATCGACAGCCTGCTGGTGATTGGAAAAGTCAACTACAAATCCTGTTATCCCCTCCGCAATAAGGTCGCGCGTAGCCCCTGCGTTAGGCGATGACAACACACATAGGCCTGCCGCCATGGCCTCATTTAAAACGAGGCCCCATATATCAAAGTTGGTCTGAAAGAGAAAACCGGAAGAAACAGCCATGTATCCGGGTAACTCTTCTTTTTGAATGAAACCATGGAATTTCACCAGATGATTTATTTTGTTTTCATCACAGTATGCCTCAAGCCGTTTTCGGTCCTCGCCATCACCAATAATATCCAGCACAAAGTCTTGCCGCTTGTTCCCAAGCATTTGTATGCATGCAAGTAATTCTTCAACTTTTTTACGCTTTACCAGGTAGCCGGTAAAAGTAAGGTGTTTTTTAATGTCGGGTGTAACAGTTTGTCTGATCCGGTTTGTCTCTTTTTTGAAAAAAGTAGTATCAACAGTATTGATTCCAACGGAAATGGTGGAAGCGTCAGCTCCAAGTGTTAACAGATATTCTTTGGCAGCTGATCCGTAAACAATAAATCCGGAAGCCCTTTTGATTAACAGTTTCCGTTGCATTTTTCTCAGCAGGGAGTCAAATCTGCCCGGGGCCATAATAGCTCCCGACCAGATAAGGTATTTGTATTTTTTGAAAAAGGAACCGGCCCATACCTTTACCGTTGCCGGAGAAAATCCGTTTGTAATGACCACCTCAGGATTGATTGTATTCAGTACCGTTGATAATCCCTTGTAGTTAAAAGTGGTTTTTTCATTGTCATTACCAACCTGAATCGATCGGGATTCAAGATAAACCACTTTGAATTTGATCGATGATTCATCAAGGATAAATTTCCTTCTATCATACCCTTTTCCTCCGAATATAACCGTAAGGTCCCACCCTGATTCCGACAATTGGGCCGAAAGCTCATTGAATAGCGGTATCCTGTAAGGATTGGGAATATTGGATATGAGGACTACGTTTTTCAAGATGCTAAAAGGATACTGTATACGGCATTCATCTGCTGTTCCATTTTTTCGACACTGTAGCGTGATGCTATTTCCTTTCGTAATGCTGTTTGTGACGTATCTTCGGTATAACGGTGTTGGTAATAGTATTCAAGTCGTAAAGCAAGATCTTTTACATCCTTTACAATATCATCAGGGAGCTCTTTTGATAAAATTTCTTTCATTCCTCCGCCATCATTAAAAATAATAGTCGGCTTTCCCAATGACAATGTTTCTATTGCGACCAATCCGAAAGGTTCATTGTTGGAGGGAAACACACACACGTTCATGGCTGACTGACAGTTGCTGACATCCGGTCTGTATCCCGTAAATTCAGTTTTATCTGAAAGGTTCAAATCCTTTACCTGTTGTTCAAGTGCTGCTCTGAGCACACCATCACCAACAAGCATAAGTTTTACATCCGACTTATCCTGTGCAAACAAGCCAAAGGCCGAAATGAGTCTGTCGATGCGTTTAAAGCCCGCAAAACGGGAAGATGTTCCGACAACAAACAGGTTGGGGGAGCCTGTTATTTGAGATGTAAAATCTGCAGGTGGTAAAGGTATTCCGTTGTACACTATGGTGGAGGGTACGTTGTCAAGCCCGTAACGTTTAATTGCAGTTGACTTGGTGAATTCCGAATTAAATGTGATATGGTTAATAAAGTGATTAAAAAACAGTTTCCTCAGGTATTGATTAATATGATCGTTCAACCGCATCTTTCTGCCAAAATTGAAGTTGCCGTGAATGGTATAGAGAATGGGTTTACCTGATTTTACCGCAGCAAAACAAACCAGAGGATTAAACGTATGCAGGTGTATAAGGTCGTATTGCTGCATAACCGATTTTAAGTTTTTATACAAACGGGGAGAGAGAGCGGAGCCGCTTTTAAATCCACCGAACAAATAACTGATACCCGATTTTTCTATCTTTTCAATAAAGGATCCTTTCTTTGCGCCAATCAATAAAGTAGGATCGCAGTTGCCGGAAGCCTTCTGCGCTTTACACAAGTCAATTACAACTTTTTCTATTCCGCCAAAGCTGGCCGACCAGATGAAGTGTATGACTTTCATTTTTTTCATCTTACGAGCCTTTAACGGCGGTATAACCATAACCTCTGCAGGCAGAGCTGAGGTATTTTTTTAATCTTTTTAATACCGGTGCCTTGAAGTACCAGAGATAGATGTACTGCGGCAATGCGATAAAGAAAAAGATAAATGGATTGTAAACAGAATAGAGGAAACGCATTCCCGTTTTGTTGGAAAGTATTCGCCACGCTTTTAAATGAAGTTGAATGGCAAAGGCAATGATAACACCAAAGTATTCTCCAAAGGAGGTGATCAACACATCCCGCATGCCTGCCGACTCGAGCAAATGTTTGATACCGTATTTGGTGTAACGAAAAAAGTCAAAGGGTTCTTCGTGCAGCGGTACCATAAATGGTGTTGTCATAATGAGTTTTCCTCCCGGTTTCAAAACACGATGGATTTCAGAAATAAATCGGACAGGTTCAGGAACATGTTCCATCACTTCGGTACAAAAAACCGTGTCAAAAGTATTTGCTTCAAACGGAATGGTTTTGCCGTCGTAAACAATGTCTGCGGTTTTAGTCCCGTGAGGTGAAGCAGCCACATCAATACCTATGGATTTGTCGGTATACTTTGAGTACAAATCGTAAAAGGGTTTAACCCCGCACCCGAGGTCAAGCAGGTAACCGGTGTGGTTGTTTTCGTGAAATGACTTTTCAATAAAATCCTTTCGTAAAGTATCGGCAATGATTGCTCCCAGGTTACGGATGGCCATTATCAGTTAGGTTTAAAAAGATGAAGTCCGTAAGCTGTTGGTAAAAAGGCAGGAAAGTTTTTGGCATTTAACGACTCCGCCGTTCTGAATAGCGTAAATCTCTTTTCAACTGCAGTTGGAATATTGGTATGGGTTAATGGCATAACCAATTCCATATGGCTGATCCGGTTATGAATGCTTCGCAGTTTCTTGATGCGTGAATTTAAGAGCCCCGGGATTTTGAAGCCATGTGTTTTCACTTCAACCTTGCTGCCGTTATGCAGCGTCATATTTTTAGCCACTTCCTTGTTTACCGTGGAATCAATATAAAACCTGTTAATAGTAATCTGTTCCTGCAGCAATTGCTGCAAATGTAGTTTATACGGCTCAATCGTCTCCGAAAGAGCCTGCAGGGATGACGCATTGGTAAACCAGTTGGAACGGATTTCCAGCATTTTCTGCAATAGTGAATACAGCGGGCCGCTTGTTACACCAAGTAAATTCAGGTCAAGCAGAAGGGCTTTTGCGTGCAAAAGCAGACCCCGGACTTTTATAACACCTGCATTTGTATTCGAACAAATGCTGAGGAATGCTTTGGCAAGGTATTCGAGTGCTACCTGTTTTTCAAGCTCCGGGACTTGGTCAGGAGGCAATGTAAACGACAGCATCCCTACATCAGTGCCATAAATCAATTCGTATTTACCAAAAAACGTAAAAGGTTCCATCTGTACGGCGAGTTTCTCGGAAGTACCAAAAAGATTGTGGGTAAAAAGGTACCTGTCTGTTCTGGTTAATCCTTTTACCGGGTTATCATGATAGCTTGAACCCTCATGAAATACCACATAGAGATCGATATCGGAAATTCCGGGAGATGAAACACCTCCTATACGGTAAATGGCTTTGATTTCGGGCTGTGCTGATAAATGGAGTACCATTTTTTGAATGGCCTCCTGATAGGCCTGAATTCCTTGTAACTCAGGCATATCAATAAACCGGTACGTCATACGCTTCTTTCGATAAACAGCTTTGCAAGAATACGCATTCTGTCCGTAAAAGCAGCATCCATTGTATTAAGTATCGTATCAGGTATGGATCCGGCATTTCTCGCCTGAATTTTTTTGAGTAGGGGAGTCACACAAACCGGTACCTCATTCAGGGTCCATGAGGGATGGTAATTCCACCCTGAACGAATTCCGGAGACCTCATCCATAATACTCCATTCATGTTCCTGGAAATCGCACTTAGCCTGTTCGAAGCTGTATTTTTTGAACACTCCCTGGCCGGTTTTGCATTCCAGATAGAGGGAGGGGAGCAACATAAATTCGCTCAGCATCCCTTTTAGTGTATACATGTTTTGCATACCCTTACCCGAGTCCAGTTTGCCGATTACGGAGTGAGCCAGTCGCTTTAGCTGCCCCGAAAAGCCCGCCTGAGCAGGTGCAGTATTTATTTTTAATGAGGTGCCCTGTTCCAGTAATGAGGCCGCGTGATCGAACAATACTGTAGGGAAGTAGGAGTTGGGGAAATCGGATAAATCGCTTTCAGTCAATATAAACCATCCGTGATGCTGAAGCGGATCAAATTGTATCATAAGCGAATACGTTTTACTGATGTGTTCAGCAACATTTTTAAGCTGAACGGGATCTTTAAACAGCTCATTTTTGAGAATCAGTAATCCGTCGAAATCGCTATAGCCGATGTTTTCATCTGTTGCCAGACTCCCGTGCACATATGCACCCACTAAAAATGGTGAAACAGTTTGTTTCAGGTAATCCGAGATATCGGTTACCGCCTTTACCGAACCTTTATAATGCGGAATAGAGTAACTCAGCGCATTTCCTGTCGAGGGATGAGGATGTGAGTTGTTAAAGACGGTAATGGCCCTGGAGGCATTCCTTTTAAATAGTAGGGATGGCGATAACCCTCCGACAATAAGATCGTGGCGATTGAATTGACCGGTGTTGAAATACCTGGCAAGTATTGCCTGATTAGCGGTACGGGCCATAGAAAAACTGACTGCAAGTGATGATCAGGGTGCAATTTAGCAAAGAAATTGCGTTTGGGGCCGGTCAGTTCCCCATAATTCAGTCAGCTGAATAGCCAACAAGCTCCATGACAGGCCCGCAAACTTCAAAAAATACAGATTTCTGTTGGTTTGTCCAGTTTTTAAACTCGGGCAGTTGATCCTCAACAAACGTTTTACCTCTGAGCCGCGCATAAATGTAACGGTACCAGCGGGGCATAGTCCGGTTCACCTTTTGTGAACTGATTTTTAACCACTGTTCCTTGTTCATTTGTATTCCGGCAACATCCAGAACAGATTGTTTGCAGTAGTCAAAGTCGGTGATTATTTTTTCAAAGTGTATTAACGGAATTCCCAGATCATAAAGTTGTTTGGTTGTCCTTGCCCAGTTCCAGCAAACCTGATAAAACTTATCGTTATCGAGCCAGTTACCTATTTCGTTCCTGGCTTTTGGTATCAGATGAACGTTTGCATCGTTGCGGCGTATGTAAAGCGACCTGACAACCTTCCGCGGATCCCGTACAAGGTGGAGAACCGTCGCCGGTTCAAAAACGGTATATAAATCAGGAACGCAGTTCTGTAATCTTCCGTTAACATCTATAAATGTTTTTTCTGTAATAGTTGATTCAATATGGTGCATTACTCGTTTCAGATATTCCTGATTGTAATCGCCGCCAAGGTACCAGCTCAACAGCCAGAATTCACGGTTGCCAATGTATTCGTGACCTGCGTAAATGTCTTCGTGCCCCGATAGCAGATCCGTAAGAAAAGATGTGCCCGATCGCCCATGTCCGGTTATGAAAATATATTTTTTCATTCAGCAGGCAATATTACGCATTAGTCCCAATGAAACCTTGTTCCGAGCATCTTAAACAACGTTTCATTATGGGGCCGGTAAAAGTCCTGTAATTTTTTTCGCAGTTCAGGTGAAATAGGGGCATAGTCACCGCCGGAATTGAAGGCTTTGAACTGTTCCGGTGACCAGTCATTTAACCCGATAAAACGTACTACTGAAGAAAATACCTTATCGGGTTCCTCATAAAATTGTTCGCTGCTGTTAATCAGCAATTGTTCCCTGGGAAATATATCAAACCATGGTTCCAGTTCTTTGTGATAAATGCCCCTGTTGATATAGGAAAAGTGATGGTGGTTATAACTGTAATAGCAGGGGTCCTGAATGAGTTTGTCGCGTTCGCCAGCTATACGGCTCTCTTCCAGCTCAAGTGCTTTTTCAAGAGATTGGGTTTCAATACCCAGCCGTACCATGTGCTGATAGTTCGACAGTGCTCTGTCGATCGGATTTCTCAGAAGTGCAATCAGTTTCACGTCCGGAACCAGTTTTTTGATGCGTGCCGGCACAAGCGGATGAGAAATATAATAGGGAGAAGCTTCACCTGTGATGCAAAGCCTGCCATTTTTATTGAGCTGCTGTTTAAGGGGAAAGTGCATCCGGTACCAGTTATCTCCTTTCCGGTAGTTTCTGTCGAAATAATGTATTTCCTTTTTGATGGGCGGCAGTACATCCGGATGAGCAGCCAGATAATTGAATAATGAAGTTGTTCCGCCTTTTGCCGCACCGAAAATGATAAAATCAGGTAAAGCCCTTTTGTTGCTGTTCAGAGAACGGAGAAACCAGGTAGCTCTGTTTTGTATAATCTTCGACAGCTTAGTCTTCTTCCGCATGATCAGCTGGTTTGTTTGATGCATGTTGAAATAGGGATTCGGACCGGAGTTTTTTGATGGCAAAATAGAGGAACATGGCAGGCATCACCAAATTCATTGCAATAATAGCAAAAGCCATCCCTTCAGCCCCATACCTCGGTACCAGAAACAATGCGGCTCCTAATCCAATCACAATGCCGGTTGCATAGGTAAGTAAACGCATTCCCAGAAGATCAATGGCCTGTAAAAGCGGTTGAATCCAGAAAAACACTGCATTTATCAAAGCTGCAGCAGTGAGAATTGAAAAAACAGGGCCCGCGGCGGCATATTCGGCACCAAAAACCACTTTCATTATCCAGTCGCCCAAACTAAACGCTATAACCAGAAACAGCGCCGAAGGTATTGCCGCCAGCGCGGTAAGCCGGAACAGCATATTGCTTATTTCTTTAATCTTGTTTTCGTCCCGCAACTTACACAGCTGCGGATAAATGGATGTAACAAGCGGATCGGTAAGCGTAAGCAGTGAATAAGCGAGCTTTTTACCGACAGCGTAATAGGCTGCCTGCACAGGACTGGAGGTAAAAACACCCAGAATTAAAACATCGCCGGTGTTTATAAGCGACTGTAATGTTTTGGTAATGGAGTTGGTGATGACAAATTTCCGGATTTCAGAAAATTGGTCTTTTATTAATTTAATACCCGCTCCCGCACTCGATCTGAGTTGGGGACCCAGTTCCCTGAAACCTGCAATGTTTGGCACCACGCCGTTAATAAACCGTGAAACAATGATGGCAATCATAAATACCGATAGATTACCCGGGTAAAAGAACAGCGCAGAAACAATGAGTGCGAATTCTGCAATGTCCATTATCATCTGAATGATGGCATTCGTTTTAAAACGAAAAAATAACCTTAACGCACCACGGCTTACCTGGTTAAAAAAGATGGATGAGGCTGCAACAGTGTACAACAGCACAAACCAGGTTAGTCCCGGTTGCTTGATAAATGAATCATACTTGAGTGCCGTGAGTACGGCAACGGCTATAAATGCAACGGCAGATGCAATTGCCGACGATATAAGGCTTAGTTTAAGTATGGATACGACTTTGTCGTTTCGGCCGGCCGAAAGATATTGTGACCCGAAGCGGATAACAGCAGCCCCCAGATTTAAATTGAATATCTCCTGAACAGTAGCAATAAATGCAACTGCCACCGTATAAATGCCGAACAGTTCAGCGCCAAGTCCCCTTGCAATTACAATGCCTCTCAGGAACGCGAGCCCTGTGCTGAACAGGTTGGAAAAAAATACCCAGGAACTGTTTTTTAGGAGTACTTTACTCTGAGTGTCGAGTCTTTTTTTGAAAAAATGCATCTACGCGGCGGGCAGTGCCTGTTAAACTCTCTTTTTTTTCTTGTTCTGGCGATCTTCTTCGTAGTAACCGTACCCGTATCCGTAACCATTGCCGTATCCGTAGTACAAGGATTTGGCTTTAACCGCATTGAAAATAATACCGAGACGAGGAAGTTTTTGTTCACGGTTCAGGTTTCTGATAAACTCCAGGTGTTGTCTTCTGGTTACATTCTGCCTGATTACATATAAGGTAAGGTCCGCGAATTTGCTGAAGAGCATTCCGTCGGTGACCAATCCTACAGGTGGTGAATCAATAATAATTATATCATACCGCTGTTCCAGTTCGGCCATGAATTTTTCCATCCGTTCACTCATTATCAGTTCCGATGGGTTAGGAGGCTTTGGTCCCGAAAGTATTATATCGAGATTTGGAACCTCACTGCTGTGCTGAATAACTTCATCCAGCTGACAGGAACCAATGAGGTAATTGGAAATGCCTAAAGAGTGACTGAGATTAAACTCATCATTCATTTTTGGTTTTCTGAGGTCGCCACCTACCAGCAGAACGTGTTTACCGGATATGGCGTAAACTGCAGATATATTTGAAGCGCAAAAGCTTTTCCCTTCCGAAGTGGTAGATGAAGTGACAAGTATTTTTTTGCATTTTACCTCCGAGGCAATATACTGGATGTTGGTTCTGATAGACCTGAATGCCTCAGCAATTTGTGATTCGGGGCGGTCGGCTACTACGAGGCTGCTGCTCTCGTCGCTGTAGCCGACCATACCAAGAACAGGAATGGTAATAAAATTTTCAATTTCTTTAAGATCTTTAATTTTATCTGTCAGATTTTCTCTGAGCAGTAAAAAGGAGATCGGAATAAATAATCCCAGCAGGAGTGCGAAGGTATAGGATTGTGCGGGTACGGGTGTAACCGGTTTATACGATGCACGTGCAGTATCAACAACCCGGTTATCGGAAATAGTCGAAGCGAGCATGATGGCTGTTTCGGCTTTCTTTTGCAGGAGGTAATTGTACAAGCCCTGGCGAATGGTGGCCTGGCGTTCCATTCCTATAAGTTCTCGCTGTGTACCGGGTACCGTTCTAATTTTGGCCTGAATTTGTGCCAGTTGTGATTCGGCCTGCGCCTTGGATGCGTTTAAGCCATCTTTAATGGATTTCACATTCTCCAGTAAATCTTCTTTGGTATTCTGAATCTGTATGTCGAGTGAAACAACAATCGGGTTGTCGGGTTTTGTTGAATTCAGCTGACTTTTCCGCTGACTTTGCAGGTCGTTAAGCTGAGTTACCAGTTTGGCCAGCAGCGGATCGGCAATACCGAGAGATGCAGGTGACATGTTCCCGATTTCTCTGTCTTCCTGAATATACTGCTCAAGATAGGTAAGAAAAGAAACCTGAATATTGATTTCTGATATACGATCATCATACGATTTCACACTTCCAAGAAATGCTTGTGCTTCGGTACTGATATCGGTGATGCCTTTTTCGGTTTTAAAGCGTTCCAGATTTTTTTCGGATACATCCAGGTCGGCAGATATTGTTTTTAACTGATCGTCGATAAAGGTCAGGGTGTTTGATGCCAGTTCGTTTTTCTGATCAATACCGCTTTGCAGATAAACACCCATCAGCATATTCAGAAAATCGCCTGCTTTCTGAGGAACAGGATCGCGAAGTGATAGCTGCAGAACGGTAGCACGCTTACTTACAAACTCGGTTTTGAGATTTCTGGAGTATTGATCAATCAATTTGTCGAAATTGTTGATGATAATCATAAAATCTCTCTTCTCATAGTTCGGGTCACCAAATTCAGCATTGCTGAATCGTTGTGATTTCTCGAGCCTGTATTTACCCATGTCATCCACAACCAACTCATCAAACAAATGGTTGGCTGTTACCGTTTCTGATGAGTTTTTAAGTGTGTAGGATATTTCATAGTGGTTGCTGTCGGTAACAGTAACATTTATCGGCTGATCGTAAATCAGAAAGGAGAGAGAATCGTACCGAAGCAAAAGGGGCGACTGCTTATACAATTCCGACTTTTTGATTTTACCCACCAGCATATAGGTTACATCGAAGTCGAGCCGGCGAAGTGTTTTTGAAATCATGGATCTCGACTTGATCATCTCAACCTCATTGTCAATGCCTCCCTGATTGTCAAGGTTGTTCATCTGAGCGAGCAGATCCTGCGCGTTTCCAGTTTTCTTGTTGTCGTTAATCAAAATGGTGCTGGTGGCACTGTATAAGGGAGTGGTGTACCAGTTATAATAATAGGCACCCAGCAGCGCAATTGATAAACTTATGAGATAGAGGTACCAGTGCTTGAGGAAAAATTTGTAAAAGAAAAACTGATAATCAATTTTTCTCTCATCACTCATCCGGCTTTCTGTTGGTTGTTCTGTCATGCTGTTGGATGTTATTTGGCAACATCAATTCTGACCGCAATCAGGGTTAATAATGTAAGGAAGCTGATAAGCAGCGGGGCAATTCGATAAAAGGTGTCGGAACTTGCCAGCCGGCCTTTGCCGGCAGCTATGTAAACAATATCATTGGGTCTTAAAAAATAATAGGGCGATGTAAAAACTTCCCGGGTTGTCAGATCAATATATCCAAAGTTCTTTTTACCATCGGCTTCCCTTATAATAAGGACGTGTTCTCTGTCGCCATAAATGGTCATATCACCTGCAAGCCCCAGCACTTCCGGCAAATTAGCTTTTTCGTTGTTGATATAATAGACTCCGGGTATTTTCACTTCGCCCAGCACCGTTATCTTGTATGTTTTGAAATAGACATTTACGGTAGGGCTTTGTAAATATTTTTCTAGTTTCGAACGCAACGTGTCCCGGATGACGGTTGTTGTCTGGCCGGCAACATTCAGAACACCTACCAACGGGATTTCAATATTTCCGTTATTATCAACCAGGTACTGTGTGCCCTCGTTTGTAGCTGCACCTGCTGTTTCTGTTCCGGGGTTAAAGAAACTGGCGGCGTCAGGATTTATACTTGTAACTCTGATCTCAAGGAGGTCATTCGGCTGAACCGGAGGTTCGTATCCGGCAGGTATTGTTAATGAGGTAGCAGCCGAATCCCCTTTAAGTTGGAAATAGTCGGTCTCTTTGCGGGATAAACAGGAGCTAAAAAACAAGAGAACCGGAACCAGCAAAACGACCTGCCGCATGGACAGTCTGCTGCTGTGATTGAATAACGCCATAATGTGAATTGGTAGGGCTCTTTTTACAGAATTTGCAAATATATGAAATAAAAAGTGAGACCAAGGGTATCTTGCTCTTTAATAATCAGTGCTTTATGAACTTTCTATGCGATATTTGCTTCGGGTGGCCGTTACAGCAAACCGACGGCATGTACCACTTGTTACAAATGATAATTGTCATGATAGAATGACGCAGAAATGGTAAATTTGTAGGGTTAAAAAACGAATTATATGTCTGAAGCGCAATTAGAAAAAGAATTTCAGGATAAGATAGATGCCGGTATCGTTATCGAACCAAAGGATTGGATGCCCGAGAGGTACAGGAAGCAATTGGTTCGGATGATGTCACAGCATGCACATTCTGAGGTGGTTGGAATGCTTCCTGAAGGGAACTGGATTACCCGGGCACCTAATCTTTCACGTAAAGCAATTCTGCTGGCAAAAGTGCAGGATGAGGCAGGGCACGGACTCTATATATACAGCGCGGCCGAAACGCTCGGAGTGAACAGAGAAACAATGCTGGAGCAGTTACTTACCGGCAAAGCCAAATATTCTTCCATATTTAATTATCCCACCCTTACATGGGCCGATATTGGCGCAATAGGCTGGCTGGTTGACGGAGCTGCTATCGTAAACCAAACCGCACTCGCACGCTGTTCCTATGGTCCGTATTCAAGAGCGATGATCCGGATTTGTAAAGAGGAAAATTTTCACAACAAGCAGGGGTACCAGATTTTGGCCTATCTGATGGGTGGAACGCAGGAACAAAAAGAGATGGCCCAGGATGCCATGAACAGGTGGTGGTGGCCATCGTTGATGATGTTTGGTCCTTCTGACAAAAATTCTCCCAACAGTGAAGAACTGATGCGCTGGAAAGTTAAACTGCATTCCAACGACGATTTACGTCAGCGTTTTATCGACCGCACTGTTCCGCAGGCCGAAGCAATTGGCTTAACAATTCCTGACCCTGATCTGAAATGGGATCCCAAAACAAGACATTATCATTTCGGACAAATCAACTGGGAAGAATTTAATGCTGTAGTAGCCGGAAACGGACCCTGCAATAAGGAGCGGTTGCGTGCCAGAACCAAGGCGCATGAAGAAGGTGCATGGGTGAGACGCGCCGCCGAAGCATACGCTTCCAAACATAAAAATTGATTCGCTCCGGTTACATATTTTTAATTACTCATGGAAAAAAACGATAACAACGATACACAGTGGCTGCTTTATGAAGTATTCACTCAGCCTAAATCAGGTCAGCCGTTTGAACACGCGGGAAGTCTCCGCGCACCCGATAATGAGATGGCATTACTGAATGCCCGCGATGTTTACAGCCGGCGCAATGAAGCGGTTTCGATATGGGTTGTACCCTCAACAGCCATTACAGCTTCTTCCCCCGAGGACAGCGGGGCCTTCTTTGATCCGTCAAACGACAAAGTATACCGACATCCCAATTTTTACAAAACCAGTGATGGTGTTAAAATGATTTCCTGATCAATAAGTTGAACAATTATGAATGAAAAAGAGGCGCTGGTTGAATACTGTCTGAGAATCGGAGATACATCACTTATTTCCGGACAGCGGATGTCGGAGTGGTGCGGGCATGCTCCCATTCTTGAAGAAGATATTGCACTTACCAATATTGCACTGGATCTTATCGGTCAGGCCCGGATGCTTTACGGATATGCAGCACAGGTTGAAGGCAAGTCGAGAACGGAAGATGATTTGGCCTACTTTCGTGACGCACGGCAGTACCGCAATGTGTTACTTGCCGAATTACCGAATGGGGATTTTGCAATGACCGTGGCACGGCAGTTTCTGTTGTCGGTGTACAGTTATCACCTTTATACGCAGCTTTGTGCAAGCTCCGATAAACAGCTGGCTGCATTTGCCGCTAAATCGATAAAGGAAGTAGCCTATCATGTACGTCATTTTAACGATTGGGTGCTTCGTCTGGGCGACGGTACCCAAGAGAGTCACCAGCGGCTTCAGGAGGCGGTAAACGAATTATGGAATTTCGTTGATGATTTGTTTATGGCAGATGAGGTGGATCAAATGATGGAGAAAGCGAAAATAGGTGCCGATCACAATGCATTACGAGCTGTATGGGAAACAACTGTTCTTAAAACCCTGGCCGATGCAAAGATTACTGTTCCAGCTGTAAATAATTTTATGAGAAGCGGGAGCAGGGCAGGTAATCATACCGAATATTTGGGTTATGTGCTGGCCGAAATGCAATCACTTCCCAGGTCGTACCCCGATGCCAAATGGTAACAAACACTACAGATATCAGCCGGATTCGTTCTGTGGTTTCAGGTGTCTGCGATCCCGAAATTCCGGTGCTGACAATTGAAGACCTTGGAATTTTACGGGATATCCGTTTTGAAAAAGAAAAACTGGTTGTTGAGATAACTCCAACTTTTACAGGTTGTCCTGCAATGCGAACCATTGCAGACGAAATTGCGGATGTGCTCAGGTCAGAAGGATTTACGGATTTTGATGTGCGATTGGTGTATTCACCTGCATGGACCACCGACTGGATTTCGGAGAGTGGTAAATTGAAACTTAAAGAATATGGAATTGCGCCACCTGCCCGTTCAACCGAACAACATCTTGCAGCACTCTTAAGCGGCGTCCGCGAATTGGTTCATTGTCCTTTCTGCAATTCGGCAAATACACGACTTACCAGTCCTTTTGGATCAACTGCATGTAAGGCGTTGCATTATTGCGATAATTGTCACCAGCCATTCGAAGAATTTAAGTGCCATTGACAGGAACCGATCATTACAGGATGTTTACTCACGTATTTTAATAAACTTTTTTATGAGCTTGATTTTTGAAGTTACTTCCGGTGTAGCACTCCTAAGGCTTAACCGCCCTGAGGTCCTCAACAGTTTTAACAAAGAAATGGCACTTGCCCTGCAATCGGCACTCGACGAATGTGCGAAGCGTGACGATATCAGAGCGGTGCTATTGACAGGGGAGGGAAGAGCCTTTTCTGCCGGTCAGGATCTGGCTGAGGCAGTGGCAACCGACGGACCTGCTCTACAGTCAATAGTCAGGGACCATTACAATCCCATCATCTTAAAAATCCGGAACCTGATGAAGCCTGTTGTCTGCGCCGTAAATGGTGTGGCTGCCGGTGCCGGTGCTAATATTGCGCTCAGCTGTGATATTGTTTTTGCTGCCGAGTCTGCCTCTTTCATTCAGGCATTCAGTAAAATCGGTTTAATTCCCGATAGCGGCGGCACCTACTTTTTGCCCAGGCTGATAGGAATGCAAAGGGCCTCGGCCTTAATGATGCTTGGTGATAAAATAGGATCCGCTCAGGCTCTTCAAATGGGAATGATTTATAAGGTTTGTGCCGATGATCAGTTAGCTGAAATTACCGGTAAGTGTGCTGCTGATCTGGCTAAGGCTCCTACCAAAGGACTTGGTTATACCAAACAGGCGCTAAACAATTCCATGCGTGCTACGCTTGAAGAGCAACTCGAAATGGAAGAGCAATTGCAGACGCTTGCAGGCAAAACACATGATTATAATGAGGGAGTAAATGCTTTTCTGGGAAAAAGAAAACCGGAGTTCAAAGGCAACTAAATACGTGTTATGAAGAAAATGAAAGTAGGAGTAGCAGGGGCAGGTGCAATGGGCAGCGGTATAGCCCAGGTGGCTGCCTCAGCCGGTCACGATGTTGTGCTGATGGATACGAATCAGCAGGTCCTTGACAAGGCAATTAAAGCGATAACTGACAGTACCAAAAAACTGGTTGACAAGAACAAGATAGAAAAGGCGGAAGCGGATGGGCTCCTGGCGAGAATTACAACAGCAACGACTGTTGAAGGATTCAGCGGCTGCGGACTCGTAATTGAAGCGGTAGTTGAGAAGCTGGAAATAAAACAGGAATTATTTCGTGAAATTGAAAAACATATCGATTCCCAAGCCATACTCGCCACCAACACCTCTTCGCTGCCGGTTGTTTCCATTGCCAACGGATGTATGCACAGTGAACGGGTAATTGGAATTCATTTTTTCAATCCTGCTGTGTTGATGCCGCTGGTGGAAATAATACCTGCGCTGACAACTCATTCCAGCGTATTGGAAGAAGCACAGCAGTTAATTCGTTCCTGGGGGAAACATACAGTTGTTGCCAAAGATACTCCGGGCTTTATTGTAAACCGTGTAGCCAGACCGTTTTATGGTGAAGCTATTAAAATTTATGAGGAGGGTATTGCTTCAACGTCTACTATTGACTGGGCAATGAAAGAATTTGGCGGTTTCAGGATGGGACCTTTTGAGCTGATGGATTTTATTGGTAACGATGTAAACTACAGCGTTTCCGAAACGGTGTGGAAGCAGCTTTTTTATGATCCGAGGTATAAACCCTCGCTAACGCAAAAACGACTTTCGGAGGCGGGAATGCTTGGGAAAAAATCAGGCAAAGGATATTATGATTACACACCCGGTGCTGTACTCCCTGCTCCCGACAAGAATGAGGTGCTTGGTAAGTATATTTTTGAGCGCATTCTTGCCATGCTCATCAATGAAGCAGCTGACGCACTCTACCTGAACATAGCAACACGCGACGACATTGATACCGCTATGACCAAAGGAGTGAACTACCCAATGGGTTTACTCGGGTGGGCAGATACGTTTGGGATTGGGAAAGTTATTGAGATTCTGGATGGGCTTGATGCCGATTACCGTGACGGCAGATACAGAACAAGTCTGTTGCTCAGAAAAATGAAAAGTGAAGTCAGGAAATTCTATTGATCGGTATCAGGATCATCGTTGAGCAGACGATTCAGTCGTTCCGCCTGTTTAGCCAGACGAAGCAGTAATGCTCTTTCTTTTTCGGTAAGACCTGCAACAGGCCGTGAAGTTTTTACCTTTTCATCAAAAGTACCTGAAAAGAGAAGCCAGGATAACAGTCTGCTCTTTACTTCGTCCTTTTCTTCTGCACGCAATCCTTCCAGCAGTTGTTTAACGGCCTCCAGCTTATTATTTATATCCTGTTCCTGGTGCATGCTGATGGTATACGCTGCTATTCTTAAATAGTTCGTTCTGAGTTTTCAGCTGTCTCGGTTACCTTACGCTCTATTGGATTTGCGGGGATGGTAAAATGAAAAGTGGAGCCCTGACCCGGGTTTGATTCAATCCATATTTTGCCACCGAGCTCTTCAACAATTTTTTTTACAATTGCCAGTCCTACTCCTGTGCTTTCAAATTCATCACGGGTTTCTATGGTCTGGAATATCACAAATATTTTTTCATGAAACCTGGGATCTATTCCCGGTCCGTTATCGGTTACTGAAAAATGGTAAAATTCATTATTTTTTTTTCCTGTAATAATGACCTTTTTATCCTTTTTGGGATTGAATTTTACTGCATTACCAATCAAATTCAGAAAAACCTGCTGTAGTTTAATACGGTCAGAATAAACGACAGGAAGATCATCGGCAACTTTGAACTGAGTGCCGGGTAGTGTGCCCGACAAATCAATTGTTTCATTTACCAATTTAAAGGTTGACATATTTTCAAACGGGTTGCTGTTTTTGGCTGCTTTCGAATAGGCTAAAATGCCGTTAATTAAAGCTTCCATTCTTATTACACGCTGTTTGATGATGTTAAAGTTGTCCCTTACTTCACCGGGTAGTTGATGTCCCACATCTTCTTCAATCCATCCTGTCAGGTTTCCTATCGCCCTTAGAGGTGCTTTCAGGTCATGAGAAACGACGTATGCGAATTTATCCAGCTCCTTATTTGTTTTTTCAAGGTTATGGAGGTATTCATTCATTCTGTTTTCCGAATTCTTCCGTTCCGTAATATTGGTCTCCATAAAAACCAATCTGGATTCATTATTCGATGCATCTTTGATTTTGGTGATTTTCTCAATTACCCAGATAGGGGATCCTGATTTATGGTATTTTATTACTTCAATGGTTGTATTTTCTTCTGTGATGTGATTGCAGGTCATAAGATCTACAGCTATCGGGTCCGAATCGGGGCCAAAGAGAAAATCCTGTTGTTTTTTCCCTATTATTTCTTCTGCGGAATAGCCATATAGTCTTGTAAATCCCTCATTTACCCATTCAATTATTCCTTCCGAGTCAGTAAGAATAACTGAGTTTTCTGTACCGCTGGCCACCAACGACAACTCCTTGAGTTCTTCGTTTTTCCTTTCAAGGATGGAATTTGAGTCGGCAATTTTATTAATTACCGCATTTTTTGCGTTTTCAAGATAGGAGCTGAGTGCTGTAATCAGAAACATGCTTGTAACTCCGGTAAGTAAATGACGCAAATCAAGCGATTCCTTTGTTTTTGTGTGTGTGATAAATTTGTCCGGAGCTGTAAAATCAGACAACACATAGAAGTAAATAATGTTGGCAAGAGCCACATACAAGGTTATTTTACCACCCTTGTTTTCAAGTACTATATATGCGTACAGAATAATTGATCCCAGATATAAAAAATCCGGATTTCTGATGCCTCCGGAATAATAAGTGGCACAATGAATAAGAATAAAACCCGCAATGATACTTATTGAGTAGGCGAGCTTATATTCCCGGTGTAATTGAAGTCCTGCATAATTTATTATTAGTGTAAGCGAGCTTGCCGCGAAAATATAAATCCGGTATCCATTCAGTTGATTAAAGCTGTATTCTTCAACCGAGAAAATAAAAAAGATTAAAATGCCTACAATTGTGTAAATGCGAAAAAGAATATACCGCTGTCTGGCAAGAATATCATCCTTCGGTATTAAACTGTAGACATCATTATTAAATAACTGCTTTAATTTATTCATGTTACTGCATTATCATCAATTAATGAAATAATGCTATGCTTGGAGTTTTCTGATTGAAAACCGACTTTTCATTCTTTGGCCATGTAAACAAAAAGGTACATCCGTTTCCGGGAGCAGATGCTACTTGTATGGTTCCGCCGGCCTCTTCAATTATTTTTTTCACTATGGCAAGTCCCACACCGGTACTCTCCACGCTATCTCTGGGATTGAGCGTTTGGAATATCACAAATATTTTTTCATGAAACCTGGGGTCAATACCCGGACCGTTATCCCTGACTTTTATTTGCCACTCATCACTTGTTTCTTCAGCCGATATGGCGATATGAATCTCCTTTTTGTCGTTGTATTTGATGGCATTTCCTACGAGGTTGGCAAATATTTGCTGAAATTTAATTCTGTCACCGTATAAGGTAGGTAGTGTGCCTGCAATAGAAATGGTGCAGTTTTCGGGAATAGCCAGAAAATTAGCAATATCAGCAACCTCTGTATTCAGGTCAATCAGTGATTTCTCACTTTTAATGGCATTGGCACGGGCATACTCAAGCAAGCCGTTAATCAGATCTTCCATTCTCGCCACCCTGTTCTTTATAATGTTAAAGTTGTCACTGGTGTCATCGGAAAAACTCCCTTTCATATCTTCTTCAATCCATCCGGTTAAATTGGATATGGCATGGAGCGGAGCTTTGAGGTCATGAGAAACAACGTAGGCGAATTCATCCAGTTCCTTATTTGTTTTTTCCAGTTCTTTCAGATATGCTTTGATTTTCTTTTCCGCTTCAATCCGTTCTGTAATGTTATCCTGAATTATTACATAACGGTTCACAAAACCTGCATCATTTTTTACAGGCGTAACGGAAACAAGTGCCCAAAAAGTTGAGCGGTCTTTCTTGTATTGCTGAAGTTCACCGGTAAATGGATGAAGTGTCATAAGCTGATTGTGCATTTGCTGCACAACAGCAAAGTCGGTCTGAGTGCCAAATAATACTTCGTCGATACGCTTTCCCTTAACTTCAATTGGATCGTAGCCTGTTATTTTCATAAAGGCATCATTGGCCCACTCTGTTTTAAAATCAGTATCTGTAATAATAACCGCACTGTCTGTTTTACTTGCAACAAGTGATAATTTATTAAGTTCAATATTCTGCCGAGCCAGGTTGTTTCTAGATGTGGTGATTTTCTCAATGACAATGTTTTTTGAACTTCCAAGACTATTACTGAGCGCCGCAATGGCCAGTACAGCCATAACAGTGGAGAATAAAAAGTCCTGATTCAAATCAGATTCGTTACCTGACAATACATTTGTTACAATTGCCGGATTTGAACTCACGAAATAGAAATACACCTGATTTATGGAGGCCAGTACCAGCATCCACTTTCCTTCCCTGTTACCGAGCAGCATAAACGTTGTAATGATCATTACCAGATAATAGAAATTACCCGAGTTTCTGATCCCGCCATAGTAGTAATTAAATAAGTGTACACAGGCAAAAGCTGTTAGTATGGCAATGAAGTAGGCAGCTCTCAGATTTTTATGAATTTGGAGCGCTATATAGTTGGCTACCGCAATTATTGAAAAAAACTGCAATCCCGGTCCCAGAAACTGTTTTCCGGTATTAAATGAAATGGCGTGAATGGATTCTGCAAGGCAAATCAGGAACAGCGCTATTGAAAACACAAAAAACAACTTGTATCGCTGCCGTTCCAGGATTTCGGTTTCAGGTATCTGCTGATAGATTCCTGAAGACAATAACCTGCGTACTTTCCTGAAAATTGTGATCATAACAGGGGCATTTTACGACCACTTCGCGGGAGAGGTTACAAAACATAAAAGTGGTTACTTAGAAGTATTATATTGAAAGACAATTAGATACGAAAAATTCCCGAATTATTTAACATTGGAGGAATTGGAGTGGTTTTTTTCTACTTTTAAAACCGCATAGTCTAAAGGCGCAACAATGAGCAATAAAACAATAACTATTCTTCATGTTGAGGATGATGAGGTAGATGCTATGGTAATGCAGCGGGCCCTCAAAAAAACAGACCTGAACTATAAGTTATTTCATGCAAAAAATGGAATCGAAGCCCTTGATATGCTTAAGGGTACTAACGGAAAAGAGAAAATTACCCCAAGACCTAATGTAATTTTGCTCGATCTGAACATGCCTCAGATGAACGGTCACGAGTTTCTCAAAGAATTACGTGCCGATCCCGAATTAAAGCCCATAAGTGTTTATGTAATGTCGACCTCAAACGACGACCGGGACCGGCTTGGAGCCTATTCGCAAAATGTTGCCGGGTATATTGTTAAACCGCTCAGCCTGGAGAGTTACGTGGAGGCCATAGCTGTGCTGAATAAATTCTGGCAGTTAACCGAACTTCCTTAATTATCAGGCTTTCGCAAAAGGATAGGGCTTTTTGAATGCCTTGTAGATGTCGGCTTTTGTAATTCCGGCCTCACTCAATGCAAATGGCAATTCATCCGCAATAGAGGTCATCAGTCCTTTCAAATCGTCCATTGTATGACTTCTGCTTATAGGAATACGTAAACCTGCATTGTTGATTGCAACACTCGGGAACACCGATAAATTGAAAAAATATCCTCTGTTTATCATTCTTTTTACCATGCTATAGGCGATAACGGGTTTGCTGACGCCTATAAAGAAGATTGGGGTTTCGTTCTCCCAAATGAGGGGTAGTTCAAGTTCTTTGCATAAGCTGTTTACATACTTAACCCGCTCTCTTAACTGGTCGTGCATCGAATAAATCTCCGGACTCAGATGAATCTTTGCCGCTTCAATGCATGCGCCTAACATGGGAGGCTGAATGGGTCCTGAAAAAATAAATGGTCTACCGCAATTGCGAACCAGATCTCTGGTTTTAGTGTTCGAAAAAACAGTTACTCCTCCTGCTGCAGCATAGGCTTTGTTGAGCGACGTTACGAGTACCATTTTGTCGTGAAAAGGTGCTTTCGATAACGCATAACCTGAACCGTTTTTACCGGTCCAGCTCATACCATGCGTATCATCAATGTATAAATGAAATTGTTCGTGTTTGTCAAGCAACTCATAAAGTTCCTCCATGGGAGCGCCATCGCCAAACATGGAATATACACCGTCAGGCATATACCAGATCTTGTTGTACTTTGATTTCAGCTCAACAATTTTCTCCTCTAACAAATCCATTCTGTTATGGCGGATAATGTCGATATGTACATTGCGGCTTTTCAGGAGCTGAACGGCAGTCTGAACACTGTCGTGAACCTGAGTATCCATTATAACCGCGTCATTATCTCCTACAAGAATGGGGATATTGGAAATATGGCTGAGGGTTACATTAGCCAGCAGCACAACCGGTTTTTCGAAAATCCGCTCAAGCAAATTTTCAATTTCATCGTATAGTTTCACTGTAACATAGGCCCGGGTTGACGCAAAGGCGGTTCCGTATTTTTTAACTGCCTCTATGACGCCGTTTTTAAGCCTCTCGTCCAATTCAAGGCCCATATAACCGCATGTTCCAAAATTGACCAGTTCACGACCTTTTACATGGATGTGCCGGCCGTCGTGTACCTCCGTTTCATCTGATAAATGAATAATACCAAGTTCGCGCGAGGTGACTGCGGTTTGGTTTACAATTTCGAGCAGCTGCTCGTGTCTGGTTTTGGTGTCCTGCATAATCATGGTCGGGAATTTAGTGGGGTATCGTGTTTTTTTGCCAATTAATGAACCTTTTTTCCCGCAACAAACTTATAGACCAAGTTCATTGGAGGAGGCAAATAAGCAGAGGATTTTCACTAAATTATTAACAGCTTTACCTGGAATACATTAAAAAGCCGATGAGCTCTGATTCCTGTGGCAGGGGGGATGCCGGTAAAGAAGTCACAACAAAAATATGATTATTTTTACAATAGCAAAAAAAATATGAAAAAAAATGACATTCCCGGTCAGGTAGTCAACGCCATGATGGAAAACGATTACTTCAGTCAGTGGCTTGGAATAGAAGTAATAGCTATATCAGAAGGAAACTGCACCTTGCAATTAACCGTCAGAAAGGAGATGCTCAACGGCTTTGGAATTGCCCATGGCGGGATTGCTTTTTCGCTTGCCGACAGCGCTTTGGCCTTTGCCTCCAATTCGAGGAATAAGAAAAGCCTGGTTTTGGAGGCTTCAATGGCATTCACGGCACCTGTTAAACCGGGTGATATACTTACGGCATCAGCAGTTGAACAGCATTTAACCCGCCGCACAGGTAATTACCAGATTACGGTTTCCAATGGTAATGGAGAAACGGTAGCCTTGTTTCGGGGCATCGTTTTCCGGAAGGAGGATGAATGGTTTCCTGCTCCCAAATAAGCCTTAACTTTGGCCACTTTTGAATGTAACTATGGAGCAAGCATTTATTATTGATGGAATCAGGACACCAATAGGTTCTTTTGGCGGAACACTTTCTGCAGTTCGGGCCGACGACATGGCAGCACATGTGATCCGCACATTGCTGCAGCGTAACCATTCAATAGATCCGGCACTGGTAGACCAGGTGGTTATGGGATGTGCCAATCAGGCTGGCGAAGACAACAGGAATGTGGCCCGTATGGCCGGATTGCTCTCGGGGCTTCCCTATACGGTCCCCGCAGAAACGGTTAATATCCTGTGTGCGTCCGGCATGGCGGCTGTAGCCAACGTAAGCCGTTTTATACAGGCCGGAGACGGTCATTTGTTTGTTGCCGGCGGTGTCGAAAATATGACACGCGCACCCTATGTTTTGTCAAAAACATCAAATGCTTTTGGGCGCGACGCTCAGCTTTTCGATACCAGTATCGGGTGGAGGTTTGTGAATGAAAAAATGCGTGAATTATATGGTGTCGACAGTATGGGCGAGACGGCTGAAAATGTGGCTGAAGCCTACAAGATTTCCAGGTCCGATCAGGACCTGTTTGCTGCCCGGTCGCAACAAAAAGCAGGTGCCGCGTCTCAGGCCGGCCGCTTTATTCAGGAGATTGTAACGGTTGAAATTCCGAGCAGAAAAGGCGACCCTGTCCGGTTTTCGGCTGATGAATTCATCAAGCCTGCAACCACTGAGGAAGCGCTTTCGAAATTGCGCCCTGCATTTCGGAAAAACGGATCCGTAACAGCCGGCAACTCCAGCGGAATCAACGATGGTGCCGCCGCACTTTTGGTGGCATCGGGCACATTTGTGAAAAAGCATAACCTGAAACCCATAGCTAAAGTTGTAAGCAGTGCTGTGGCAGGTGTCGAACCAAGAATTATGGGTGTTGGCCCCGTTCCGGCTTCTCTGCTGGCACTTAAGAAAGCCGGTTTGTCCTTCAGCGACCTTTCACACATTGAGCTCAATGAGGCCTTTGCCGCGCAAAGCCTTGCCTGCATACGGGAATGGGGACTTTCTGATGACGATTCCAGAATCAATCCATATGGAGGTGCTATAGCCCTTGGTCACCCGCTGGGAATGTCGGGGTCGCGTCTGATACTCACTGCCGCACGACAGCTTGCTGACAGCGGAGGCAGATATGCACTTTGTACCATGTGTATCGGAGTAGGTCAGGGGTATGCTGTAATCATTGAAAACACTGCCAAATGATATTTGAATTTGAGGGTATTATACCTGTTGTGCACCCTTCTGCTTTTGTGCATCCGTCAGCAACAGTTACCGGTAATGTCATTATAGGCAAGGACGTGTATATAGGACCCGGGGCAGCAATAAGAGGCGACTGGGGACAGATAATTATTGAAGACGGTTGTAATGTCCAGGAGAATTGCACCATCCACATGTTTCCTGGAGTTACGGTTAAACTGCATCCGGGTGCCCATATCGGCCATGGTGCAATTATTCACGGTGCCACTATAGGTAAAAATGCTCTTGTGGGAATGAATGCCGTAGTAATGGATAACGCTGTAATCGGTGAAAATGCTATTGTTGGTGCGCTTTGTTTTGTGCCGGCGGAAATGGTTGTCGGCGACAGAATGATTGTAGTGGGAAATCCTGCCAAAGTTGTAAAAGAAGCCTCAGAAGAAATGATTGCCTGGAAAACGGAGGGCACCCGTCTCTATCAGCAGCTTCCCGCAGCCTGTCATGCCGGTCTCAAACCCTGCGAACCTCTTCGTGAAGTGCCTGAGGGTAGGTTAAATACAGGTAGCACAAACTATAAGCCCTGGAAAGAGACCAGGTGACTTTTGCCTCCGCTGGCTGGCAGGCTATTTTCCAAACCCCTTTCATAGGGGTTAAAACAGTCTTATATTTGTCCCGTCCCACCCGTAAACACTGAAAATATTCATGAAACTTAAAAGCTATTCCTGTGGTCAATGGATTGAGGGAAAAGGTAACGGAACACCTCTGGTTCATGCTGTTACCGGAGAAGTAATTGCTGCTGCCGGCTCCGACGGGCTTGATTTTAAAGGGATGCTCGAGTATGCCCGTTCAAAAGGCGGTCCCGCACTTCGGAAAATGACCTTTCACGAGCGGGCGCTCATGCTCAAAAGGCTTGCGCTCTATCTGAACGACAGGAAAAAAGTGTTTTATGATTTATCTTGGGCGACAGGAGCAACCAAATCCGATTCGTGGGTTGATATAGACGGAGGTATAAGTACACTCTTTGTTTTTGCGAGCAAAGGACGCAGGGAACTTCCCGACCAGCCTTTTCTTGTAGAAGGCAATCCGGAGCAAATTTCGAAGAACGGTACGTTCATGGGTCACCACATCTGTGTGCCGCTCGAAGGAGTTGCTGTTCACATAAACGCATTTAATTTTCCCTGCTGGGGAATGCTTGAAAAAATAGCTCCTACTTTTTTGGCAGGAGTGCCTGCAATAGTTAAGCCTGCAACCATCACCTCGTACCTTACCGAATTGATGGTTCGCGAAATAATCGCTTCCGGAATATTGCCCGAAGGCAGTCTTCAGCTGATTTGCGGTTCAACCGGCGATTTGCTTGATCACCTCACCTTGCAGGATGTTGTCACCTTTACCGGCTCGGCCGGCACAGGCAAAAAGCTGAAAACACATCCTGCTATTATCGAAAATTCTGTCCGCTTTAACATGGAGGCGGATTCTCTTAATTGCTGCATCTTAGGACCCGACGCTGCCCCGGGAACTGCCGAATTCGATTTGTACATAAAAGAAGTTGCAAGAGAAATGACACTTAAGGCCGGCCAGCGGTGTACGGCTATCAGGAGAGCCATGGTTCCTGAAAAATATATTGACGATGTAATTGCTTCACTCAAAGTGAGACTCGATGGTGTCCGGCTGGGTAATCCTGCAATCGAAGGAGTACGCATGGGGCCGCTGGCAGGACTTGTACAGGTTGATGAGGTAAAAAGCAGAGTGAAATTACTGCAATCGGTTTGCGAAACCGTTTATGGCAATTACGATGATTTTGATGTTACCGGTGCCGAAAAATCGAAAGGCGCTTTTATGCCGGCAATGTTGCTCTATTGTAAAGATGCATTAAAACAAAATGAACCTCACGATCTGGAAGCATTCGGACCTGTAAGTACTGTTATGGGCTACAAAAATGCAGATGAGGCCATTGCGCTTGCTAAACGCGGCAAGGGAAGTCTTGTAGGTTCTGTTTTCACAGCTTCAAATGAGTTTGCCCGGGAAATAGTCATGGGCACAGCCTCCTATCATGGACGTTTACTGGTTATTAATGAAGCGTGTGCCGGTGAGTCAACCGGTCACGGATCGCCCTTGGCCCATCTGGTTCATGGAGGACCCGGCCGTGCAGGAGGCGGTGAAGAGATGGGTGGCATAAGAAGTGTAAAGCATTATATGCAACGTACCGCAATTCAAGGTTCACCCGACACGTTGACGGCTATTTGTAAGGAATTTATCAGGGGCTCCGCAACTCCTGAAGACGTAAAGCATCCGTTTAAAAAATATTTTGAAGAGATTGAAATCGGCGATTCTTTATTTACGCATAACCGGACCGTTACCGAAGCCGACATTGTGAATTTTGCCGGAGTCAGCGGCGATTTTTTCTATGCGCATACCGATGAGACATCACTGGAAGGTTCGATTTTTGAAAAACGGGTTGCGCACGGTTATTTTATTATTTCCGCTGCAGCGGGATTATTTGTTGATCCTAAAAAGGGACCTGTTCTTGCCAATTACGGACTCGACAGCCTGCGGTTTACGCAACCGGTATATGTCGGGGATACTATCACTGTAAGGCTCACCTGTAAAAGAAAAACCAAGAAAGAAGACCGTGAAGGGCAAATTCCGCAGGGAGTTGTTGAGTGGGATGTGGAAGTAAAAAATCAAAAAGGAGAAACAGTCGCAACCGAAACGGTGCTGACACTTGTGCAGCGGAAAAATGTAAATTGAAAAACACTATCATGAAGAAAGCAGCAATTGTACTAGTCCTTTTTATGGCATCCGGACTCAGCCATTCTTACGGACAGGCTTCAAAGAATAACAAGGTCAATTACCTGATTGAAATAATTGACAGCCTCGACAGAGTAATTGTCAACCGCAATGCAACCATCAGCAAAGCTGATTCAGCACTACGTGCCGAGCGTGCAACCGGTAACGATTTGCGCGATCAGCTGATTACCCTGGATGAGATGCGAAAAAAACTGGAGGCCAATATTAATACCTACCAGGGTGAAAATCTGAAGCTCAATCAAAGCAACAGAATCCTTGTCATCTTTAATTCCTTTGTTGCAGTTTTGCTGATAGTTACGCTTGTTTTTTATTTAAGAAAAATTAACAAAAAAGCAGTTACCGAACCTTCGGCAAACGCGGCTTCACAAACCAAAAAACCACAGGTTTCTGTTCATGCTTCGTTCGAAGACAAATTGCAACAACTGGAACGTTTGGGAAAACTAAGAGAAAAGGGGCTCCTGTCAGATGAGGAGTTTTTATTTGAAAAAAACCAGGTGCTGGGTAAATAAGAGAATTTGATATGGAAACAATTACAGAAGGAACATTAGACAGCCGCATTGATAACGGCATTGCAACTATAACTTTTTTTCATCCGCAAAGTAATTCCCTGCCGGGTGTACTGCTTCATAAAATGGCGGATGCTGTTACTTCGGCAGGAGCCGATTCAAACGTGCATGTTATAGTTCTTAAAAGCGAAGGAGAAAAGGCCTTTTGCGCCGGTGCTTCATTTGATGAACTTATGTCGATTGACAGTTTTGACAGGGGAAGAGCTTTTTTCTCAGGATTCGCCATGGTAATTAATGCCATTCGTAAAGCACCAAAATTTGTGGTTGCAAGAGTTCAGGGCAAGGCAGTAGGAGGTGGCGTAGGATTGGTTGCTGCAGCTGATTACGCTATTGCAATGGATGGTGCAGCAGTTAAATTATCGGAACTGGCTGTAGGGATCGGACCATTTGTTGTAGGGCCCGCTGTTGAACGTAAAATTGGCAAATCAGCATTTTCTCAACTTGCAATCAATGCTACCGAATGGAAATCGTCGGACTGGGCATGCCAGAAGGGATTGTATGCGGATACTTTTAGTACCATTGATGAGCTGGACGCAGCTGTGAATACACTTACCACCCGTTTATCACACAGCAATCCTCATGCTATGCAACAGTTGAA
>DASUFP010000105.1:0-10338 GCA_036274495.1 Bacteroidia bacterium
TCTTCCTGTAACATTTTTTCGACCCAGGATCACGCAGCAGCAGCCATTGCAGCAGCAGGAATTCAGGTGTATGCCTGGAAAGGTATGAATGCCGAAGAATTCGACTGGTGTATTGAACAAACACTCTTTTTTGGAGAGGAACGCAAACCACTGAACATGATTCTTGATGATGGTGGCGATCTGACCAATATGGTGCTGGACAGATACCCTGAACTGATAGGTGAGATCAAAGGGTTGTCGGAAGAAACAACCACCGGTGTACATCGTTTGTACGAGCGCATGAAAAACGGGACGCTTCCAATGCCTGCGATAAATGTTAACGACTCAGTTACCAAATCGAAGTTCGATAACAAATACGGATGCCGTGAGTCGCTGGTCGATGCCATCCGCAGAGCTACCGATCTGATGCTTGCAGGAAAAGTTGCCGTAGTGGCAGGTTTCGGTGATGTCGGAAAAGGTTCGGCAGAATCACTTTCCAGTGCTGGTGTGCGTGTAATTGTAACTGAAATAGATCCCATTTGCGCACTGCAGGCTGCTATGGAAGGTTACGAAGTAAAAAAGATGGACAACGCCATTAAGGAGGCGGACATTATTGTAACTGCAACCGGCAATAAAGATATTATCGTTGATCGTCATTTTAAAGCTATGAAGCACAATGCTGTGCTGTGCAACATTGGCCACTTCGATAATGAAATTGACATGGCCTGGCTGAATAACAATTTTGGCAAATCAAAAGATGTTATCAAACCACAGGTTGACAAGTATACGATTGATGGAAAAGATATAATTGTTTTAGCTGAAGGCCGCTTGGTTAATCTGGGATGTGCTACCGGACACCCCTCCTTTGTTATGTCAAACTCCTTTACCAACCAAACACTTGCTCAAATTGAACTGTGGACCAATTCCAGTCAATATGAAAATAAGGTTTATACCTTACCTAAGCATCTCGATGAGAAAGTTGCCCGTTTGCATCTCTCTAAAATTGGAGTTGAGCTCGATACCCTGAGCCCTTCTCAGGCTGATTACATCGGTGTGAAAGTTGCAGGGCCGTTTAAACCCGAATATTACAGATACTAAAATGTTCTGTTCGTAAAAAAAGGGCGCTTGATTCAAGCGCCCTTTTTTTAGGTTTATTTTTTTGTTTATTTATAAACGTGAAGTGTTTTGTTGAGGTCGTCGTACTGGGTATAATAAAAATAGAGTGGGGTGGCAGCAGGACCGTTTATAACTGAACCATCATAGATACTGAATTTTGAACCGCAGCATGAATCGATCGCAGTGATTCCTGATTGTATCTGAATGAGTGAACAGGAGGCATTCGGGTCGTAGGGACAATTGCGTTCAATAGCATTAAATTCACTTATGGACCTGCGGTAAATTATTATTCCTTTAGTGCCACCGCTCAAATACAAAACACCACCGACGGCATTGAGTGATATGTTTGAAGGTTCATTCAGATTCAGGTAAAAATCGACAGGATATTGGGCAATATCATTGGAGCTCTCTTTTTTACAGCTCAAAAAAGCTGTGGTTACACATAAGAGCATGATAATTATTTTATTCATCAGTCAGAAATAATGAGCAAAGTTAACGGTTCTGCCTCAGCTTTTCGCCGGATGTAATTGTTACTTTTTCAGTAATTTGAAGGCGTGCATCCAGGTATTATGCATAAATCCCGGAATACACCATAATATACAAAGCGATTCAATGCATTCCGCTGAGCGGTCACTTCCCAAATCTTCTGTTTCCCATCCGAATAAGTCGAGTACCTCTTTTACTTCCTGTTTTGCACCCGCATCATTTCCGCAGATAAACATAGTAGGTTTGATTCCATCAAAATCGGGGTTCACCATGAGGGGGTTGCCAACACTGTTAAAGACTTTAACAAACTTTGCTTCCGGATATTCCGACTGCAGTTTTTCCATCAGCGATTCGCCCGCAACAGTAAAAAACGATAAAACATGATTTACCGGAGGAGCGTCGGCAATCGGATTGGTTGTATCCATGATTGTTTTACCCGCCAGGTGCGCTCCGCCTGCAAGTGCCAGAACAGTGCTTGCAGCTGTTCCTTTAACAGCAAGTACCAGTGCGTCGCCGTATTTTGCCGTTTCTGAAAACGATCGTACAAGCAGTCCGGGATGGGCAGCAGCCCAGTCATTAATTTTTCCCGGTTCTCGTGTGCCCATCATTACAGAAAATCCGTGTTTGATAAATCCGACAGCTAAAGCTTTGGCCACCATTCCGGAACCAAGTATTCCAATTTTTTTCATTGCAGAAATGTTTTATGGTTATAAGATTAGATTGAATGTACTGTGTTTTCAAATTTTAAGGATGACGCGTACAATTGATTTGTAAGTCGTGTGGCTTGTTCTTTACCAAGTAACCCGGTGTAATCGGCATACAATACACTCCAGCACTGCTGAATCTGATTTTGCATCAGCACTCCTTTTCGCAAAGGAACAACGGAAACGTATTTTCCGTCGATTACACGTTTCAAATATTTACCCTTTTCAAGTTTGTCGAGCAGCCGTGTAACTGTTGAGGGCTGTAACATCAATACTGTCGCAATCGATCCGGCTGCAATTCCCGGTTCATTATTAACCAGCATCATCATAAATGCATGTGAAGGTGAAAGTCCGCAGGGCTTAAAAGCTGTTTCAGCCATTCGGTTCATTTGCCGTGTTAATGCATTTGCAGAGTAAAAAAGGCATTTGCAATAAGCGTTGCGTGAATCGTTCATCCCGTAAAAGTAATTATTATTGTTGTATATACAAGTAAATGAACCCGTTTAGCTCTTAATAGATGGAGGAGCCTGAATTTCAATATTTTGAGTAAGCGTCAATTGGGGTGTGCAATCTGCATCCGTCTTATTACCTTTGCATCCAATTAACGGAACAGAACTGCCATGGCCCTGATTGCCCCCTCATTACTTTCAGCTGATTTCTCACAATTGCGCAGCGAAATTGAACTCATCAATGATAGTGAAGCCGATTGGTTTCATCTTGATGTGATGGATGGTGCTTTTGTGCCAAACATTTCATTTGGTTTTCCTGTGATTAAGGCTGTAAAGAAATATGCAAAAAAGCCTCTTGATGTCCATTTGATGATTGTTAAACCTGACCGGTACATCAGGGAATTTGCAGAGGCTGGTGCCGATTCCATATCAGTACATCTTGAAGCATGCACCCACCTGCACAGGTCACTTCAATTAATTAAAAGCACAGGTGCTAAAGCAGGAATTGCCATTAATCCGCATTCTCCCGTATCGTTGTTGCAGGACGTTATTGGTATAACCGACTTAGTATGTATGATGTCGGTAAATCCCGGTTTTGGCGGACAAAAATTTATAGAACAAACCTACACAAAGGTGAAGCAATTGCGCCAGATGATACAACAGTCGGGTGCCGCAACGCTTATTGAAATTGATGGCGGTGTTGATATACAAAATGCCCCTGAATTAATCAAAGCGGGTGCCGATGTACTGGTGGCAGGTAACACCGTTTTTTCTTCTTCCGATCCTGCCGCGACAATTAAACGTTTAAAGGCTGTCTGAATCAGGTTGTACGCCTGCATAAACTTTTAAGTATTCAAATCGCTTTGTAAGTTTTCCGTTACGGCAAATGGTCGCACGATCGATAAGGCCGGTGGAATGACTTCCGGTCAGATCCGGCATTACTCTTTCCATCAGATGTTTGCCAAACCCTTCTGATGCATCTCTCGGCAATTCACACGGAAGATTATCAATTGCCATAACCGTTACAGTGCCCGAACGGAATGGCTCTGTGATGGTTTCCGTCATGGGATCATATCCATAAAATTTATCGTCAATGGTCGACGCTTTCATTGTTGACGGTATACTTCCGTTGATGTCGCAGGTAACGTCTGCAATTACGCTTATATGAAACCCCGGATCTTTCATCTCCTTTTTACTGAACAGCAGTGGTGCTTTGGGGTCCCAGTAAGCACAATGAATCAATACATCACAAACCCCTGCATACTTAATGAAAGTTGAATGGAATTCTTCCGGGTGGTTGTAGAAATCGAACTTGCTGAATGGTTTTCCATCTTTTGACTCATGGTAATCGTGCGAATGCAACTGTGTATATACAGGTTCCCGAAAGGAGTAATTCAGAAATTCATAGGGAGTTACTTTACGGATCTTCATAGCTCCCATGGTTTCTTCGGCGCCATGTGAAACCCTTCCGCCACCCGTGATGATTATTTTAATATTGGGGATACCAACCCGTTGTAACCCTTCAAAGAGTTCCTGTTTGTCGTGCGACAAATGAGCCGGTTTGAGTGTAAACAAATTGTACATGGAGCCATATCCCATGATTCCGTTATAAGCACCAACAATACCGGCATACCTTCCGAATCCGATAACCCGGTTTCCCTCCATATCTACCAGGGTTTCATAATCGACCATGGTGATTTTTTTGTCTAAAAGGGCTTTTATAAGAGGCTGATTATGAGGTTGTTTCTTTATGGTATGGGAAAAGAAACAGTAGGTTTTGCCTTCTATCAGGAATGGTGGCGGAACCTCCTTAATCCCCATCAGCACATCACATTCCGACAAATCCTCCTGCATTGCAATGCCTTGTGCCAGGTATTCCGCATCGGAATAACTCCTGTGCGGGCTGGGTTGGACTATAAATGTCAAATGGTTTATTGATTGCTGCAGCTGACTGCACTGGAGTGGGGTAAAGGGAACCCGCTTGTCGAAGGGCTTTTTTTCTTCCCTTAATAATCCGATTTTCATAAGCAGACAAAGGTATTGATTTTGATTTCAGTGACTGACGGTTTGGCAGTTTAGTGAACCACGGGATGGTTTTTGCGTATCTTTGTACTATCACATGGGGTCGACAGGTTTCGACAGCAGGTGAGGTTGATGTGTAAGCATGCCGAGCGTTGGGAATATGGCTCGTTAATATCAACTCTCAATCGCTTTAAAAGGCGAAAACAATTTCTCGCTTGCCGCTTAATTCACCTCAGGTGAATTAGCCTAATTCCGGTCACCAGGTGATCGGAACAAGCTACCCGGTTTGCAGTTCCGCTCATTAATTGCAAACAATGGGTATCGTAATCTTGAGCTGGTTCTGCTACTGTTCCGATAGCGGAATAAGATAAAGGAGCTACGGTTACAGCCGGTGTGTACTTCACCAAGTTGCAACCCGACAATCCAAAAAGTGCTAAGCATGTAGAAAGCGCGTTAGTCCCTTGTCTGGACGAGGGTTCAACTCCCTCCGACTCCACTATTACCCTCCGAAGCTTCACCTGTGAAGCGCAGGAGGGTTTTTTATTGATGTATATCGAAGTTTCACCTGTGAAGCGTAGGAGGGTTTTTTATTGATGTATATCAAAGCTTCACCTGTGAAGCGCAGGATGGTTTTTTATTGATGCATATTGAAGCTTCACCTGTGAAGCGAAGGAGGGTTTTTTATTGATGTATATTGAAGCTTCACCTGTGAAGCGAAAGACAGTTTTGGTCATTGCCAACTGTAGTTTTATAAATGTGTAGCATGGTGCACAATTTGCCGGATGCTTTCTGATTGGCCGGCGTATAGATAAAATAAAAGCTTAATCGGCTGATGATGAAAGTGATCTATCCTCTGATTTTTGATAATAAAATGACTAAGATTTGATACTGATCAGGCCTGAATTGTTGAATTAGATAGTGCTTTCAAATCTGAATCGGATATTACTGCCCCGGTTAAAATTGAAGTTTGGTGAAAATTGAATTATATTATATATTGCGCTGGTTGGTAACGTTATCTCAGCCATTGAATCAGCAATACTATATGTTTAAGAATTATTTTTTGATACTGGCAATCTTTTTGATCAATTTTAGTGCAAAAGCTCAATTAAGAAAGTGTGAATTGCAGGTCGGTATTGGTAATAATGGACAGATTGAGCGCGCTATCAATGATTATTATTATGAATTGAGTCCTTTGTATCTGATGGATTATACCAGTAAAGGTGAATTCTCAACTTTCAAATATAACATCGGATTAATCTTGAATTTCAACAATCACATTGGCATGAGATTAAGATATGGCCGCTCCAAAACCGAAAATACGTACGATTATAATTCTTCAGATCTTGATGGCGTGTTTCAAATCGATCAGCTGATTACCAATCTCAATACTGCATTGCGTTTAAGTGATGGATTTGGTAAATTTCGTTTTTCTACAGGACTGGAATTGGTTTTTTACAGGGTAAGTAACTTTAATTTTAGTTTTGATGGTGTCGAGAGTATCTATTCTGGTAATTCTATCAATTATCTGAAACACAACTTAAGGGTTGTTGCTGATGGAGGTAAAGCGATCGGCATAAATAATTTTCTGGAAATAGAATACCCCTTTTCGAATCGGTTTGCCTTTGGGGCATCTGCCAGTTATGGACTTATGTATGCCAAATTTGGTGATCAAGTTTCCGTAACCGATAAACGCTCCAATATTTCGTCCTCTACTTACTTTTCCAATTCTACCAACGATTACAAAAGTTATAAATCGAAATATTTCAGCGCTCCGGAAATCATGTTTCACCTTATTATAAAGTTCGGCAAAGAGTTGAATCCTTCAGATCCCTCCTCAACTTCGGTTACGAAATAACCGGTCATTTCTTCAGATTATTTGCTGAATTGAAGGTTTGTGAGTAACAAAATCCGGTACAAATGAAAAAACCCTTCGTTGCCGAAGGGTACTAATCATGATGAAATTGTTTCTTGAATTATTATCCCAGGTAGGACTTTAAGATTTTACTTCTTGAAGTATGTTTCAGTCTTCTGATTGCTTTTTCTTTGATCTGGCGGACTCTTTCACGGGTCAGTTCAAACCGCTCACCAATCTCTTCAAGTGTCATCGAAGGTTCGTCGGTAAGTCCGTAATAAAGTCTTATCACATCCGCTTCACGAGGCGTAAGCGTACACAAGGCTCTTTCAATTTCACGGCGCAATGATTCCGAAAGCAGCATTGAATCCGGAGACTGGTTATCTTCTCCCGGAATAAGGTCAAGCAGGTTACCGTCTTCGCCCTGAAGCAATGGTGCATCCATAGAGATATGACGGCCGGATGAGCGCATGGTATCGCGGATATCATCGGTAGAGATTTTCAATATTTCAGAAATTTCACCATTGGTTGGTTCCCTTTCAAAATCCTGTTCCAGTTGTGAAAAGGTTTTGTTGATCTTATTGATAAAACCAATTTTGTTTAGCGGCAAACGCACTATACGCGATTGTTCAGCCAGCGCCTGCAAAATTGATTGTCGGATCCACCAAACCGCATATGAAATAAATTTAAAGCCTCTGGTTTCATCAAATCGTTGTGCTGCTTTAATAAGCCCCAGATTACCCTCATTAATAAGGTCACCTAATGTCAGACCCTGGTTCTGATATTGTTTTGCTACTGATACCACAAATCGCAGATTTGCTTTGGTAAGCAGTTCAAGTGCTTTTTGGTCACCCTGTTTAATACGGCGTGCAAGTGCTACTTCCTGTTCGGCATTAATCAATGTTACCTTTCCTATTTCCTGCAAATACTTGTCAAGCGATTGTGTCTCGCGGTTGGTAACCTGTTTTGTAATTTTTAGTTGTCTCATCGTTGTCCTGTTCTCACATGTTTGGTTGGTCAAACGCCATCACCCAAACAGGGTTACAGCGTTCGGCATCCATCCTTTCAATCGGGGTGTAAGTTGTTTGTAAGAAAAGGCACTCAGAATGCCTTTTCGATTCAACGGGATGTAAGAAACCGGGTCCCAAAATGCCAAAACCCGCTATTATAGCGGGTTTTGGTGGCATGTAAGGTGTTTTACGAAAAGCAAGAACCGGTAATAAATTAACCGGATTTTTTTGTACTATTGGTCGGTAGGGACCTGCCTCGGAGGCTTCGAGCCCTGTCCGCGTGAACGGTCGCCCTCTTCTCTCCGCTGGGGTTCTTTGTACCCTTCGGGCTTTGGCAACATTGCCTTGCGGGATAGTTTTAACTTGCCTGTTTTCTTATCAATATCAATAAGCTTGACTTCAATTTTGTCACCTTCTTTAAAGAGGCCGTCCATACTTTCCAGACGGTCCCATGAAATTTCAGAAATATGTAACAAGCCATCTTTTCCCGGAAGTATTTCAACAAATGCACCATAAGTCATTATGGAACGAATCTTTCCCTCATATACTTCTCCAACTTCAGGAACCTGAACTATAGCTCTGATTCTCCTTTTTACCTCATCAATGGAGGCCTTGTTAGCGGAGGCGATTTCAACATGCCCGATACCATCAATCTCTTCGATAGTTATGGTAGCTCCTGTTTCACGCTGCATTTCCTGGATAATCTTGCCACCGGGACCGATGATAGCTCCTATAAATTCTTTTTCAACTTTCAGTTTTTCAATTCTCGGAGCATGCGGTTTGTAGTCGGAAGCAGGAACGGAGATCGTCTTGTTCATCTCATTTAATATGTGCATGCGACCCTCCTTAGCCTGCAACAATGCCTGCAGCATTATATCGAAGGCCAGTCCATGAACTTTCAGATCCATTTGGGTGGCACAAATACCTTTGTCGGTACCCGTAACTTTAAAATCCATGTCGCCCAGGTGATCTTCATCACCAAGTATGTCAGAAAGCACGGCGTGGCGGGTTCCATCGGTGATAAGTCCCATGGCAATGCCCGAAACGCCGCTTTTGATTTTTACTCCGGCATCCATAAGTGCCATTGACCCGGCACAAACTGTTGCCATAGAAGAGGATCCGTTTGACTCCAGAATATCGGATACTACACGTATAGTATAAGGACACACATCATCGCCGGGAAGCACCTTTTTAAGGGATCTCATTGCCAGATTGCCGTGTCCAACTTCGCGACGTCCCAGTCCTCTGTTTGGTTTTACTTCACCCGTTGAAAATCCTGGAAAGTTATAGTGGAGTAAAAATTTGTTAGTGCCTTCTATCATCACGCCGTCAATAATCTGCTCGTCCATTTTTGTTCCGAGTGTTACTGTGGTTAATGATTGTGTTTCACCTCTTGTAAATACTGCTGATCCGTGGGGTGAGGGAAGATATCCTACCTCTGTCCAGATGGGACGAATTTCGGTAAGACTTCTGCCGTCAAGACGTTTTTTGGTGTCGAGTACCATGTTACGCACGGCTTCTTTCTCGACATCGTGAAAGTAATGGTTGATCAGAGCCGATTTTTCGCTTAATTCTTCAGGTGAGAATTGCGTTTTAAATTCCTCAAGAATGGCGTTAAAGTTATCGCGGCGCACCTGCTTGTTGGCATTACCCTGAGCAGCGGCCTCATATGCTTTCCGGTAGGTTGCTTCACGAACTTTGGCACGAAGTTCTTCATCGTGTACTTCGTGGCTGTATTCTCTTTTGGCCACATTGCCGGTCATTTCACGCAATTCAAGCTGCGCCTGGCACTGCAACTTTATGGCTTCGTGTGCAAACTTGATGGCATCAACCATTTCGGTTTCCGAAACTTCACTCATTTCACCCTCTACCATCACAACGTCTTTCATGCTTCCAGCAACCAACAGGTCCATATCAGCACGCTCCATTTCACTTATAGGAGGGTTAATTTTAAATGCTCCGTCGATGCGGGCAACACGAACTTCAGAGATGGGTCCGTTAAACGGTATATCGGAGATGGTAATAGCAGCTGATGCAGCTAATCCGGCAAGGGTATCAGGCGATACATCCTTGTCAGCAGATATCATACTTATCATTACCTGTGTGTCGGCGTGGTAATCATCAGGAAACAGCGGGCGCAATGCTCTGTCAACAAGACGTGAAATAAGAATTTCATATTCAGAAAGCCTTGCTTCGCGCTTGAAGAAACCACCCGGAAAACGACCTGCCGCAGCAAATTTTTCCTGGTAATCTACTGATAAGGGAAGGAAGTCGGTTCCTTCACGAATAGTTTTTGCTGATACAACAGTAGCAAGAAGCATGCATTCTCCCATTCTTACTACAACAGAACCATCTGCCTGTTTTGCTAATTTACCTGTTTCAATAGAAACCGACCGACCATCGGCCAGCTGAAAAGTTTTTGTAATTCCTGTTTTTGACATTTTTCCTCTTTTTATTTTATGGCATCGTTAAACAAAAAAAGGCAATGCTCTGATTGCCTTTTAAATTTACTAAATATTTTTATGAGCTTGTTATTTTCTGATGTTAAGCTCACCTATTATCTTTCTGTACCGAATGATATCTGTTTTGGTGAGAAAATCAAGAAGGCTGCGCCTCTTTCCAACCAGTCTGATGAGCGAACGTTGTGTCGCAAAATCCTTTGGCTGAATTTTGAGATGCTCCGTCATGGAGTTAATTCTTTCTGTAAACATGGCAATCTG
>DASUFP010000106.1:0-98775 GCA_036274495.1 Bacteroidia bacterium
ACTCTTAAAGCATCAGTACCAAATGGATTTTATACAGTTGTAAAGAGATTTTCTTCAAAAGAGGAAAAGCAACGGATTGTTGCTCGAGTTATAAGACCTGATAATTTCGAATCCGAGGTAATAGGCATAGAGAATCATTTAAATTATTTCCATTTTAAGAAACAAGGTATTGATGAAAACTTAGCATATGGAATTGCTGCGTATTTAAATACAACCTATGTGGATCAACATTTTCGTACATTTAATGGACACACTCAAGTTAATGCAACTGATCTGAGACAATTAAAGTACCCTTCACGTGAAAAGTTAATAGAGATTGGTAGATGGGCTAAAGAAATTTTGAATTTTATTCCCGAAAATTTGGATCAACGAATAATGGCTACTTTATGACTCAAGAATCAAATGAAATCAATCAGGCAATGGAAATATTAAAGGCCCTTGGATTGCCACGAGCCCAACAAAACGAAAGATCAGCATTAACACTGTTGGCACTCTTAAATATAGAACCGGGTAAATCTTGGTCAGTAGCAGAAACTCCTTTGATTGGGATTACACCAATTATGGAATTTGCTTTGGCTAAATTCGGAAGGGAATATGCACCTAATACGAGAGAGACGTTCAGAAGGCAAACTATGCATCAATTTGTTGATGCTGGTATTGCTTTGTATAATCCCGATGATCCTGGCCGATCAGTAAATAGTCCAAAAGCTGTTTATCAAATTGAACCTACAGTTCTGGGGTTAATTCATAAGTATGGCACGGATGAATGGGGTCCTGCATTAGAAGAATATTTAAAAATTAACCAAGGCTTGGCTGCAAAATATGCAAATGAACGTGAAATGCAAATGGTGCCAGTTCAGATAGGAGATGGTAAGAAAATTGACCTTTCCGCAGGTGATCATAGTGTCCTCATAAAAGCTATTGTTGAAGAATTTGCACCAAGATATGTTCATGGAGCAGTTTTAGTTTATGCTGGTGATACAGGTGAAAAGTTTGGATTCTTTGATGAAGGCTTATTAAAAAGATTAGGTGTTGAAGTTGATATGCATGGTAAAATGCCTGACGTAGTATTATATTATCCTGAAAAAAATTGGGTAGTCTTAGTTGAATCTGTTACAAGTCATGGCCCAGTGGATGGTAAGAGACATGATGAACTTAAAAAACTGTTTGAAAAATGTAGTGCAGGATTGGTATTTGTAACCGCATTTCCTTCCAGAAAAATCATGAAAGGGTATCTTCCATTTATTGCTTGGGAAACCGAGGTATGGTGTGCAGATGCACCAACTCATTTGATACACTTTAATGGAAGTAGGTTTTTAGGTCCTTATGATGTTTGATTCATCAATCTTAACATTTTTTCTTACTATTTTTATTTTAATTTGTTTATTTACATACTACAAATATTAGTACTGATCTAAAAATCAATTAATTACAAAACTTTTTATTGGTGATTGCTTTTTAGAAATTTCTTTCTACTTTTCTGACATTAGTATTTTATTCCAATCACTTTAACTCAAAATTGGATCTATTCAATTTCTCTTGTCAGCCAAATGGCTGTGGTTCTGAATTCTGTATTCCTTATGTGATTTTGAATTAAAGCAATTAGTTTGTCTCAAATACTACAAAATTTATAGCTTTACCGTTAAACCTTTTGATATGTGATTTGATTGTTGGCGTGATTACTTTCTGTCATGTAATAGTATTAACAAATTTGACATTTGAAATTCTACCTACATTTTTTAAGAAGAACTATGAAATAATAGTTTATATTGCTGGATTGTTTAAAATTACATTGGAGAATTTCTTCCGATAAAAGTGATAATAGTTGTAATATTATTTTTAAGATGATCTTGATTTTTTGGAAAAATCATCTTAATTATTTATTTAAAAGAACTAATAAATAAAAAATAACAATCTTATATTACATAATTTAAAGAACCTTCCTTATGAAATACACCAAAACTAGATCAAAAGCCTTCTCTTTCATAGTTGGAATTTTATTTTGTTTAAGCTATGCGACACAGACTAAATCACAATCATTAGAATTACAACTGAATGCAAATACCTATAATGGAGGATATAATATAAGTTGTAACGGATCTTTTGATGGTAGCATTGACCTTGTTGTAATTGGTGGCACAGCACCTTTCACCTATATTTGGAGCAATAGCGCTGTAACCCAAGACATTAATAATTTGTCTGCTGGAGTTTATACTGTTACTGTTACGGATTTTAATGGTCAATCTGTTAGCTCGTCAAAAACATTGTCACAACCCCAATTATTATCAACCACACTTAACCCAACTCATGTTACGATTTATGGTGCAAGTAATGGAAGAATTACACAAGAGGTAGGTGGAGGTACACCGCCATATACCTATTTGTGGAACACAGGTGCTGTAACGGCTACTATTACAAATCTTCCTATTGGAAATTATACAGTTACAGTGACTGATGCAAATGGTTGTTCAGATTTAAAATCGACAACGATTACTCAACCTCCACAATTAATTATTACCAATTTTTATGGCACTAATATTACTTGTCCTGGTGCTTATACTGGGAGTATTGATGCAGAAGTAAGTGGAGGAATTGCTCCATACATTTATTCTTGGTCAAATGGAGCATTTACTCAGGATATTTCAAATTTGCGAGCAGGACAATATACATTAAGGGTTACTGATCAAGGAGGAGCATCTATTGAAAACTCAATAACATTAACAGAACCTAGTGCTTTTCAAATAGAACTAACAAGCCCACTTTATCCAAATGGATATAATGTAAGCTGTAGTGAGTGCTATAACGGCTCTATTACCTCCCAAGTATCAGGGGGCACACCATCCTATGTTTATAATTGGTACCATGGCGGATTAAATGTGGGTAGTACTACTTCACTATCTAATGTGGGAGGTGGAAATTATTCTCTTCAAATACTCGATCAGAATAATTGCGAAGCAAGAAAGGAAATTCAACTTAGAGAAGCCCCCGCTCATGGATGGTCTCGTGACGGAAATACTGGAACAAATCCAAATATAGAGTTCATTGGAAATATTGACCCAGTCGATTTATCATTTAAGACGAATAATTTGGAGCGCTTAAAAATCAGCGCAAATGGAGATATTGATATCAGTGGGGATTTAGCCATTGATGATGAAGTCCAGTTTGGGAATAACCGTTATATTCATTATCAGCCCCTGCAAGGCAGTGATCCTGAAATATTTAGTTTTGGTGAGCGTGCATCTCTTAATCCATTTGCTATCACTCCTTGCATTTCACCTATCCTAAGTGCACAACTTAATTATCAATTTAATGGAACTATCCAATTGTATGGTAACTCATCTGCTGGAGGATTTTTAAATGTAATGAATGTTGGATTTGATGGAACAAATGCAATTATTGAAGCAACAGGTACTTCTAATGATCCCCTAGCAAACCGATTATTACTTAATTACTATTGTGGCAGAGATGTTTTTGTTGGAAATGGGACTAGTGGTGACTTAACTGCGAACCATAACTTTTATACACTGGGTAATGTTGGAATTGGGACTTCAACCCCAGGCTATAAGTTTGAGGTTATGGGGGATATTAATATCAATGGCGATATTAAAAGAAATGGAACTTCAATTTTAGGTGGATTGTGGGAAATTAATAGTTCAGGAATCCATTATGACAATGGTAATGTAGGAATTGGAACATTAACAAATAATGCTACGCATCAACTTGAAGTAAATGGAGAAGTATTATTACTTGCAGGTCATGGAGACGTAAAAAATGGTTTACAATTTTTATCAAATAACGGTGTGCCAGATAGAAGAGGTATTAGTATTGGTTATGATAATGGTACTTTACGAGATGGATCTTTTAATTTCTGGATTCATGAATGGCAAAATGACCCAGTTCAATCATGCAGTTTTAATTTTAAGGAGGTTAACAATAACTCTTTATTAATGGCAATTCATGCAAATGGGAAAGTAGGAATCGGAGGAAGCTATGTACCTGATGGATATACCTTAGGTGTTCATGGGAATATTATTGCTGAAGAAATTGTTCTACGGTTAGTTGGATCTTGGCCTGACTATGTTTTTGAAGAAGATTATCAATTAAGAAGTTTGTCGGATATAAAATTATTTATCGAAAATAACCATCATCTTCCAGGGCTTCCACCTGCCAATGAAATTGAGGAATCAGGTCTTAATATTGGACAATTGATTAGTATACAAACACAAAAGATAGAGGAACTCACCCTTTATTTAATCCAGCTTAAGGAAGAAATGGATTTTCTCAAATTGGAAAATGAAAAACTGAACAAACTTCTTAATAAATAAACAATTTATACTTCAGGGATAATATGAAATCTGTCATCGGAATATTAGCCGTTTTCGGCGTTTTGAATTTGCCGCTAAGTGTAAGTGGTCAAACAAGTTTGACGATTACAAACTTAAGTATGTCAAATAATAGTTATTCAGCTAGAGATGAAGTAATCGTTGAACCCACTTCAAATGCAACTCCTGGGCCGAATATGCAAGTACGTATTTTTACAAATAAGGAATTGCAATTGACTGGATCTTATCAAAGTAATGTTAATCTTTCAAATAACGTTGTAAGCACACCTATCAATAAAAATTTACCTGTTGGGGCTATCAAGGGTAATTTTAGTGTATCTGAATCAGGACAATCAAGTTATGATATACCAATATACATTCCACCTGGGACTAATGGAATGATTCCGACTGTAGGTATAAAATACAATAGTTCATCGGTGTCAGGAATTGTAGGACGAGGATGGGATATTAGAGGAATATCAGCAATCATGAGATCTCCCAAGGATCATTATCGTGATAATATTAAATCAGGAATTCAATTAAACTCTACGGATGCATTTGTTTTAAATGGTGTCAGACTTATAGGAAACGGTCCTTTTTATCCAGAAGATGATATTCATACCAGGGTTACCCTAATTAATGGAGATTATTTTAAAGTCGAAGCAAAGAATGGCTTAACTTATGAATATGGAAATACAGCTGATTCAAAGTTGATGATGTCAACACCATCTGTTCCCCTAATATATTATATAAATAGAGTTGTGGACAATTTCGGGAATGAAATCTTATATGAGTATTATAATAGTAACAACGAAATTGCAATCAAGGAAATCAAATATACAAGAAATTTATTATCTGGAATCTCAGCTGGTAATTCAATAAAATTTTATTATGATACAAGATCTGATCAATCTACTAAATATGTGCTGAATAACCAACTGGTCAGCACACTAATTTTACGAGAAATTGAAGTAAAAGTAGAAACCAAACTAACTAAGTTATATAAATTTATTTATGGGTTTAATGGGCAAAGCTATTTAAATGAAATTAAAGAATATGGGGATTCACAACAACCATTAAATTCAACATTATTTGGTTATGGAACAGAACCCACTCTACCCAGCTCAAATCAAACTTTAGCAACTTCTTCCCCACAATGGGCTGGTGCCTTTTTACCTGATGCAGCAGATTATAGAGTTGGTGATTTTAACGGTGATGGACTTTCAGATTTATTAGCTTTTCCGTATTCATCGATAAACCAATCAACAAATTATAAAACATATACTGGCTGGACATTGTACATCAATACTCCAGGTGCAGTTAATCATGGTTGGTTTTTTGAACCTATAGCGTCAGAAACTATAAGCAATTTTGTACCGTATGGCATGAATGATTATTTTGGATTCAGCCCACATCCTACTATGGACGTGTTAGATTATAATAATGATGGCATGGATGATATGGTTATAGCTAAACCATTTTCTGGCCAAGATCAGATTTGGGTTTACTTATCTAATGGTGTTGGATTTAATATTCCATCCCAACCAATAGTCAGTATTTCTCCTGATGCTGATTATTGTTTTGCTGATTTGAATGGCGATAATTTATTGGAATTGGTTGTATATGATTTGGGATTCTTCAGAATCGTTGACTTAGTTACCGGTTCTAGTTTTTATCCACAATCAGGTACTAGTACTACACCATGTAGCGGTTCTGTTGGACAACCATATGAAGGCTTAAGAGCCGTAGATTTTAATGGAGATGGAATCAACGAGATAATGTCAAATAGAAATAGCCAGTATCAAGTCATTATAAAGTTTAATTTAAATAATGGTGCTTTTACTAGCTTTACCTCTACAGAGATTAACTGTGTTCCCCAACCTAGTGCTTATCAACAACATTTGATGGGAGATTTAAATGGTGATGGTAATGTAGATATGATAAGAGTGCCATGTTGCGGATCAAATAATACTGTTAAAGTTAAATTTGGAAAAGGGATTGATTTCACTAGTGAAATCAATATCCCAAATTCGTTATCATCTTCTGATAAGAGAACATATTTGGTTGCAGATGTTAATTTAGATGGAAGATCAGATTTAATTTGTTTGGCTTATACAACAAGTAACGGAAGGATTACCATCTATCTAGTTAATGGAGATCAATTGGATTCATTTACAGAAATTGGTCATATCAATGCAGGATTTCCTGATATCAGAGATTATTATTATGAGGCATTATCTGGACCTGTTGTTTTTGAAACATATCATGACAATATACCTTCGTTTTATATAGGTGATTTTAACGGTGATGGACATGCGGATGTTTTTTATAAGAACTGGGGCAATAGAAGAATTATTTACCTACAGAATGGAACCCCACATTTACTAAGTAATATAACGGATGGGTACAGAAATAATATCAACGTTCAGTACAAATCTTTAAAGCCCAGTGCGGATAACTTTTATACAAAGGGCTCAGGATCCAATTTTCCTATCATGGATTATCAAGGTGCTTTTTGGGTAGTTAGTAAAGTGAATGAACCAAATGGAATAGGTGGAATTAGTGCCACAGATTATAAATATGAAGCTGCAAAAGTTCATTTGCAAGGGAAAGGATTTTTAGGTTTTGAAAAGATTATAACTACGAATTCAACCCTTAATCGAAAAACAATTAAAGAAAATCAATTGAATGGAACATATTTTGAATTAATACCATATAAGAATCAAATCTACTCATTAGATAATAATACTCTCATTTCGCAAAAGGAATTTACTACATCATTTTTAAGCTTCGGGACAAGCGTGTTACATTTTACAAAAATTGATAATTGGCTTGAAACTGACTTTATTTCTGGAAATACTTGTGAAAAAATATTTACCTACAATGGAAATGGAATCATTACTAATGAAGTAATTAACGTATCAAATGGATTTGCAATAACTGAAAATGACTACACAATTGAATCTACTCCCCAAGGTAGTTGGGTTGCCTGGAAGCCTACTAATGTAAGTAATACAATTACTCGCTTTAATGAACCTCCAATCACTCGTCAAACATCTTTTGAGTATAATTTATTGGGTCAACTTTACATTTCGATTCAAGATCCACAATTGTCTGAATTTGTTAAGACAACACATAGTTATTATAATACAGGAGTACTGCATGAAAAACAGATTGAATCTCCAAATTTACCGACCAAAATATTTGAATATTTTTATGATTCAAAATATAGATTTGTAACAAGAGTTAAAAATCCATTGAACCAATTTGTTGAATCTAATTTCGACGCTAAATGGGGCAAACCAATTTGGGAAAAGACCATAAGTGGTTTAATTACCTACTATTCGTATGATGAATATGGTAGATCGATTATTGTCAAAACACCAGATAATGTAAATACATATATTGCATATAATTGGGTTCAAACAAGCGAAATCTCTGGTGGAGATCCTGTGGATATTTCAAATTCATTATATTCAATTGAAACAAGTCGTGCAGGTTCTCCAGGCAAAAAGGAATTGTTTGATGCTATGGGTAGAAATACTCGAACAGAAAAGGAAGGCTGGGGTAACAATAAAGTTTACTCTGCAAACTCATATAATGCGAGAGGGCTAGTCAACTTTGTTTGCAGTACTTATGAATTGAGTTCTGGTTCTGGGTTTGTACCAACAGTAACTGAGAATTTATACGATGACTTTAATCGAATGAATGAAATTATTGTTACTGATGGAGCGATAACTAAAACAACTGTAATTGAGCATACATTTGATAATGGAAATTATACTATTACAACCACGACTCCTGATTTTAAAACATATTCCAAAACAACAGATCCCGTTGGCAAACAAATTTTAGTAGAAGACGATGGCGGGATCGTTACATATCAATATAATAGTAGCGGCCAATTGAAGTCCACGAGCTTGAATGGGCTTAATCTTAATACCTTGACTTATGATGTATATGGTAAGCAAAATCTTCTTAATGAAAAGAATTCTGGCGAAACAATTTATCAATACAATGCTTACAATAAATTAGTATATCAAGAGGATGCAAATGGCGTTGAATACGAGTTCGAGTATGATGCATTGGATAGATTAACAGAAAAGACCGGACCCGAGGGCACTTATTTATATCAGTATGTTACCAATGGATATGGGCTTAATTTGATTCAGTCAATTGATGGACCTAATAATGTTTCATATGAGTATGCCTATGATTATTTGGATAGAGTTGTTAAATCAATTGAAACTATTGAAGGTCAAGAGTTCATAACTGAAATTGAATATGATCAATTTAGTAACATTATTAAGAAAACATTCCCAAGCGGATATGCCATTGGAAAAACATATGATGAGAAAGGATATCAAACCCAAATTACTAGTATAGATGATTCTCAGATAATTTGGCAAATGGATGAGATTACTCCGATTGTCACGAAGTATACAATGGGAAATGGAATTCAGACAATTAAAAATTATTCTAACACAGGATTACCGTTAAGTTATATTAGCAATAACATACTCGAATTGGAATTCAATTTTGACGAGGTAAGTAAGAATCTTTTAACTAGAATGGAGAATTATCCAAATTCTTTGAGTGAAAGTTTTAATTATGATCCCTTAAATAGATTAGAGGAAATGGAAGTAAACGGGTTAACTGCATTAAATATTTCTTATCAACAAAATGGAAACATCAGTAATAAAACCGAGATAGGAAATTACGCATATGATCCATTGAAACTAAATGCTGTTACATCAGTAGAGAACATATTGGGGTTAGTTAGCCCCAATGAGCAAATTATTACCTACACTAATTTTAATAAAGTAGAATCTATAAATGAAGGCAGTTATGCATATTCAGTTTTATATGGTCCTGATGATGAAAGGAAAAAAGTTGAAATGCTGGATCAAGGTATTTTAGAATATACTAGATATTACACTGGAGATTATGAAATGACTAATGAAAATGGGAATACAATTGAAGTGCATTACATTGATTATGGTGCTATATATGTGCGAATTAATGGTGTTGGAAATATGTTTTATACTTATTCTGATCATCTAGGATCAATTTTAGCCGTTACCGACGAATCTGGACTTGTGATTGCACGACAGAACTTTGATGCTTGGGGAAACAAAAGGAATCCAATGAATTGGGAATATTCGAATATTCCTTCTATTCCTTCATGGTTGTATCGAGGTTTTACCGGACACGAGCATTTGCAGGAATTCGGTTTAATCAATATGAATGGGCGATTGTATGATCCACAAATAGGTAGGATGCTAAGTCCAGACAATTATGTTCAAGATCCTGGAAGTAGTCAAAGTTATAATAAGTACAGCTATTGCTTTAATAATCCTTTGAAATTTACTGATCCAAGTGGTCAATTTGCATTATGGGACGATATAATAGTAGCTGGAGTGGGGTTTGCATTTGGATATGTATCTTATGGAATTACTAATAATGATTGGGGGTCAGATGCTGTAGTAGCAGGGGGTATTACAGCCGGGACTGCTTTATTAGGCTACTATACTGGTGGAGGATCATTAGCTGGAGGGACAGTAGCAGGAGGGAGTACATTCGCAACAAATTTTGTTGTAAATTCAGCTATATCGTTAGTTGTTCCTTCAATTAATATTCCTGTAGGCAATTATTTAACATATTCAATTGGCCCTTCGTATGGATTAGGTCCAAATGGTTTTATGTCTGGTTTTGGTGGTAGTTGGACGTATTCATCTGGAGATGTTACCTTCAGTTATGCATTTGGAGTTCGTGGCTCTGCCAATGGCGGATATGAAACTCGTGCTAGTTTTGGAGGTATTTACTCAGGTAATGACCAGAATATCTCGCTTGCTATTACTAAGTTCGGTGGTACAGATCCTCAAGCTGTTTGGCATGTGGGGTATGAAAAAGATGGCTTTTCGTTCGCAATGGATAACGATGTTTGGTTAAGCGGTGACAAGTATCGTACTGCTGCTGTTGAATTAGGAATGGGAGATTACAGAGGTGGCTTTAGTATTTACACCAATCGTGCTAGCGGAACGACAGATGCTGATAAACCAGATGAATGGTCTTCTGAAACATGGGGATGTAATAAATTTGGAAAAGGCACCTATGTTGATGGAAAAAGAATATATAGCGGTGCATATATAGGTTATAACAACGGAACAACGGTGTTTAGGGCAGGTATAAATGATCCTAGAGTACAAGATTTATTTCAAAATGGATTACACCGAATTATTGGTTCGTCCTACTTCAAAACTGATTACGAAACCAATTCTAGACCCTATTTTGTTTACAGCTCATTTAGCCCATTTACACTCTATTGAAATCAATATGTATGAAGTCGTGTTTGTATTTATTACTTATTATTTTAACTTTCAATTTTATTTCTTGTGTTAATATCCATAAAAACTTTACTTATTATATGGAGGTTCCTATTTTAAATGATGAAGAATTAACTTTAAATTTAAATGGCATTTATTTTATAGAAGATAGTAAAAAGGAATTCCCAACTGGGTTCATGTTTTTATATAAAGATGGGAGTATTTATATTTCTAATATTGGCGGATCAGAAATTGACAGTTTGTTTTGGTCAAACCCATTAAAGTATTTGACATTTTTAGAAAGTAAATGGCCGAGCATGACTAAAACAACTAGAAACTTTTGGGGATACTATAAAATTAGGAACGATAGTATCTATATCCAACACTTTAGATTAAATGATCAGTATTGGATGAAAAGAAATACAATTGAATTATTAGGAATAATTAAAGATGAAAATACTATTTTAATTTCAAAAGAAATATGTAAATGGTGTCATGTGGTATCTTCAAAATATGATGAATCGGGTATCAATGATTATACTCCTCCAACAGAATACAAATATTTCCCTTCTGAATTTAAACCAGACTCAACGGAGGCATGGTTTAAAAGCCAATCTTGGTATAAAAAGGAAAATCGAAAATAGTTCAATTTACTTGTTAAATCAGCAATTCGGTAAAAACATGAGAAAAATTAATTTTAATAATTTCCTAATCCAAGTCATTCAACTGATTTTAATTTGCTTATTATTTAATACCGATTTGGTAGCACAAGGTGGAATTGAATATGAATACGATGCTGCAGGTAATCGAATAAGAAGATCGATTGAGGTATTAAGAATAGCATCAGATACTTCAGGAAATGGAGTAGAACAAGCGAATCATCTATCAAAGGAAATGGGTGTAAGTGTTTATCCTAATCCTGTTCAGAATACTTTGAGTATTACAATCTCTAATCTGCCAAACGATGAGGTTGTTGCTATATATTTATATGATATAACTGGAAAATCAATTTATACAAATGAAAATGCTTCACAAATAAATTCCATTGACTTCTCTATTCTGAGACCTGGTTTATACCATGTTAAAATACTGATTGGATCTCGTGAATTATATTACAAAATAATGAAAAGTTGAATAATAGATATGTCAATAAATGATTATTTTATCTATAAAAACATTTCCATCATCAATTATTCTAATAAAATAGAGACCTGAATCAATATTCTTGATAGAAATTCTTTGTGAATCTAAATTTGAATAATTGCTTTTAAAAACAATCACCCCATTTGCAGAAATTAATTCCAAAGCAACTTTATTGGATTTTGTTACGGCATCAATTGTAAAATCACCTTGGGACGGGTTAGGATAAATATTGACGTAATTTTCATGTAGAAATCCCTCATTCCAGATAGAAACGAGCGTTGTATTGTAAAGAATGCTAGAGCCAAAATTATAACCAGTTATAATATCTAATTTAGTGTCATTATTCAAATCACAAACAGACATCATTCCTTGTTCCATATTTGTGTTATTCCATAGATCAAATAAAGTATAGTTTGAAAATTCATAGTTGGTATTAGATTCATAAAGTGAAATTTTTGAAAACCCACTGTGTGATATAACAATTTCCTTTTTTCCATCATTATTAAAATCTGAAATATGCAATGGCCCAGGATTTATATAGGTATTAAGAGTATCTGGAAAACCAAAAAAAGTCGGATTTCCGGATAAATGCTTCCAAATGTAGCCATTCGAAAAATGTGTGGTGACAATATCTTTTAGTCCATCATTATCAATATCTCCTACTGCAATTCCATCCATATAGTTAGCAATCCAGTAATTAGGAGTAATTGTATCAATAGCATAAAAGATAGGAAAATTGAGGAAATTGGTAACATCATTTTGAATATAAATGGCAAAGCTATATTTATTGCCATCTGGATTCATCGAAGATATTGTGCTTCCATTACTTAAGATTAAATCATTCAAGCCATCGTTATCAATATCGGAAATAATTAACTCGTTATTTGTTGCTATTTTCTTATAATAAGTTGTGACGTTGAATGATTGATTAATATCCTGGTAAAATATATTTACATTTTCATCATTCCAATGTGCTACAGCTACATCGTTCAGGCCATCATTATTTAAATCACCACAGGCGATTCCGTGAGTAAGAGGTCCACTATAATATTTAATGCAATTTGAGTTTGTAAAAAACCCAACAATTGTATCTTGGAAATAAATTTTAATTGAATCACTATACCCAATTACAACATCAGAAAATCCATCATTATTTAAATCCCCCGAGGCAAGCGAACTGATACCATAAAAGGTTTGAGCATAATTAATAGTATCCCAAAAAGTTAATTGGCCATTATGCTGTTTAAAAATCCACATTAAATACCCGTTATTCTTTGAAAGAGATATTAAATCATCCAATGAATCATTATTAAAATCACCTGTAATACAAAAATTGGTTGCATATTCGGTTTGATATTCAACGTGTGGGGAAAATGAAATTTGAGCAAATAAATTATGATTATATATACATGAAAATAAAATTAAAATGCTTACGTATTTGCTTTTATTCAGAGTGAATTTCATTTGCGATTTAGAAAATAGTACCGTTTAAAACTTCTAGTTATTCATTAATGAAGCTAGGGAGTATAAAATACTTTAAAGCAATGTAAAAAATCAAGTTCTCCCCAAGTTTATATTAATAAAAGTAGAAATAATTTCAGTAATAAGCAATTGTAATTTGAAGGATAAGGATATAAATACGCTTTATGTAAAAATTTTCACGAAATCAAAGGAAGATGAAGGATTATTGAGCAGTAGATTTTTAGTTTCATATTCTGTTTACAAAAGGACCTTTTTTACTTTTTAAGCTTATCGAAGTCATTTAATTATCTTTGACTAAAAATGTAGTAAATGATTAATAATCAGATTAATACGTTGAAAATTGAGGCTATTTGTATTTTAGAGATTTCTTTCTATTTTTCTAAATAAGTTTCTTAAGTAAATCACTTTAATCTAAATCCAATATGGGAGAGCTATTCGATTTCACCACTAAAAATTGGGATGGTATTTTATCAGCCCTTGCAATATTATTTTGGGTCTATGTTCTGACTAAGGCTGTTGTTAGAATGTTCCGTGATTTCAGGGAAATTAATGGATCTGAAGCCACTTTGCATGAAGGAGTTAAAATATCTTCTCAGAAATTTTATTCAAGAATTGAATCGGCCATTGGGGACAGGCAATTAAATGATATTAGATTAGGGAGAAGATATTACAAAGAGCATATGGGTATCTCTCATAAGAGAGAATATCTTGCTATTTCGTATAATAAACTTTTATATCTAGTCTGTGCTGCTCCGTATGGAACTGGCTATTTTATTTCAACCTGGTCAGGAGAAAAGATGTCCTTTTTAAAGGAACTAACTTTTTCTATTCCAAGGTTCGGCCCCAAATTAGTTGAGATCTTTTTTAGAAAAACATTCTTCGAATTAGATACCGAAGCGATGTTTCGAGAAACAGTTAAGGGTTGTGTTAGAGAAGCTGAAGCAGAAATGATTACTAACAAAGGGAAAAGGGATCATAATATGGGAATTCCAAATGTCATTAAGCATGATGTAGAAGTAGAGTCTTAATATGACATTTTCAGAACAGCTCACTGAAAACTTTTATCATTGGGAACGATATTGTAGGGGTTGGTATATTTACGATGATCAGGTTCAAATAGAACCTCCATTTTCTCCTTTTCATCACTTATCATTAAGTGAACCTATCGAAGATGATGGACGAGGGCCATCGCTTTTAAAACTAGTATCCGATATTTTCAAGAAACCCCAGCCTGATCCGCATGAACTAAAACATTGGGAACCATTTTGGGATGAAAGTGAATACCTACTGAAGAGTTTTACGATTTCAATATCTCAATCAACTGCTGTCAAAGTCCAGATAAATGAGCAGTTGTTATTAATGCTTTCACTTTCTCAATGCCCTATTTCATTTGAAATAGTAGCAAAAGAAAATAAGATATATTTTCAAATAGTTTGTCGAAACATTGATTTAAAATATATACAAGCACAAATTAAGGGATATTTTCCTGGAGCAGTATTTATTGATAATTCAGACGAGCTTGAAGTTGACAATGAAGTACCTATTCCTACTTACTTCATGGATTTTTGTTTAATGGAGGAAGTTGTGAGACCTTTGAGTATCGTTTCTTCATTTGACCCAGATCCTTTAACAGGAATCATCTCTGTACTTGAAACATTAGAGCAAGGCGATTTCGCTTGTATTCAAATTCAATTTTCTGGAGTTGTTAACCCTTGGGCTCTAAATATCATGAGAGCAATTACGGTTAATAGTGGTGAGTCATTTTTTAGCAATGCCCCAGAGATGGTTTCTCTTGCGAAAATAAAAACAGGATCACCACTTGTTGCTGCAAATATTAAAGTGATTGCCCAAAGTTATGATGAAGATGCCGCTGTGAGTATAGCTTCTGGGTTGTCGAATGTTTTAAAGAAAAATATGGGGTCACAGTTTAATAGTCTTGGTGTAATTGATGTGCCTGAATATGATTTTGAGAGAAGGTTAGATGATTTTTATAATCGTAAGTCTCACAAATTAGGAATGCTTTTAAATATCAAGGAACTTCAAACCTTAGTACACTTACCTAATTCAAGTGTGATTTCTGAAAAACTGTTACGAGATGTTAAACGAACAAAATCGGTTCAAGGAGTAGATAAGAATTCTGATTTTAGTTTAGGAATTAACATACATAAGGGAGAAGAAACCTCGGTGATTATAGATGAAAATGTAAGGTTAAAACACACTCATGTAATTGGTGCTACAGGAACTGGTAAATCAACTTTTCTAATAACTCAAATCATTCAAGATGTTTATTTAGGAAATGGAGTTGCTGTGATAGATCCACACGGAGATTTGATAGATTCAGTGCTAAAGTGTATACCACCAGAAAGGTTTGATGATGTTGTACTTGTTGATCCTGGCGATTCAGAATACCCAATAGGGTTCAATATACTTACTGCACATTCCGACCTTGAGCGAGATATTCTTTCCTCTGATCTAGTAGCTGTTTTTAAAAGACTTTCTACCAGTTGGGGTGATCAGATGAATTCTGTATTTGCCAATGCGATTTTAGCTTTTTTGGAAAGTAGCAAAGGAGGAACGTTAATAGATTTAAGACGATTTCTAATTGAAAAGGAGTTTAGACAAGAGTTCTTAAAAACTGTCGATGATCCAAGTATTAATTACTATTGGCAGAAAGAATACTCTTTGCTCAAAACAAACTCTGTAGGGCCAATTTTAACACGATTAGATGCATTTCTAAGGCCAAAGGTTATCCGAAATATGGTTGCTCAACCAAAGAGTTTGGATTTTGATAGTATTGTTGATACTGGAAAAATTCTTTTGATAAAACTCTCCCAAGGTTTAATCGGTAATGAAAATAGCTACCTCCTAGGATCATTTTTTATAACCAAATTTTATCAAATTGCTATGGCTCGCCAAAGCCAAGCTATTGAGAAAAGAAGGAATTTCTTTATATATGTTGATGAATTTCAAAATTTCATTACTCCCTCAATGTCTGCAATGTTATCAGGGGCGAGAAAATATAATATGGGTTTAATTCTGGCACATCAGGATATGCAACAGCTTACTAAGCAAGATTCAGAATTGGCCGCATCACTTATTTCAAATGCAGGAATAAGAGTTTGTTTTCGACTTGGAGACATGGATGCGAAAAGATTTGAAGATGGATTTTCATTTTTCAATGCAAAGGATTTGCAAAATCTAGGAGTAGGTCAATCTATTTGTCGTATTGAAAGAAGTGAGAATGATTTTAATTTGGAAACATTAGATAGTCCTCCAATTTATCAAGAAGATTTTACAACCATAAAAGGTGGATCACAAATTAAGTACAGTGCCCCACGATCTGACGTTGAAGATTACATAAAAAACTCACTTGGAGTTTCATATACTGATCTGCAAGAAGAGAAAGAAACTGAGAAGAGGTCAACTGCATCTACACCAGAATATGTAAAGGAAACTGAAAAGCAATTTCAGAGAATTGAGAAGATTGAGCAAAAAATAGATTCGGAAGAAACAAGAGCTAAACTTGTAAAAGACCAAGTCGAAACGGACCATCGATATATTCAATCATTTATAAAGAAAATGGCTCAACAGAGAGGTTATAAATCAACTGTTGAAGAACCGTTAAGCGGAGGTGGTATGGTTGATGTTTCTCTTGAACGAAATGGAAAAAGGATTGCTTGTGAAATTTCGATAACAACAAAACCATCATGGGAATTACATAACATCCAAAAATGCCTAGATAGTGGATTCGATATGATAATTGTTTGTTCGAAGAAATTAGAAGTGCTTGCTAAGATTGAAGCACTGGCTCAGGAAAAATTGTCAAAGGTAAATTTGGAGCAGGTATTTTTTATGACACCTGAACAGGTCATTTCATATCTTGATGGCGAAGTGGCTAATGAAGCTTCAACCGAGGTCCGGTCCAAAGGGTATAGGGTTAAGACAGAATATAAACCTGTTTCCGATGAAGAAATGCAACGGAAAAGAGATGCCATTTCAAAGGCAATTTTCAGCAAACCTAAAAAGAAAGATGAATAGCTAGCAACTTCAATAATTGCTTCAAATTCTTTTTTGAAATAGATTCATTTTTCTCCCAGGCACCAATTGTTGAAGCATCAACCCCTAGGATTTTTCCAAGTTTTTTATGGCTCAAACCATTTTGAATTCTATAGCTTTTTATCTGACCGGCAAGGCCGATTTCTTCAACTTTAAACGGATCATAACCCAAGAATTCAACGATATGAGGTAACTGATGAATCATCGGTTTTGACCGATTATTCTCCCAATAAGTGATACAATCCGTGCTTACACCTATTTGCTTACCCACATCCTCCTGTTTCATGGACAGGAATAACCGTCTTCTCCTGATATGGTCACCTATGGTTTGAGGGTTGAGTAAATTAGCTGGAATACAGCTATTTACAACGGAAATGGATGTTTTCCAAAAAGGCAACACAACCATGTCCGTGCGGGTTTTACAACCATCCCGAAAAGGAATGCGTTTGCGGTCCGGGTGTGGTACAAAAATACCTGAACCGCATCAGTGGTCCCTTACTCGACCGCATCGACCTGCATGTGGAGGTAACGCCGGTATCGTTTGGAGAACTGGCCAACGAACGGGTTGCCGAAAAAAGTGCCGATATCCGCGAACGTGTGATTCGTGCCAGGATGATTCAGGAAAAAAGATTTGAGCTCCATGCCGAAGTGCATTGCAATTCGCAGATGGGATCTAAATTATTGCGAACCGTGTGCAAACTAACACCCGAATGCCAGCAGCTGCTCAAAACTGCCGTTGAGCGCATCGGTCTCAGTGCGCGTGCATACGACAGGGTGCTAAAGGTTGCACGCACCATTGCCGATCTCGAAGGTGCCGAATCCATCGGCGCAGCGCATCTCGGCGAGGCAATACAGTACCGGAGTCTGGACAGAGAAGGGTGGGCAGGGTAAATGAACTTTTTTGATGCCATTAAATCCGGACGGAAATTTTCAAGGATCAATTTCCAATGTTCAATGAACAGTTATTGACAATCAATCCATTTGAAAATTGGTTATTGGGCATTGATCATTGGACATTCCCGTAAATGTTCATGAGAACTCCAAATTATTAAGTCAGACATAAGGTATAATATTAATCAAATGGAAAAAGAAAGAAAATATGATCTGGAAGATCGCCTTGTTCGATTTAGTGCAATGGTAGGTGCATTGCCTATTTCAACCGTAGAGGCGCATTGTGTGTTTCAACCGTAGGGGTGTATTGTGTGTTTCAACCGTAGGGGTGTATTGTGTGTTTCAACCGCAGAGGTGTATTGCGTGTTTCAACGGTAGGGATGTATTGCGTGTTTCAACCGTAGAGGCGCATTGCGTGTTTCAACCGTAGGGGCGCATTGCGTGTTTCAACCGTAGAGGTGTATTGCGTGTTTCAACCGTAGAGGCGCATTGCGTGTTTCAACCGTAGGGGTGTATTGTGTGTTTCAACCGTAGAGGTGTATTGTGTGTTTCAACCGTAGAGGCGCATTGCAATGCGCCTCTACGGTTGAAAATGAAAATAAAACTATACGGAAATTTCTTCAGTAACGATCAGCAATCAACCTGATTCCGAACGAAAATCACATTTAGAAAAAAAATCTGACATTAATTTAAAATTCAATTGAATAAATTTTCAGGAAAATACAGAATCAATTCGACACGTTTACAAAACTGGGATTATTCCTGGAAGGGTAAATATTTTATAACTATTTGCACCAGGGGATTTGATGAGTGTTTTGGTGAAATATCGGATGGTAAAATATATTTATCTAAACTCGGCATCGAAACCGAATTGCAATGGCGAAATACGATATCACTAAGACCTGATATGAATTTGACCCTGCATGAATTTCAGGTAATGCCAAATCATTTTCATGGAATTGTTGACATTGGCCGGAATTATTATAATGATTACAATTCCAAAAATAAAACAGAAATGGGGCCAAAGAATAAATTTGGTCCTCAATCTAAAAACCTGGCATCTGTAATACGGGGATTTAAAGGTGCCGTTACAACCTACGCTCGTAAAAATAAGATATTATTTGACTGGCAACCCCGTTTCCATGATCATTTAATAAGAAACGATCAGGAGTTTTTAAAAATTAAATGGTACATTATAAATAATGTTAAAAACTGGAGCAATGACAGATTCACTGGAAAATAAAAAACATTCCAATTTCAATGTAGAGTCTCATGGTAATGCGTCTCTACATTGAAATGAATAAACAATCGTTAAGCTCCTTCAGGAATGATGCAGTAAATAAATGGTTGGTTAAAATAGAAAATAGGTAAAATAGCAGCTATCCAAGGAAATTCTTAAAAATATTTTACATTCGTGCATCCTCACCACCTTGCTTCGTCGAAGCGAATGCGCATAAGCAATCGGGAGGACGGAAGCAAGTATATCCCTTTACTTTTTCAATTTTCAATTAATTGTTGTTCGATTTTCACTATATTGAAAATTGCAGGGTGAAAAAAAAGTATATTATGATTGTCACTTTAAATTCCTTCCCGATTGTCATTTTAATTAATATCCTCTCTCATCTGACCACTCTTTTTTCTCTGATATAAAGAACTGTCATTATCGCCATTCCGATTGCAAGCAGCCAGTTAGTCAGCCCTGACCATTTTAATTTTTTCTGTAAAACAATATTTGCGGCTTCGGCGATGTCAACTTTGGCAGCGAGTCCGTCCGTAATCTCATCCAGGTGTCGCACACGTTCATCCAGTTCCGCCTGGGAATAATTCATTTCGGTTCGCTGGAAGGTACGGTAGTCCAGAAAGTTTTTTAACAAAGAGATAATCCTGTTGTCGGTTTTGATAATTTCAGTAAGCACAGCAACCTGTTTGCGGAGGTCGTTTTTGGTTTTATTCCCGAAAAACCCTGTTTTGGACGCTGCCGCCCTGGAGTATTCTCCGAACTTCTGTTCCCGCTCAGTTACCAGTTTTTGTAAGGCTGCTTTTTCTTCATCTCTCTTTTCCGCTGTAGCTGAATATGTTAAAATCAAAATTAAACTAAATGCAAATAGGGATTTCATCAGTCGAAATATTAATGGTTTTGGAGAAAATTTATGGAGAATCTTCTACAATTGTGAATATACAAAAGTTGAGTTGGAAACAAAAAAGACTTTGTAAAAATGGCATCACCAGAATCCTGGTTGTATTAAGCCACAAGCGAAAAAAATCTACTGCAGAAGTGAAGTAACGGCCTCAACTACTTTTTCTTCACTGACTTTTGTTCCCGGATCAAAAAAAGTAACCACATGACCCTGCCGATCGATCAGGAATTTCTGAAAATTCCACTTTACAGGAGCATCAAGCACCCCATTTTGTTCTTTTGATGTCAGAAACCGGTACAAAGGCGCCATATCTTTTCCTTTAACCGAAATTTTGGAAAACATCGGAAAGGTAACCCCATAGTTCTTGGTGCAAAACGATTTTATCTGATCATCAGATCCCGGCTCCTGGGAAAGAAAATTGTTAGCAGGAAAGCCCAGTATCACCAGCCCCTTGTCTTTATATTGCTCGTAAAATTTTTCCATGCCCTCATATTGTGGCGTATGACCGCAATTGCTGGCCACATTAATGATGAGTACTACTTTCCCTTTGTATTGATCCAGGCTTACCATTTTACCATCAATGTCCTTAACGGTAAATGAATAAATTGTTTTATCATTTTGCTGTTGGTTCATTTTCAGGTAATTTTCCATGTTACCTTCTTTTGAACTGCAGAAAAAATTTAAAAGTGAGAACATGAGCAATATGTATGTTGGCATGATGGTTGGCAATTAGAAATCATATTTATATGTTGATCGGAATTCAATCGAAATATTTAAGACATTTTTTATCTGCTGATATGTGAAGCAGATCAAAACAGACACTCCAACACTTAACAAGCCAGCTGGTCCATTTGTTTTTCGGATTTCCATTGAATATGAAAATCAGGTACCGGTCAGGTATTTGATCCCGATCTGTCAGGCCACTGCGGCTCCGTGGCAATTCTTGAACTTTTTACCGCTTCCGCAAGGACAAGGGTCGTTACGACCCACTTTAGGCTCTGCCCGAACCGGCTGAGGCCGTGGCGCCTCCCTGCGTTGCCCATCGGGCCCTCCTCCTGACGAAACAGAAGCTCCGGCAGGCACCTCCTCATGTGAAGTACGCAGCTTGCTCATGTCGGTTCGAGGCTGAGGTTTCGCCTCACGGACATTAGCGGGATCCTGTGCAGGAATAAATCCTTTAAACAGGAATGATAGCACATCCCTGTTCACTTCTGACATAAGCCCTTTAAAGAGCTCAAACGACTCGAACTTATAAATTAAAAGTGGGTCTTTTTGTTCATAAACAGCATTCTGAACAGATGTTTTCAGTTCATCCATCTCACGAAGGTGTTCCTTCCATGCATCATCAATCAGTGCCAGTGTAATGGAACGCTCAAGTGCCGCAGTAAGCTCCCGGCCCTGCGTACTGACTGCCTTTTTTAAATTAACAGGAACCTGAATTTGCTTTATGCCATCGGTAAAAGGCACCACAACATTCTCAATGGTTTGTCCCTGGTTGATGAAAATCTGGTTGATCACCGGGTAGGCCTTTGATGAAACCATTTCCATTTTTTCACGATAATGTTTCTGGGCGGCTTCAAATACTTTTTGTGTCAATTCCTCACCTTTAAACTTGTTGAATTCCTGTTCCGAAACCGGAGATTCAATTGAAAATGTACGCACCATTTCAAGTTTAAATTCATTGAAGTCGCGATGATCGTCAAATGATGTGCAAACAGCCTCACTCAAGTCATAAATCATATTTACCAGGTCGAGCGAAAGCCGTTCTCCAAATAACGCGTGGCGTCGTTTTTTGTATATCACTTCCCGCTGTGCATTCATCACATCGTCATACTCCAATAACCGCTTACGAATACCAAAGTTGTTTTCCTCCACCTTCTTTTGCGCACGTTCGATTGATCGGGTAATCATGGAGTGCTGAATCACTTCTCCCTCTTTCAAGCCCATGCGGTCCATCAGTTTGGCGATTCTTTCCGATCCGAAAAGACGCATCAAATTATCCTCAAGAGAGACAAAAAATTGGGACGACCCCGGATCTCCCTGACGGCCGGCACGACCGCGTAACTGGCGGTCCACACGACGTGACTCATGGCGTTCGGTACCCACAATGGCCAAACCGCCTGACTCTTTTACTCCGGGCCCCAGTTTAATATCCGTTCCCCGTCCTGCCATGTTGGTGGCTATGGTTACGGTCCCGGCTTTACCGGCTTCTGCAACAATTTCAGCTTCTCTTTGATGCTGTTTGGCATTTAATACATTGTGTTTAATGTTGCGCAATTTCAGCATACGGCTCAGCAACTCCGATATTTCTACAGAGGTGGTTCCCACAAGTACCGGTCTTCCGGCTTGTGTAAGCGTCACAATTTCATCAATAACAGCATTGTATTTTTCTCGGGTAGTTTTATAAACCAGATCTTCACGATCGTCGCGGACAATCTTTCTGTTGGTCGGAATTACCACAACATCCAGTTTGTAGATTTCCCAAAACTCACCTGCCTCTGTTTCGGCAGTACCGGTCATACCGGCAAGTTTATGGTACATCCTGAAATAGTTTTGAAGTGTTATGGTTGCATATGTCTGGGTGGCGGCTTCGATTTTCACATTTTCTTTCGCCTCAATAGCCTGATGCAATCCATCGCTGTAACGTCTTCCTTCCAGAACACGACCGGTTTGTTCGTCTACAATTTTAATTTTCCCGTCGGCAATGATATATTCCACATCACGTTCGTACAAAGTATAAGCGCGAAGTAACTGGTTGATGGTGTGAATACGCTCCGACTTCATTGCAAAGTCGCGCATAAGGGTGTCTTTGCGCTCCAGTTTATCCTGATCAGATACCTGGGATTTTTCTATTTCAGCAATTTCAGAACCAACATCCGGAAGAACAAAGAAATGAGGATCTTCTCCATTTGCCGTAATCAGTTCAATGCCCTTTTCGGTAAGTTCAATGGTATTGTTTTTCTCATCAATTACAAAGAACAGCTCCGCATCAACTTTATGCATTTCCCTTTGCTGGTCCTGCATGTAATGATTCTCTGTTTTCTGTAATAATGCCCTCACGCCCTGCTCACTCAGAAATTTGATAAGCGCTTTGTTTTTGGGCAAGCCTCTGTAAGCACGAAGTAACGGCAGTCCTGCTTCATCATCCTTGTCCTCAGCAATTTTTTTCTTTGCGTCGGCTATAGCGGTGTTGATAAAATTACGTTGTGTATTGACAAGAGTTTCGATGCGGGGTTTTAATCCGAAGAACTCGTGTGTATCACCTTTTGGAGTAGGACCGGAAATAATGAGCGGAGTTCGGGCATCATCGATCAAAACAGAATCGACCTCATCTACTATCGCATAATGATGACCTCGTTGCACCATATCCTGTGGTGTGCGAGCCATATTATCGCGCAAGTAATCGAAGCCAAATTCATTGTTTGTACCGTAAGTTATATCAGCCAGGTAAGCTTTTTTGCGATCATCAGAATTTGGCTGATGCTTATCGATACAATCTACGGTAAGTCCGAGGAATTCAAACAAAGGTCCGTTCCACTCTGAGTCACGGCGGGCAAGGTAATCGTTTACCGTAACCACATGAACGCCTTTGCCCGCAAGCGCATTGAGGTAAAGCGGCAATGTAGCAACAAGTGTCTTTCCTTCTCCGGTAGCCATCTCCGAAATTTTTCCCTGGTGCAATACTGCGCCGCCGATAAGCTGAACGTCGTAGTGCACCATGTTCCATTTCACGTCGTTACCAGCAGCTTCCCAGGTGGTTGAGTATACTGCTTCATCACCTTCAATTGTAATGTAATTCTTCTTTACCGAAAGATCCCTGTCGTGCTGGGATGCCGTTACTCTTAATTCATCTGCTGAGGAAAACCTGCGTGCAGTTTCACGAACTACAGCAAATGCTTCAGGGAGAATTTCCAGCAGCACTTCTTCAATCAGTTTGTTTTGTTCTTTGTTAAGCTCATCAATTTTCCTGTAGAGGTCTTCCTTGTGATGCATGTCCATCAGCGGATCTTCTTCAATAGAATCGTTGAGCGCCTTTAATTCTTCGGCATTTGACTTAATATGTGATTGTATGCTGTCGCGAAATGAAAATGATTTATCACGCAACGCATCTAGCGAAAGCGAAGAAATGTGCTGTTCGGCCTCTTTTACTTTTGCGACAAAAGGGGTGAGCTCCTTCATGTCTTTTTCGGCCTTATTACCAAAAATGCCGGAGAGGGTCTTGTTTAAAAATTCAAGCATATCCTGAAATATATTAACCTGTTGATTTTGAGCCTGCAAAAGTACTGAAAGTTCAGGAATTTATGCTCTCCTTTGCTCTCCTGCTGATTATGAGCCCGTTCCGTTGTCACCCGATTCGTTCAGAATACGGTTCAGGTTGAGCGTACGCAAAGCGGGCGACTTTTTCCAGCCAACCAGGACCACTATCAGTGTCATCGTTCCTCCGAAAATCACCGCTGGAACGAGGCCCATAAGTCTGGCGGTCAGTCCTGATTCAAATGCGCCTATTTCGTTTGACGATCCTATAAAAATAGTATTGACGGCCGATACTCTTCCCCTCATGTTATCAGGAGTAAGTGCCTGCATAATTGTGGAGCGTATAACTACACTAACGGCATCCAGCATCCCGCTAAGGGCAAGCAGCGTCATCGACAATATGAAATTTCGTGATAAGGCAAACAAAATCATACACATCCCAAAACCTCCAACTGCCCATAGCAGGGTACGTCCGGCATTAACCATTGGCGGCCGGTAGGCTAGATACAGTGCCATAACTACCGCTCCCAGAGCAGGAGCGGCGCGCAGCAATCCTAATCCTTCGGCACCGGTATGTAAAACCTGGTCGGCAAACATGGGAAGCAGAGCAACAGCTCCGCCAAACAATACGGCAAACAAATCGAGAGAAATTGCCGATAGCATGATGTTGTTGTTTTTTACAAACCGGATACCTGATACCAGGCTTTCAAAAAGGTTTTCACTTTTATGAATTTCCGGCAGCGGTCGCGATTTGATAAACAGATAACAGACAAGGGTTAAGCCGATGAATATGCCAATGGAGCAGGAGGCTGTAAACGCATTGGTGAAACCGTAAATAAAGCCACCCAGTGCAGGACCGGTAACGGCACCCAGCTGCCACACCGTGCTGCTCCAGGCGCTGGCATTGCCAAACTGTTGTCGCGGAATAAGCTGTGCACTGAACGCAGCAATTGAAGGACTCAATAACCCGCGCGCAACACCCGTCAGAAAGATTAAAAAATAGAGCGGAAAAGTTCCCATACGGGCAAATGAATCATTTTCGTTGTAGGTAAAGGCTGACAGCAAAAGCGTAATCACCAGCATGAAAAACAATAAAATCAAAATCAGTTTTTTTCTGTTGAACCTGTCAGCCAGATGTCCCCCAAATAGTGCAATACCTACTGCCGGAATCGCCTCTGCCAAACCAATCAATCCAAGTGACATAGGATCTTTGGTATAGGCATAAATCAGCCAGCCAAAAACAACCGACTGCATATTCCATGCAATGGTGAGAAAAAAACGGGCAATAATATAAATCCGGTAGTCGCGGTGCCGGAGGGCGTCGAATGAGGCGTGTGAAAAAAATGTTCCGATGTGCCTTCAGAGTTTAAGAATACCGTCTGTGGTGCTGTTCGACGGACAAATGATTTAATCCATTATCAACAGCAACAAAATAACTATGCAACAAAAAACCTTAACAGGTAAACTGTATGATGGTTAATATTCGTCTTCGTTAAAAAAGAAATCGTCCTTTGTAGGATAATCCGGCCAAATTTCTTCAATGCTTTCATAAGCTTCGCCTTCATCCTCAAGCTCCTGCAGGTTTTCTATCACTTCAAGCGGTGCGCCTGAGCGGATCGCGTAGTCGATAAGTTCGTCTTTGGTAGCAGGCCATGGAGCGTCTTCAAGGTGTGACGCAAGTTCTAAAGTCCAGTACATGCCTAAATCGTGTTAAAATGGGTTGGAAACAAAATAATTTACTCCTGTTAAAGGCTCGCAAAAATAAAAAAATAGAATTCAAATAAGCAAACCGGCGAAAATGAGTCAACTCTTTGGTTTCCAGGTGATTTCGGATATTCCTTTCTCGGAGAGCACAAAGCGGGCAAGGACAAACAGGTAATCGGAGAGTCTGTTGAGGTAAATCAGGATCATCGGATCCACGGGAGCGGTTTCTGTCAAATGGGTCACCAGCCGTTCACACCGCCTGCACACACAGCGGGCAATATGGCACCAGGAAGCGGATGGATGTCCTCCCGGAAGGATAAAAGCCTTAAGTTCCGGTAGTGATTCGTTCATCCGGTCAATTTCCGATTCGAGCAGTTCAGCGTCAGAAGATTGCAGTTGGGGCAATTTCATTTTTGATTTCTCAGGATCGCTTGCCAGCAAGGAACCAATTGTAAAGAGTCTGTCCTGGATTTCACGTAATGTTTCCAGACAATTACTGGTCACAAGGTGATCGCATAACATTCCGATATAAGCGTTGAGTTCGTCAACGGTACCATAGGCTTCAATTCTGAGATGATGTTTGGGAACACGGGTACCGCCAATCAATCCGGTAGTGCCGCCATCTCCGGTTTTAGTATAAATTTTCATTCACTTCGTTTATTGTGAACGCAAAAATAAAGCGCTGGTGATTTTATCATTTGCCATATCCGATTCAATTAATCCGTCACGCAACCGTACAATTCGGTGTGCATGTCGGGCAATATCTTCTTCGTGTGTCACAACTATTATCGTATTGCCCTTTTGATGAATCTCTTCAAACAAAACCATTATCTCTTCCGAAGTTTTTGAGTCGAGATTACCTGTAGGTTCATCTGCAAGAATAATTGCGGGTTTATTAACAAGTGCCCGGGCAACTGCGACACGTTGCCGTTGTCCCCCTGATAACTCATTTGGCCTGTGTCTTACCCGGTCACCCAGTCCTACATCTTCAAGCGCTTTCATTGCGCGGGCTTCTCTTTCGGCTTTCGCTACACCGGCATATACCAGTGGTAAGGCAACATTCTCGAGTGCGGTGGAGCGGGGGAGGAGATTAAAAGTTTGAAATACAAAACCAATTTCTTTGTTTCGGATTTCCGCCAGCTGATCATCTGTCATATGACTGACATCAGTACCCGTCAGGACATAATTGCCACCTGACGGTGTATCAAGACAGCCAATAATATTCATAAGCGTTGATTTTCCGGAACCGGATGACCCCATCATGGCTACATATTCATTTTTTCTTATGTCGATAGTGATAGAGCGGAGGGCATGAATGATTTCGGTACCTACAGTATAGGTCCGTGAAATGTTATTAAGTCGGATGATCGTTTCCATTGGAATTGCTAAGGTATGAAAAAGACTTGGTTGATGTTTTTTTGATAAAATACTTAAAGGTTCCAATAAAATCTTATTTATCTTTAATGGGAGACAGGTAACCCTGTATCTGTGGAATTATTCATAATTTTGTACAACACTTAAAAGAAATGCTATGAAAAAGGCCTTCATATTAATATTGTTTGTAGCCGGCATATTAACATCAGCCTCGGCACAGGTGATGCATGGTCCTGTAGCGGGGGTAAATTTTGCAAATGTAGCCGGTGATGATGCAAAAGACAATAGTATGATAACGGGTTTTCATGCGGGCTGGTTTGTGAATTTCAGGTTAGCCGAAAAAATCACTCTTCAGCCTCAGGCTACATTTTCAGTTAAGGGAACTGATTTCGATCTTGGCGACAAGACGTTGCCCTTAAAGTTTTATTATATTGAAGTACCTGTGTTGGCAAGATATCATTTCGGTAACGGACTTCATTTTGATCTGGGTCCTTATGCGGCATTTTTGATGAGTGCTACTCTGGATGGCAATTCCGAGTTTAATAATGAAAAAATCAGCGACGGATATAAGAGCACCGATTTCGGTGGTGTTGCAGGAGTTGGCTATGAACTTTCAAACGGTTTAGGTTTTTTACTGAGTTACCATTTAGGTTTGTCAAATATTGCCGATTATGAAGATGGTGACCTGACTAACAACAGCATAGGTCTGTCAGTTTCTTATACATTCGGGGCCAAAGAATAATTTTATTTCATTCTATCCGTTTTGTTGTCTTTACAATGTTTTTAATAACGGATAATAAATTCCTGTTTGGTAAAATCAGGATTAAAAAACACCAGTCCCAGCGCAAAAAAGTCTATTGAAATGGTAACTTCCGGGTCTGCCTTAATCTCTTTCCATGCCGTATACATTTCATTACTCCAGTGAATATCGTCGAATACGAGTACGGTAGTTGGAACTTTATGTTTTTTCAGTAATCGGAAATAATTCATGGTAGCCTCATAGGTGTGGTTTCCGTCTATAAAAACATAATCTACCACTCCCAGATTGATTAATAAGGTTGGGAGTGTGTCGTTAAAATTTCCTGTGATGGTTTTGATGGCATTAAAACTTGCTGTTTGAAAGTTTGCTGTTGCCAAAGCAGCTGTAGCCGCATCTCCTTCCAGCGTATAAAGTACAGCAGCAGGGTTTCCTGCCGATTGATACATGGCACTTATTCCCAGTGATGTGCCTAACTCAACCATTACCTTAGGCTTAAGATGGTTTACCAGTCTGAATAAAAGCCTCCCGTATTTAGGCGATTTTGCAAATCTCCGGGTCATATCTGCCACTTTCCTTTTTTGCGGTACTCCGTCGTATCGGCTGCCGGCACCCAAATCCGTTATCTCAATTATTCGTTTGTCGGCAAACAGTTGCGATCTTATTTTTTCAATTTGATCAAAGGCCGGTTCTTTCGTTTTGAGATATACAGATTCTGTCAGCAATTTAAATACGAATGGGGAATGGATCCCATGTTCATTGACAGAACCCATGTAATAGCTTATAAAGTCGGTGATTCTGTTGAATGCCATAAAGAGTTTATTCATCTCACAAATCTATACTGGTCATTAATTGATTGCAGAGATACGATAGATCTGCTTTTTACCGTGTAAAATTAATTAACAATTCGCTCCATAGTCAGGTTAAGTTCGCCCCGCGGACGTAACGTTATGAGAGGCTCTGCAACCGGAGGAGTGTTTTCATGATAAAGAGGTTTGTATTTACACAGTAAGGTTGCCAGCACAAGTGTCATCTCCATCATGGCAAAGTTATTCCCAATACACATTCTGGGACCACCTCCAAATGGCATATATGCATAGCGCGGGCGTTCGGCAGCCTCATTCAGGAATCGTTCGGGTTGAAATTTATCAGGATTTGGCCAGTACCTCGCGTCTCTGTGTATGGCATAAGGACTGATTAAAAGGTTAAAACCGGCAGGTATTTCCCAATCTCCCAGACGGTCGGTATTTATTGCGCGACGACCAACCATCCAGGCCGGTGGATATAATCGCATCGATTCTTCAATTACCGCAGTCAAATAACGAAGCTGGTGCATCTGTTCAGAAGCAACAGGACGATGATCGCATACCGCTGTAATTTCTTCAACACATTTTATTCTGACAGGTTCATGCTGCGACAACAGGTATAACGTCCATGAAAGAGCGTTCGCAGTTGTCTCATGTCCTGCTACAAAAAGGGTCATCACCTCATCTCTCAGCTGTTGTCTGCTCATGGGTTCACCCGTGTCCTCATACCGGGTTTCCATCAGCATATCCAGCAAATCATATCTGCCTTTTCTGGGTTGCAGATGTTCTGAAAAAACCTGCTCCAATACCTCATTTATTGCTTTGACGGCTTTTTTTATCCGTATATGCCCGGGTGTTGGAATCCAAATTGGTAACAATATTGGCGTTCGTGTACGGCGATTTACACTATGTAATAAGTAGCTGAGCGACCGACCGACTATTGCTGTGCTGGCACCAACATTGGCACTTAAAAGTGTTTTTGCTACAATTTGAAGTGTCAGGAACATCATCTCACCGGCTACGTTCAATTTAATACTGTTACCTGCCGCTTCCCACCTTCTTATCATATCCTCAGTACAGTTAATCATATCCTCACCCAATGCACGTAATCGATCTTTATGAAATGCAGGTTGAATTAACCGACGCTGTCGGAGCCAAAAGTCGCCTTCGCTTGTAAGTAATCCATTGCCGAGTAAATATTTGAACTGTTCATAACGAAGACTTTTGGTATAGTTGCGGTAATTCTCCTGCAACACATGACGAATCAGATCAGGATGCTGAACATAGAATACTTTTCTGAAAGCAAACCGAATTATTACAACATCTCCATATTCATTTCGTAAGCCGGATATGAAATCGAGCACACGGAGTCGTAAATCACGAAGATTTCCCGCAACAAAATGACCGCGTGGACCGGGAGGTAATTTCATCTGGAACCAATTATTCAAAAGTGAATCGTGCGAGCAGTAACGACTTTCGTTGATTCACCGGAACCAAAATCTGGTCGATGGAAACTTGTTTTCCTGCTCTTGGCACAATAAGTAAGCGGGCATCTTTTTTGGCGGCAATTTGCTGCCTGGGTGTACCGGTTTTGTCAATAGTGATTCCGATTACCTGATTATCCCGGCTGATGTCATCGTTAAATAGAACAATCAGCTCTTCGCTATTTAAGAGTGAACAAAAGGAAGAGAAATAGCCGCCATCGTCCATAGAAATTTGTTCTTTATCAACAACCGTACTCCATTCGGCTTCCCCGGTATCATCTATTGAAATAACCACAATATCATCAAAATGATATTCAACCCGGTTAGTAAACGATTGCATAAAATAATCGTAATAGGAATAATCGGACGTATAGGCAGCCTCAGTTACAAGAACGGCACCCCCGTTATTACGCAATATCAATCGCTGAATAGGAAAATTTACAAGACTGATGCCGGATCGTGAATATCTTCTGCCGGCCAGCTTTACATTGCGCTTAGGATCGATTGGCTTTGCAGAAAGCTGCAGGTTACTGCCGGGTTCCATACTCATAGCAGCATATAAAATCCCCGCCATCATGCCGGCATCCGCATTTTCATAAAAGCCGGCATAAATCGCACGGTTTTCAATATTATCAAATTCAACACCAAGTCCTCTGACTCGTTTACCTTGCCCGACAATAACATGATGAGTTGAAGTGTCACTAACCGGTGAATAGTAACTCAAATATTCAAATTGTCTTTTGCCTTTTGGTTTATCGGAGAGTAGCCCAAGGGATGCTATGTCACCTCTTCCTGAAAGAGCATAGGCATAGGCACTATACAGCTTCTCAGAATAGGGGATTTCAAATTTTTTTTGTTCAACCAGTTTTAATTCCTGATCAAGAATTAATATATAATCGGTCTGTGTAGCCGTCCTTACTACATGAATGTTAGAATGAACAATAAGTGCCACTCTCTTTTTATCGATACTTGAAACCAATATGGCCTTTTCACGATCACCTTCCATTCCTACAATAGCAAATGGTGATGAAGGATCGATGGATTCTCCGGATGCGTTAAATGATTTTGAGTAAAATGAGACTTTACCCGTACTCCGTTCGGTTACACTGCTAAATACAACTATGTTATCTTTTATGAATCCTATAGCCTCAATTTCTGCATCTTCAGGGAATGGTTTTACAGGTACCATCCATTTCATGTTTAGCATGGTGTCGAAATAGGCCAGTTTGGTTTTTCTGTTTTTGAGACCTACCCGGTCGTTGGGATTTTCTAGGTTCAGGTTGCTCAACAGCACATAATATCCTCCGGCATCCTGTCCAACTACCTTCAGGTGGTCGAATCCTGGCTCATTTATTTCCGGTGATAGTATCAGTTGCTGTCCCTGACAGTTACTGATAGCCAAAAAGTAGGTGAGGGTGCTGATAAACAGCCTTGTTGCAATCTTCATACAAATGCAAAGTAACGTAATTTCAACTACCACAAAAGTTGACAAAATCCCTTTTCTTTAGTCTTATACCCTTCTTCGAGGCGAACGGCAATATTCTTAACTAATTGAAAATCAAAGACAAAAATACCTAACTCCAGCCATTTGCATTTATTAAAAACCTCCCTATATTTGCAGTCCTTAAAAAACGGGAGCTTATCCGCCGCGGCAGATGGTTCAGATCATCTGCAATACAAGCAGAGGGCACGGAATCAAAGAGTGAATTGACATAATGGGAGCTTAGCTCAGCTGGTTCAGAGCATCTGCCTTACAAGCAGAGGGTCACTGGTTCGAACCCAGTAGTTCCCACGAATCCCCGGCCCAGCCGGGGATTTTTTTTTATGTATAATGTCTACGTTATTTTTTCAGCAAAGACCCAAACCAGGTATACTGGTCACACAGAAAATCTTGAGTTGCGATTGAGGCTTATCGCTATCACTCGTCCACGGCCGAATGCTATCGGCCTGACGGTCCGGTAAGTGTGATGTGGACGAGGATGATCGCGGATCATATTTCTTATTGGAGGACCAGTGCCGACAACTCCTTTATTGCATTGAATATCAATAATATATAATAAAAGTGGTTTAAATAGTTCACTAATAGCGAACTTTTTTGTATATTTACGTATTTGTATGAAAGTTCATCTTATTAAGCGACAGCCCATTGAAGCGTATGCTAAAAAGCACCAGTCAGAAAGCCCATTCAATGAATTGTTGAGTAAAATAAAAGAAGCTGATTGGAATAAACCAATGGATATGAAAGCAACATTTAATTCTGCAGACCTTTTGGGCAAAGGATGTGATAGAGTTGTATTTAATGTAGGAGGAAATAATCATAGATTGATATGCAAGTATTATTTTGGTAAAAAGCAAGTTCACCTTTTTGTCTGCTGGCTTGGAACACATATTGAGTATGATAAACTCAATGCAAAGCATGAACAATATACTGTGACTTTAAAGGGATGAATTCCTGAGTAATTGATTGAAAAAGGAGGAAATAAAATGAACAAAATTGAAGTTTTAAAATATCGTGTAATTCGCAATCTTAAGCAGTACAATCAATATTGTGAGATTCTGGAATCGCTATTGGAAGAAAAAAATCAAACCAATCAAATTGAGGAGGAGATTGATTTATTGACAGCCTTAATCGAAAAATTTGATGATGAGCGTACTTCATTAGCTACTCTTGACCCAGTGCATTTATTAAGTTCATTTATGGCTGAACATAATATGAGTGCTAGTGAATTAGCAAAACATTTAGATGTTGGAAAGAGCTATATTTCTGAAATTCTCAATTATAAAAAATCCTTTTCAAAGGATATTATTCGTAGACTTGCTAAATTGTTTAAGGTGAAACAAGAAGCATTCAATAAAGAATATCCATTAATAGTTCCAAAAGTTGTAAGACCCGGGAAATCGAAACTCACTTCAAAAAAATCTCGGGCTTACGCAGTTCATCCAAAAGGAACTTATAAAAGTAAGCAAAAAGAAAAAGAATTTACCAGCCGAAAATCCGAGCAACAATTTGTGCCAAGAGTAAAAACAAAATTTTGAGTTTTAAATTTTTCATTTCCACTTTCATCATCGGCCGAATGCTATCGGCCTGACGGTCCGGTAAGTGTGGTGTAGATGTGGGCCATCTTGCGGCTTCGTCTTTCTTTTATGCTTCTGTTTATGATGGTTTTCGGAATCCCGGAGCCACTAATTGAATAAACAGGTGAGATGCCTATTTAAAAAGAGCTTTGTTTTTTTGCAACTCCGCAAGGATTGCGGGATTCCTATTGGATGAAATAAAATGTCCCGTGCAAACTAAATTTCTGCTTATATGATAGATATCATGTTTTAGTTTGTTAGTTATACTAAACTTCGTTACCAAAATAACGATATGTATGAATTTTTTGTTTCTCGTTTTTTTAAATCGGTTTTATTCACAACGGCATTTTTGATTTATGCTTATGTTGCATCCGGGCAAACGAAAGCTGAGATTGATGCTCACAAGCGTTTGTGGAATACTCCCGCCTGGGCCGATACCCTTACCAACCCTTTATCACATCAAGCAGCTGCAGCAGATAGCGGTAAGGCACTTTATATGAGAATGTGTACCGTATGCCATGGTGCTACCGGAAAGGGCGATGGTATAGGAGCCGCAGGACTTCCTGTTCAGCCGGCGGATCATACCTCTGCGATAGTTCAATCTCAAACCGAAGGAGCTTTGTTTTATGAACTGTCGAATGGACACACTTCGATGCCGGCTTATAAAAACACCCTAACAGCAAAGCAAAGGTGGGAGCTTGTATGTTTTATCAAAACGCTGAAGAAAACATCATATAATAAATAATATCAATGAAACGAAAAGTTCTATTTATACTTTTATCAATTGCACTGAGCAACAGTTTAGTTAGTGCGCAGGGAGGTGGTGATCCATCTAAATTATTCGGCAATACTAAAATGATGATAACAGGCAATGCTGAGGCAAGTCTCGTTGCGGATACAGGTTATGTAAACTTTACGGATGTCAGTTTTAAACCTATTTTTTTATGGCATTTGTCTGACAGGCTGTTTATTGAGGCCGAAACTGAAATTGCCTCCGGTGGTGAGGGAGTTGAATTGGTTTTGGAATATGCCAATATGTGTTATTTTATCAATGACTTCCTAACCATACACGCCGGCAGGTTTCTGCCGAAATTTGGCGCTTACCGCGGCAGAATGGGAGAGAGTTTTATCAACAAATTTGCTGAAGATCCTGTTGGTTTTGGTGACGGAGGAATAGGCCCTATGATTGAATCGGGAATCGGATTGCAGGGAGGTGCTCCGCTGGGTAATAGTAAAATAAATTATGATTTCTGGGTGTCAAATGGTCCAAACCTTATTGATGGAACAGAAGATCCGGAGAATGCAGGACAATTTGAGTATGAGGCGTATGCCGATAACAATAAGAACAAGGCTATTGGGGGTAGAGTTGGCCTGCTGCCTTTTTCAAATTCCTCATTAGAAGTTGGCGTTTCATTTGAAAATGCTTCCAAAAGTGGTGCAGCTTACTCCGATCTCGAAAACACCGGAGTAATGATGTGGGCGGCGGATCTGGAATACTATAAGGCAATTTCCCCAATAAAAAGTACTGTACGGCTTATTGGTGAATATAAAAGTCAGAAAGTTGATAATGCCTATTACCCTGTTCCCGATGATACCACCTTTTATACGTTTGATAATAATTCAAGCGCTGCCTATGGTTCAGTTTCAATTCGGCCCACAGCAAGTAAAAATAAACTGTTGAGAAATTTTGAGTTGTGTTACCGCTATTCCGAATTCGATCGTCCGAAAGAAGCACCCTGGGGAGGAGATAAAGTACTCACGCAATCCGCAGTTGCATTAGATTACTGGCTTCGATGGAATTGTCTGGTAAAATTGACATGGAATAAAAATTCTGACAGCGATAATTTATATGTAGCTCAATTTGTATATGGATTTTAATTGCTGTTAAACGCATTAAAGGAAACGAACATGAAAAAGTTAAAAATAATATTTGTGTTGATTTTTGGAATAGCGGCGCTTGCCGGATTTAATAGTTGTGCTCCTTCCGGTATGATCGCTGAAAAAGGTGGTGCACAGCTGTGGGGTGAGAACTGCAGCCGCTGCCACAACCCTCCCTCTATGGATCAATACAGTGCTGAGCAATGGACCATAATTACGGATCATATGCGTATCAGAGCTAACATAACGGCTGCTGAAATGAACAAAATAAAGGCCTTTTTGCAAGGGCAGGTTGCTATGTGAGACAAATTTTAAGTGTATACATCTCATAAAGGAGGTGCCGGATTGATCCTGACAGGCATCAGACCGGTTATCCGGAAGTCATGAACTTTTCTATGATTTTTTCCGGTTTCCCATTCAAATCAAAAGCCGGGATATCGATTTTTTTATAAAGTCTGCTGGTAAATGGTAGTTTAATTATTCCTTTTTAAGGGAATGGCTGTGTTTGTGAAATAATTTTTGCTTCGGTTATGGAATCCGGGATGTACTGCATCCTCAGGGAGTCGTTTCAATAAAATCCGAATGTACAGACTTATTTCAAGACCAATCAAAATGAAAAAACTACTCTTTGTTGCAGCAGTGATCCTTGCTCAACCTGTCTTTGCAACCAGCGAAAAACCGGTAAAATCAGCGATTAAAAAGGTGACGGTATTTACTCAGGGAGCACAGGTTTTCCGATCTTCATCGGTTTCACTTACACCCGGAACTACCAATTTGGTTTTTTCAGGTGTCTCGCCCAAAATCAATTCTGCAAGTATTCAGGCCGGAGGTAAAGGCGACTTTGTAATATTAGATGTTAAATATAATATCAGATATCCCGAACTTCCCGGAAAACAGGGTGGTTTACCACCGGAAGTAACCAGGCAAATCGCAGTTATGGAGGATTCTTTAACTGAACTGGCATTCCGTAAAGATGATATCAATGACAGGCGCAGCGCTCTTCAGCTGGAAAAAAATATGATCATAAATAATAAAATTACCAAAGGCGAGGGCAAAAGCGACTCACTTCCGGTTCTAAGGCAGGCAATGGAGCTTTTCAGAATTAAATTGAATGACATCAATCTGCAGCTGGCTAATATGAAGCGGGAAGAACTTCGCAACAATGCCTCCTATACGCGCGTAGCGGCCCGTTTAACGGAGTTAAAAGCCTATAAGGAAAGTGAAGTAACCGATGAAAAATATGAACCTGTAAATCAGGTAATCGTTACGGTTAGTGCCGATCAGCCTGTTACCGGCCTGGTTGAAATAAGTTATATGGTAACGGATGCAGGATGGGTACCCTCATATGACCTTCGGTCAGTAACTGCCTCAGACCCTATCCAGGTAACTTACAAAGCGAATATCTATCAACGTTCAGGTGAGGATTGGAATAACGTGAAATTAAAATTGAGTACTTCAAATCCGAACCGCAGTAATATCAAACCTATATTACCTCCATGGTACATCAATTATTATACGGGCTATCGTGAATCTAAAATTCCGACAATGGCACGTCCTCAATCTAAGGACAATCTGGTGACCTTGTCATCCACAGATGAAGTTGATTTGGAAAAGAAAATGAAGGAAATGACTCCGGCACAATCTGCAGAAAATTATTCTCAGCTTGTTGAAACAATGACAAATGTAGAATTTGAAATAAATCTTGCATATGATGTGCCATCTGATGGTATCAATCACGTTGTTTCTGTTAAGACCTCTGATTTGCCGGCAACATATGTGCATTACCTGGTTCCAAAACTCGAAAGTGAAGCATTTCTGCTGGCCCGCATTACCGGGTGGGAAGGACTAAATCTGTTACCGGGAAGCGCAAATATTTTTTATGAAGGCACCTATATTGGAACTACCGTTCTTAACCCTTCAGTTATAAATGATACGCTCGATCTGGCGCTTGGTCGTGATAATGGTATAACTGTAACCCGTACCAAATTACCCGGAAAGGAATCGTCTAAATTCCTCGGAAGTGAGGTGACCAAAACAATTGTATATGAGTTGAGAATGAAAAACAATAAATCCAAAGGAATCCATCTTATCGTTGAAGATCAGATTCCGTTATCTCAGAATAAGGAAATTAAGATCGCATTACAGGACAAAGACAAGGCCGATTATAATGAACAAACAGGATTGCTTAAATGGGATTTTAATCTGGGTACAAAGGAATATAAATCATTGAAGTTTTCATTTCAGGTTACACATAATAAGGATATGCCACTGAGTATGTATTAAGTAGTTCGGAGTTTTATTTCAATAGTTATGAGGATAGAGGCAACTTTATCCTCATTCTTATTGTCCTATTATTACGATTGATCTTTCACAGAAAAAGGACGGATACTGTGATATTATATCATAACTGCTTCAACGGTTTTACCCATCTGCCACAGCTATTAATAGCAAAGAAAGTGAGCTTTTATGGGTTGGAAATCACCACTTCTTTTTTAATATGATTCCTTCCGGAGTGCTGTCATAAAGAGAATAAAACTGATTTTCATCAATGCTACCTCCTTTGAAAAAAGGGAATGATTTATCCCTCTGCAGCAGCACATCTTCATTCAGTACAATATAGTCGATTTTTAATTGTGATGCCCGTTCAAAAAAGGAGAGTTGCGTAAAAGGTCCGAAGACGGTTTGATGGTATTCAAAGCCTTTGTATGAAACGAGATCGCGGAATCCCAATTCGTTAAATATATACTCATAAGGTACCAGTATGCGTGCATTTGAATCTTTTATGGGACTCAGTGCAATCGAAGAGGTAGTTGCCGCCGGATTATTTTTGGAGTATATTTCAAACAGCATTTTTCCGCCAACTGCAAATTGAAAAATAAATAACAGCGCAAACAATCCCTTGATCAGTCCTGACCCCTCTTCAACAACTCGTATCATAGCAACTGATACGATGATTCCAAAATAGGGGAAGGAATAAATCAAATACCTTTCTGCAATCTGACTTCCAAATACATTGAGTGCCACAGTTATTATCAATAAATATAGGATCAGGTTTTTGTGATTGTTCCACACATTTTTAAATATGTAAAGCAGCGAAATCAGGAAAATTAAAGAGGCTGACAAAACCCTGTCGCTCCAAAAGAAACGTTTGTGTTCACTTAGTAATTTTGTCAAAAGCAGATGTAATTTCGCTGACAGGCCATGTGCATTATAACTGGTCCCGATATTATCAGGCCAGCTGGTCATTTGACTCAGAAATTGGTCAAAGTGCCCGGGTTGCCAGAGATCATAAAAGTATAAGCCTCCTATCACAGCTGTGAGTAGCGTATAGTGAACAAGTCCTTTCCATTTTCGATTGTACAATAACAAGCCAAAACCTCCGGCACAAAACATTATTCCATTCAGGTGTGTTAAAAATGCAAGACCTGCTGCTATACCGGCAATCGAAAGCCAGCCCTTTGATAATTTCTTAAGGTACTTTTCGAGTCCCCAATAGGAAATAAACCCTAAAAGCATTACCAGGATTTCGGGTCTGAAAGTAAAACTTAAAGACAGAAAAATTGGTGTAGTAAATATGAAAATAAATGCGAAATGCCAATGAGAAGCTGATAGTCTTGAATGTTCATTTATAAAAAAGTCCCTGTATAGTTTTAAAAACAACATATACATGATCAGGGTAAAAACCTTCAGGTAATAAACCGACCACCCGAACAGCTGAATGATTGCTGCGCCGATTATTATATTTAATTTGTGATAAACAAATAAATGCTCATCCCAACCGAAAAAATCTTTAATGGTTACGGTCTTTGGAAACCCGTATTTTGCAAACCAATACGATTGTTCCCCAAACCAGGCATCATCAATATAAACATACCTGTGATACAGACTGCATCCGTATAACAACAGAAAGCAAATACTTGCAAAGGTTAAGGACTTACTGCTGAAAAGTATTCTCCACAATTTGCTCATTACAGGTCAACTTCCGATTTTAGGGCAATCACTCCTTACTGAAGCGTTCCCACCAAATTGCCAGATTCATAAAATACCACGAATGACGATCGTCTTTAACATTTATCAGATCTTGCCGCGCTTGTTCATTCACAAAATCAAATTCCTTAGTAAAGAAATCTATCTTTTCTTTCAGGTATCCCTTCATGGAAGTGTGAAGAAAATGGAAGGTCGGGATCTGAAAACCCTCTTTTGGCCGGTAGAGAATATCGTTAGGCAAACTATCTTCCATCGCTTTTTTGATGATATACTTTTCGGTTTTGTTTTTGAATTTTAAATGCGAAGGAATGCACATACTGAATTCGATCAGTTCGTGATCCATAAACGGTGCCCGAGCCTCCACACTGGCAGCCATGCTCATTTTATCTATCCTTGACAACAGCAATTCCGGCAACCGGAGATTTAAATCAATAAAACTCATCAGATTAACCAAATCGTCGCCTCCGCTCTCACGTTCATACCTGTCGTTAAAATGTTCTATTATTCGGTATACAGGTTGTATACCTTCCGATTTTTGAAATCCAGGTTTAAAAAAGTGCGACTTTTCCGAGTCTGTGAAATTCTCTACGCCTCCCCTGAAAATTCTTTCGTGCTTTTTGACTCTCTCGGACCATTTAGCATAATAAGGCCTTCTTTTACGGATAATCGGAATGTTTGCAAATCCTCTGATAGCCGGTTTTAAAATGGGAAGTGCATCATTAAGTTTCTGGTATTCATATAATCGTCTCCAGTATTCATATCCGATGAATGTCTCATCACTTCCTTCTCCGCCTAAACAAACAATAATGCCGTTGTCGCGGGCCAATTTGGATAAATAATACAATGGAACACAGGCAACGTCAGAAAGTGGCTCGTCCTGATGATAGGCCAGCTGGGACAACACACTTGTAAAATCTTTTTCAGTCAGCTCAATCTCAAAGTGTGTGGTATTAAAAAGTTTCGCGACTTTGCGGGCATATTCAAACTCATTTTTATAACGTTGTGTGTCGTTGCTGAATCCAACTGAAAAGGTATAAGCCGATTTCCCTGTCAATCGTGTAAGCTCTGCTACAACAGAACTCGAATCTACACCTCCGGAAAGATAAGCACCATAAGGCACGTCAGATTCCCTCCTTAAATCGATAGCTTTGCTGAACCGGGTTCTGAATCCTTCAAGTGCCTCTTCTTCTTTTAGCTGGTGCTTTATTCTAACATTTTTGAAAACATCATAATAGGGCTTTTGCTCTGAAACATGTCCGTTTTTTATTATCATATAATGGCCTGCCGCCATTTTACTGATTCCTTTAAAGAGGGTAAGGGGAGGAGGTACAAACGTGAACGACAAATAATCAGAAAAAGCCTGCAGATCCATTTCCCGTTTAAAACAATCGCATTTGAGAATGGATTTTATTTCACTTGCAAAATAAAAAAGACCTTCTTTTATTCCGAAATAAAAAGGCTTTTTGCCAAAGCGGTCGCGTACGAGCCACACCAGATCCTGTTCGGTATCCCATAATGCAAATGCAAACATGCCCTTAAAATGCTGAAGGCAATCATACCCCCAGAATTTATACGCCTCAAGTATGACTTCCGTATCCGAGTGATCAGTTTTAAATTTCTGACCACATCGTTCTAATTCGGCGCGTATTTCACGGTGGTTGTATATTTCTCCATTGAAAGTAATCCAGTACTTACCCGAAATGTCAGTCATAGGTTGTGAAGCCTCAGCCGAAAGGTCCACAATTGAAAGTCGTCGGTGACCAAAATGGATAGGCCTTGTCGAAGGGGCAGAATACACCGGACAGTTTTCATTCGGAATCGCATCCTTATTCCCCCCGGCAAGCAAATACCCTTCTCCGTCAGGTCCCCGGTGCGACATCGCACGTGTCATAGAAAAAATGCGGCCCGGTTTCGGCTCCGATCCATTCAATGATATAATACCCGCTATTCCACACATATTTTCTTAGTTCTTTGAGGCGACTTTCCGGTATATTTCCATGAGCCGTTTGGTATGAATATTTAACTCACACATTTCAACAATTTTCTCTCTGTTTACCGGTAGAAAATCCCAATTTAACAGGGCTTCCATTTTTTCTACATACGCATCTATAGCTCCTTCTTTTACAAGAAATCCGTTTACGCCGTCATCTACCAGTTCAGGAATCCCAGCATGCCATGTTGTAAGTATAGGCAATTCCATTGCCATTGCTTCCATAATTGCCGTAGGCAGTCCTTCGGTCTCTCCAAAAGGTCCGGTAATTGAATGGTGCAAAAAGTAATTTGAACGCTGTAATAAATCCCGAACTTCAGAAGGATTTAGTTTGCCCGTGAAGGTAATCCTGTCTTGTAGACCATATCGGGCAACAAGGGATTCTATTGCATTGAGCTCTGTGCCGCCTGCTCCACCAAAAATAAATTTGACACTTTTTCCGGGATGTTTTAAAATAAAACGGCGTATAGCCTCTACAGTTACTGCATGCCCTTTTTGAGGAGTAAATGAAGAAACCTGAACAAATTGGACCCCGTGTTCTTTGTCAGGCCGTGATGTTCGGGTAAACTTGTCCAGATCTATTCCCAGGTACAACAGAAAGCCTTTACGGGCAGGGACACCCATTTTTTCGACACGCCCCCTGATATATTTGGAAACAAACATCGGATAAATGTTTGGTCTGCTAAACGTTGTCCTCAATTTTTTGCGATAAGTATTTTTAGTATCGAACTGAGTTGCATCATATCCATGAAAAGTAACTATTACAGGAATATCTGTTCGTTTAAAATTATCCGTTACCCGAATAGCCTCATTTCCAAAATGACAATGGATAACATCGGGCCGAAAAGTATTTACTACCTCATTAAACGCATCTGCAAACTGTTTATTTGACTCATCAAAATACAAATCATGCTGCCAAAGCTGCCAGCGAAATTTTTCCATTATCTTATTCCGGTGCCACGGAATAACTGCAACGTTAGGAAAAGCCTCCTGCTCAGCATCTCCTCTCTTGTTACAAACTACCAATACCTCACAATATTTCGAGAGTGCTGTTACCTCATTATAGATAAAGGTAAGCGTACGACCCCCAAATCCTTGTGCATAAACCAATACTTTCATTTTTGAGCCGGAAATGAGATAAACTGCATCGACTGACCGTTTCGATTTATCACCCTTGTACCTTACTGTGTCCGGCGCCGGGGGAAATGCACCTGATCAAGAAACACAATGCCATACACGGGAATTGTTTAAAAATAATGCCATAAAGTTATGGTATTCCATTGATTATCAACGATTGGATATTTTTGATTCATTACCGGGTTATCAACATACCCCGTTTAACGGGAAGGGATAAGGAAGGAATTCAAGAGTAAAGCATAAGTATTTGATATATAATCATATATATAATGCTAAACGGGAAAAAGGATTTTGCATACCATCAACGCAGCAAAATTAATGCACTTTAAAAGACAGCCACAGTCCGTAGATGGTTTCTGCGCCTGTGTTGACGTAATCAGTTTTTTGCGTTTATTTAAAGAAGTGACGTACCAGCTCTCCTGCTGCAATCAGCAGATAAATATACCCGGTGATTTTCGCAGTTCGTTCCGGTGATTGGAATAGTTTGAATTTTTGAATATGCTCACCTGCATATGCTACCAGGAAAAGAAGCGCAAAAGCACCTGACGCGGTACCGGCAACAAAGGCACATTGATCAGGTAATGTACCTAATCGCATACTGTATGCCTGAAAAACGGACAGCATTCCGAACCAATAGGTAAATAATAACGGATTGAGCATTGCTAATCCAAATCCTGAAAAAAAATAATTTGATCGCGTGTGCTGAATGTTTGTATTGAAAGGCTTTGGTTTAATAACCAGTGCGTGAATACCCATAACAAGAAAAATAATGATGATCAGATAGGATGCATACTTACTTATATCTGTAACTACAGATAACCATTCAGAGGCCATCAATGCTAATGCAGAATAAATCAATTCAGGAATGCATCCTCCTGCAGCCACTTGTAAGGCGGAGTTTTTTCCGGCTTTCAGACCCGTTACCAACACCTGGATATTAACAGGTCCCGGCTGGAGCGAACCTGCGAAACTAACAGCAGCCGTCACAAAAAAAATGAGAAAAAACATTAGTTCTTGAGCTGATTAGGAACTGATGTAAAATGGTAATAAACAGTTTTAATAAATAACGGAATGGAAGTGGTTGGAATGCCATTGCGAATATTCATCAGGGCAATTTTTCTTACCAGTTCCATATTTGAAATAACATCGCGGTATGCCCTCCAGAGTGGGGTTCCGGGTGCGTAGATATGTGCCGGTTCTGATGTGGTGCCATTTAATTCCATGATCCGTATATTGTTACCAAGATACAAATCCTCCAGCGAATTCACTTTTAAGTCAAACCTTCCGTAAAAAAAAGCATCCATATTTTCAGTTATCTTATCAAAAACCTGAACCAGTTTTGAGTTGATAAGATGATTGCCATTTAAAAATAATGTTCCCCTGCAATGATTGCCTACAGGCTCAACTAACAAAGTTTTCCCGGATTCCGGAATAGAGCTCATCAGACCGGAGTGCTGCTGCATTAACCTTTTTAATTGCATTCTCCCACGGCTGCTCTTTCCAAGTAAATACTTAACTGTAGATTTACCGTCTCCCGTAACGGATAAAAATTCTTTCATGGTAACGGAAGTGATACCGCTTCCGGAACCATCCGGAAATTTATAATAGAGTACTCCCAGTTCAATAGGGAAATCAATAAACTCCTGAAAAATCAAATTACCCGTTGAGCGTTTTATAAATTCTTTCAGGCTTTTATCATCAGTTATTTTTACTACTCCATTTCCTCTTTCACCAACATCAGGTTTACCGATTAGCGGATACCGTAATGAGGATAAAGACAATTGTTCTGAAACCTGCTCAACTGACGCTCCTCCTGAAATATAGATTGACCCGGGTAAAAACGCCTCCGGAATTTGTTTCAGAATTCCGCTTTTCGATTCGCCGAAAAAGCCTCCCAACTCTATTCCCGGATTGGCAGCAGTGAAATACAGCAGCCGACGCGAACGAACCATCATAACCAGCCATACCGGTAAGGATGGCAGATAAAAAAGCCACATAGGCCAAAATTCATACCTGATTATTTTCAATAACCATATTGGTAAACGCGACTGTGCAACCGGATCCTGATTCGAGTGCATTTTATAAAAGTTCAATACAGTTGAAGCTCTTCGGTGAGTCCGGTAAGCAGATCTTGATATTTCATCGTACTCTGCTGCGGAGTATCAGTAACCTGAGTAATGCTCACAGTGCTGACCATTCCGTTTCGGTTCATTCTGAAATCATTTTCAGGATCACCATAACCTCCATGTTTATGTAAATCAAAAATGGATTCGGAACCTGCATCCGACATCAGCCAGTCATCGAATACTTTCTGACGCATTTTTTGTGCCTGTTCATCATACAGCGTTACAGAAGACCAGATATGAGGTAAATGCGGATCAATTGATTTAAGAGCAGGGGATAAGCCGTCCCATCTGAATTCAAAAAGTTCAAGACTCTCGGCTGGTTCAACCATAATCATTGTAAAAGGTTCTATGCCGTCAAAATTGTAAGATTCGGCAAAAATTTCAGGACGGTTGTACTGCAGGCTTTCAAGGAGAACTATGCCTCTGCTTTTTCTGTAAGGAGGAGTATGCTGGTGTTTTTTGAATGCACCATTCAGCAGACAGTGTATTTGACCGGTTGACGCGGCGGCAAACCAGGTTCCTCCTTGTGCATCTTTGGGAAAAAATGCAGTTCCTGTTAACAGCTTGTAAACTCCGGGTGGGCTGGTCAAAGCAGCACGTGCCGGACTTTCATCACGGTTGGATGTGAGTACAAATCCTGAATTTGCAGGCAGAAATGTTACTGTACACACAAATTGAATTGTTAAAATAAGGGAGAAACAACTTGTTAATTTAAATCTTTCCGCCTGAGGACTCTTCTTCAAGATGTTTTCTTGTAGAATAAGCGAGGCCGAGATGCTCAGGTAATGCAGTTACACCGAGGCTTCTGGCAGCAATTCGAATAATAGCCAAATGGTGTGTGCAATGTTCTATGTTGTACCAGAGTTCTCGGTCGAAACTTGTATTTATCAGAACATCCTGGTCGTTGTCAAGCGAAGTTTGAAGGGCAAGTTCATTGTGGCGGTAAAAGTCGTTTGTTCTGAGTACAAGAGCAAGTGCGGCAATCCGTCCATTTAATTCTCTTGTATCTTTCTCAAGTAACGCATCCCTGTTACGATTATCATAATTGACACATCCTGATGACGCACTCGCCAGTAAGCATTCAAAAAATTCAACGATATGACGGGCGTGTTTTCCGACGCTGTTTCCTTCAAGTACTTCTAAAGGCTGGTCATATGCGCCTTCGGGCAGTCTGCCCACTATGTCTCTCAATTGCATGAGTACTTCAATACTTTTTTCGGTTAGTACCATATAAGAGAATTATTTTTTAAAAATACGGTTCAGTATAACACCTCTGTTCATAACCACAATAACTGAGCAACAGGTAAAAGTAACAATTGCATAAATAAAAAGTTGTCCCCCGTCATTCATCACTTCAATACCCAGAACCAGTAAATGTGAAAGTATGGCTCCGGCCATAATTCCCATTCCAAGTAATCCTCCTGCCGGTCTGGTAGACGGAATCAGCAAAAGTATGGATGCAACAAGTTCGGCAATACCGGAAGCGATTCTGCCGGCCGGCTCAGCGCCCAGGGCAGAAAATATATAGACCGATTCTGCTGCTGCAGAGAACTTAAAATAGAGCGTTTGAAGCATAATCAGAGCTGCTATTCCTGCACAAATTGGTGATACCAGTTTCATGGTGCAACAGATTTTACCGGATAAAATTCAGCCCAGTTGCGGTCCGCATTTTCATGAAGGTGTTTTTCATCGGCATTCCACTTGGGTAAGGTATTGTTGAAAAATGCATTGTAAAAGAGAAACAAATGCCCTCCGATTATTTTATATGTTTCAGGATCCACTTCAACCTTCTCACCCGTTTTCCCCATGGCATATGCACACCAGCCTCCGTAGGCAGGTTCATACATGGATGGATCTTTTTTGAATTTTTCCAGATTTTCTCTTGTCGCAAACCGGTATACAACTGCATGAAAGTTAACGCTAAATTCTTTTTTGCCTTCAACCGGTCCTGATGAACTGAAATAGGAAACAGGATCGTACCCTTCGATGGCCAACCCTCCTTTACCCAAGTTGAACTGTCTCAGCCGTAAGGCATCGTCCTGCCCATGTAATTGGCTGGTTAACAAGCTTAAGAATAGCAAAAGACCTGATTTCATTTATGCAATATAGGGAGCTGATTTCAAAAAAACCTCAGCTATGGTACCCGGCGCTATCAAAAATGACAAATTCCTAACAAATAGGTTTTGTTAGACTATTGCCTTATTTTTGATTAACCAATAATAGGTATATGAAAAATCTGAAAGCAGTATTATTAATGATTAGCGTTACACTGATTTTTGCAGATGGTGTATCAGCACAAGGAGCCTGGACTCAGAAAGCAAATTTTGGAGGAGGTAATATTACTGAAGAACGGGCATTTTCCATTGGTAATTTTGGCTATTTCGGTGGCAATACAGCCGCTTTATGGCAATATGATCCGTTAACCGATACCTGGACGCAAAAGGCATCAATGGCCGGAACACAGCGGGCCAGCAGTGCAGCCTTTTCAATTGGTACCAAAGGGTACATTGGCACCGGCGGAGGGTTAAATGATTTTTACGAATACGATCAACCCACAAATACCTGGACTCAAAAAGCAAATTTTGGCGGATCGGGCAGAGAAGGAGCTGTGGGAATAGCAATAGATGGTAAGGGGTATATAGGTACAGGAGGCACTTATCTTTCCGACTGGTGGGAGTATGACCCGGGTAGTGATACCTGGACACAAAAAGCAAATCTTGCCGGGCCGGGCCGCTATCATGCCGGAGCATTCAGCTTGAATAACAAAGGATACATATGCGCCGGTTTCAACGGAACTTTTTTGAATGACCTGTGGGAATATGATCCTGCAACCAACAACTGGATATCCAAATCACCGATGCCGGGTACACCACGCGACCGACCTGTAGGAATTGCCGCAAATGGTAAGGGTTATCTTGTTACCGGATGGACGGGGTCAACTGCATTAAATGATGGCTGGGAATATGATCCTGTTTCGGATAGCTGGTCTTCAATAGCTCCATTTGCCGGCAGTCCGTGCTATAATGCATGTGGCTTTGGGATAGGCAGTAAAATTTATGTAGGAACCGGTTATCCGATTACGAATACGTTTTACGAATTTGGACCGGCCTGTGTGGTTCAGGCCACTACAGTGCCTTCCACCTGTTTTAGCAGTTGTGACGGGACAGCTACCGTTACCGTGCCTTCAGGTACAGCCACCTATTTATGGTCGAGCGGTGATACTACGGTAACTTCCTCAGGTTTATGTTCCGGCACTTATACTGTAACCGTTACCGATAGTACGGGTTGCAGTAATTCAACAACCGTAACTGTGACAAGTCCGGCGGCCATTAGCGGATCAGCCACTGTTATTCCGCCAACTTGTTTTGGAGATGCTGACGGCAGTGCCTGTTTTTTACCTTCCGGAGGACAACCCCCTTATGTAGCATATCAATGGGCAATAGGCGATACCACCGCATGTATTTCAGGTGTACCGGCCGGATTATATGCTGTTACAGTTACTGATTCGGCCGGTTGTACCAGTATCACCAATGTAACCATTACACAACCCTCACAGATTGTTGTAGCTATCAGCGGAGTAAATGCATCCTGTAGTACATGCACCAATGGCAGTGCTTCCGCTGCGGTTTCCGGGGGAGTTCCACCTTTTACCTATCTCTGGTCTAACGGACAAACCATAGCATTTATTAATAGCCTTTCACCGGGGGTTTATACTTGTTGTGCCACGGATGTGAACGGGTGCTCGTCCTGTGATAGTGTAGTGATAACCTTTAATAGCGGAATTGGTGATCCGGCTCCTTATTTATTTCATGTATCACCAAATCCGTTCAATGAATTTATTAATGTTGATGTTCCTGTCGGAGAACGTCCGGTTGCAAAACTCTTTGATTGTACCGGCAGACTATTATTTCAAAAGCAGTTGGATTATGGTAACAGCAGGTTGTCGACCGACGGGTTGGCACCGGGTTGGTATACCATTGAGTTGAACTCTTCGACTCCTGAATGGTTCAGAATGATTAAGGCCTACTGATTAAAGAACTTCTGCAACAACAAAAGAACTTCCTCCCACATATACCAGGTCGTGACTGCCTGCAGCATTCTGCGCTGCCTGTAATGCCGCAGCTACCGAATTGTATGATCTTCCGTTCAGCTTGTGAAGTTTAGCTTCTTGTCGCAGGGCTTCAGCATCGTATCCTCTTGGTAAATCAGGTTTACAGAAATAATAGACAGCATTGCGGGGCAATTGTTTTAATATGGCACTCACATCTTTATCGGCCACCATTCCAATTACCATATGAAGGTTACTGAATGAGGATGCCGATAATTGTTCCATTACTTCATGTATTCCATCGGCATTGTGCCCTGTATCGGCTATTGTTAAAGGGTGCTTATCTATTACCTGCCAGCGACCGGCAAATCCGGTCATACGGCAGATTTTTCCAAAAGCTTTGCGCACATTTTTTCTGTCAATCTCAAATCCGTTTTCATTCAGGACTTCAAGTGCCTCCATTACTGTTGAAATATTTTTTAACTGATACCAGCCTCCCAAATCAACTACCACCTCTTTCATATAGGTACGATTGTTTTTGATAATGTCTACAATCAATTTACCGGGAATCTGCTTAATATTTTTTGTGAGTACGGTTTTAAATTGTTTGTCGGAAAAGTTTATCGAGGTGTGCATTTTTTTTGCAGTGGTTCGGAATACTCCTGCTGTTTCGCGGTTGAATTCTCCAACAACAACAGGTACTCTTTCTTTGATGATCCCGGCTTTTTCAGCAGCTATTTTTTTTAACGTATCACCCAGCAGATGCATGTGATCCCATTGAACATTTGTGATGACTGAAAGTACAGGCTGTATCACATTTGTGGAATCAAGTCTGCCTCCCATTCCTGTTTCAATCACAGCAATATCTACATCCGTTTTACTGAAATAATGAAAGGCAAGTCCTGCAGTCCACTCAAAAAAAGACGGCGAAATTAACTCAAACGCTTCTTTGTGCTTTTTAACAAATTGTGTGATTTCTGTCTTTGGAATCATTGCACCATTTACCCGGATACGTTCTCTGAAATCTTTCAGATGAGGTGAGGTGAAAAGCCCGGTTTTGTAACCATGTTGCTGCAATACCGCCGCAAGCATATTTGAAACGGAACCTTTACCATTTGTTCCGGCTATATGCACCGACCTGAAATCATTTTCAGGATGGTCCAGAAGTCTGGTAATTGCAATAGTGTTGGAAAGATTTGCTTTATAAGCGGCAGGGCCGATCCGATGAAACATCGGAAGCTGCTGATAGAGGTAGTCCAGGGTTTCCTGGTAGGTCATTCAAAGGCGAAAACAAATGTAATGGTACCCCGTTGTTCTTCCACTCCCTTTGTACTGGGTGTAAATTTAGCCTGCATGGCTGCTGCCCGGGCTTTTTGATACAGCACTTGTGAAGATGTGGTGGAACCTCTTGCAGGGCCTGTAGCACTGGATACATTGCCGTATTTGTCGACAATTATTTCAATAACTATTTTACCTGTTTCCTGTGAGGTGTCTTCCAGTTTTGGTTTTAACCTCCAGTTTCTGCCGGTTAAATCGAATCCGATTCCATTTCCGTCGCCATTGCCTCCGCCAGAACCCGTGCCAGAACCCCCACCTGAGCCTGAACCTATACCCGAACCTGAACCTGTTCCCGATCCGGTGCCGTCGCCTCCGGTGCCGCCACCTTGCTGCGTTCCTGATGGAGATCCCCCCTGACCTTTTTTACCGGGCTTATACAATGCCATCGGGTCAGGTTTTTTCTCTTCAACTTTAGGGAGCACTACAGGGGGAGTGGTAACAGCTACTGGATTTTTCTTTACTTCAACAGGTTTTACAACAGGTTTCTTGGTCTTCTTCTTAACCGGAGGGGGTATGTTTACGGTTTCTTCCGCATCAGATGTCAATACTTCTTCTTCTGTTTCGGTTTTGGTAACCGCTTCTGTTTCCTGAACAGGAGCTGCCTGTGTTTGCTCCGGCGTTGCAAACTCTACAGTACCAAATTCTACAAAACTTCCTCCTCCGCCACCACCGGCCAATCCCTCATCCCAGGGAGGCATACGTGTGGTGATGGTCAGATACATCAGCAGTGCAAGTAAAATTACATGCACTAATAGTGAAAGACCCAGTGAACGCTGTTGGGTTGCTGTCATTGCATTTCGTACTTGGTGAGATTGGTAGCTGCCACCATTTTCACCTTATTTTTGTTTCCTATGTCAAGTAAGAAAACCACCTCTTCCCAGGGAACACTTTTATCGATTTTTAACAATGCAGTTGGGTCGCTTTGTCCCGCTACAGCGGCCCGGACAGCTTGTTCAACACCCTCTCTTGGAACAACATCCTGGTTAACTGCATACTGCATATCTGCCGTTAGGCTGATAACAACAGGATGCTTCACACTTTGAATACCTGTTTTAGAGTTAGGCAAAAGGAGTTTGAGCACCGATGGAGTTGCCATTGTAGATGTAATCAGGAAAAACAGCAACAGAAAGAACATAATGTCGTTCAGCGAGTGGCTGTAGACTTCGGTTGCGGATTTATGTCGGCGGCGCAGGTTCATTTTCCGGTAGGTTCTTCAAGCAGGTCGATAAATTCCACTGCACTGATCTCCATTTTATTGATTACACGGTCGATTAGTTGAACCAGGTAGTGATAACCGGCATATGCAATCATTCCTACGAGCAAACCGGATGCTGAAGAAATCATTTTTACATATAACCCGCCTGAAATAGTATCAATCTCAAGACTGTTCTGAAGTGAAATCTGATAAAATATTTTGATTACCCCAAAGATGGTTCCCAGAAACCCGAACATCGGTGCAATTCCTGCAATAACACCAAGAAATCCAAGGTTGCGTTCCATTTTGTAAATTTCAAGTTTACCTGCATTTTCGATTGCAGCTTCAATTTCCCGAACAGGTTTGCCGAGTCGGTTAATTCCTTTTTCAATCATTCTGGCAATGGGTCCCTGCGTGTTTTTACAAAGTGATTGAGCTGCTGAAAGATTACCGTTTTTGACAAAGTCTCTGATCTGATTCATGAAGTTAAGATCGAGTTTGCTGAATTTGAGAATGACAAACAGTCTTTCAAAAAAGATGAAAAAAGCCAAAATGCTGAGAATTCCAATAGGAATCAGTATCGGCCCGCCTTTAACAGCCAGATCCCAAAGGGTCAGCGATTGTTCGGTTGGAGGTGTGGCGAGTGGAGATGCACCGGCAGTGTCTGTAACGGCGGTGGTAATTTGAAGCAGAAGTCCCATAAAGATTTTTAGCGTGTCAGCAATAAACGTGTAAAGTTACCCCGCTATTGCTGCCCCCGAGGGGAAGGGACTTGAACGGTTGTTAACAACGGGATGTTAATTATACAAACGGGATTATGCCTTGAAATAGTATGTTGTCAATCCACGATAAAAGTTGATTTAAAAATGTTTTTCAGGAAAAGCCCATCCGTGGCCGATGGTGTTTCTCCCTCACTCAGGAGCAGTTACCTCCTGGCGATCGCTGATTCGGGGTTCTTTATGAAAATGTTCGTTCCAGCCAAAACTCCAGAGTAACACGAAAAAACCCACAACATATGCGATGATAATATGCCAGCCATGTCTGAGCCATAAACCGACAGAACGTGTCTGGGGATACATATTTGAAATGGCCACTCCTGCCGAAGATCCAAACCAGATCATAGATCCTCCAAAACCGACAGCAAAAGCCAAAATTCCCCAATCGTATCCTCCTTGCTCAAGGGCTAATTTTGTAAGAGGAATATTATCGAAAACAGAACTGATAAAGCCCAGAACGAAAGCTGACTGCCAGGAAGCAGAAGGAAGTTGTTCTACAGGCATCATTGATGCACACATTACCAGTGATAAAAGAAAAACGGATCCTTTCAGGACTTCAGGTAATATTTTATAAGGGATAGGTCGCCAAATGGCACCAAACACAATAGCAATCCAGACCCCTGCTGCAGGAAAATCAATTAATATATTGGTAGTGATGGTAAGTGCTAAAATTAACAGCACAATGAACAAACTGGGGTAATCAATTTCCTTAGGTTTGTTGCTGTGCTTGATGATAGGTTGCAGACGGTGCTGCTGCATGGAGGCTATTACCCCAAATACGGCAAGTGCCGTAAAGGATGCCGCATAAGCATGCAGTACTTTTGTAAATTCAACACCATCAATCCACATCATAGTGGTGGTGGTGTCTCCCAAAACGCTTCCAGCTCCTCCTGCATTACTGGCTGCAACAATTGCTGCAAGGTAGCCTATGTGAATTTTACCTCTGAAAACAACCATTGCAATAGAGCCGCCAATCATGGCAGCGGCAATGTTATCCAGGAAAGAAGAAAAGATAAAAATCAATATCAAAAGCACCAGCCCGCCTTTCCAGTCATCGGGTAACATATTCGGTAGTCGCTGCGGAATGTGAGAATGTTCAAAATGCCGTTCCAATACTGCGAAACCCGTAAGCAAACCAAGCAGATTTAATAGTATTTCCCATTCTCCATGATGCCTGTCGCTGCCAAAAATGTGTTCTATTAAAGAAAAATCAGAAAAGAATTCAAGAAACAAAATAATTACAATCATGCCTGTGACGGCGACTTTTAGGGTGTGCTTGTGTAATAAAGCAACACCTGCAAGCGTGAGGGCGAATAAAATAAACTCGACAGGAATTCCTAACAGATGGAATCCGGAAGCGCTGCTGTTCAAAAGTATCATGGCTGTGAAATTGAAGTCGTAACGGTGTTTTCCATATAGATGGAACGACTCGGAAAAGCAAACGAGGTATGGTTATTTTCTACAATTTCAATAAGTCTGAAATTCACCTGCTCGCGAACCATTGCAAACTTTTCGAACTCATTTGTCTTTACAAGAAATACAATTAGGATATCGATTGAACTGTCGTTGAATTTCTCCAGAGTCACCAGTGACGAGTCATCTATATCCTCATGAAAGTCGAGATAGTTTTTTATCTCTGTAATTATGTTCTGAATGTCCTCAGATTTGGTCGAATACAAAACACCGATAGAGAATCGAGCACGCCAAAAGGTACGCCCGGTTATGTTTTCGACGTCGGCATTGATCATTTTTTTGTTGGGAACTGAAATCAGACTCTTTTCGAGTGTTCTGATTTTTGTGCTTCGCAATCCGATAGCTTCAACATAGCCCTGCACATTTTCAATTTTTATCTGATCGCCTACAATAAATGGCTTATCCAGAAAAATGGTAATAGAACCAAATAAATTTTCAACTGTTTCTTTACCTGCCAGGGCAAGAGCCAGCCCACCGATGCCCAGCCCGCCGATAAGCGTAACAACATTTACACTGAATACGGCGCCAAGTGTAAAGAAAAAGAATAATATAACAGTTAAAATTTTGGCACCATCTGTCAGAAACGGGACCAGCTGATCGTCGGTACGGGAAATTGTTTTTTCTGCCCTGCGGAGCATAATCAACCCAATGAAATCGATAACCCTCAAAGCAATCCAGCATGCCGAAAAAATAATGGTAATATGATACCCTTTATGCAACACCATTAAAAACCCAAACTGATCGTCAGGTTTTAAATGCCAGGAGGGTGGAAACGACAAATTGACAAGAGAAATATAAGCCAGGCTGAGAATAAAAAATGCCGAAACCGGCTTTGTTAAAAGATGGGTGAATTCCTCAGCAGTAACATCCTTTGCATAACGTTTGAATAACCTGAAAACAAGAAACGAGACAATCCTTGAAACAAGTTTCATGACCAGCATTCCAATCAGAATTACACCAATACTAATGATGTATTCTTTTACGGTGTTGCCAAACAAAACCTGCTCAAAAAATTTATCTTCCATCATACTTTTAATTCAATTTTTCGAGCGCTATGGTAAAGGCTGTTTCTGCCAGACGGGTTTTGCCCGGTTGGCGCTGATGTACCTCAGCTAATGCATTACCAATCGTTTCCGACACATCTGAAAAAATTAATTTATCTGTTACTTCTTTTTCAGATGTCATCAGGAATGCAAAAACCCTTGCCATACCACAATTAGAAATAAAATCGGGAATCAGTGAAACCTGTAAGTCAGCATATGTAGCAGTAGGACCGAAAAATATTTCCGGATCTGCAAAAGGAACATTAGCTCCGCATGCGATCACCTTTAGTCCGTTCTCAACCATCTCGTCCAGATGATCGCGGGTAACAAGGCGCGATGCTGCCGCAGGGATGAAAATATCGGCTCCGGATGACCAAATGGATTTATTTATTTCTTCAAATGGAATCATATTGTCGGCCCGCAATTTATTTCCGTCACGATTCAGAAACAACTGTGTAACTGCTGCAATATCATAACCTTTATGATTTATTAAACCTCCTTCTCTGTCGATGATACCGGAAATCAAAGCGCCATGAAAAGCAAGGTAATAGCCCGCAGCTGCTCCAACGTTGCCCCATCCCTGAATGACAACTTTTTTACCTGCAAGTTCCTCTTTTTGCAACAGGTAATGGTGCCGGACAGATTCAGCAACGCCATACCCTGTAATCATATCGGAAACCGAAAAATTCCGTGAACCGGCAGGAGCAAGTGCCGGATCCGTTACCGGTAACACTACACCTTCCTGCAATCTGTGAATACGTTCTTTTTTAGTTTTTTCATCCAATCCGAGATGGCCGTTCACCACGCCTTCCTGGGGGTGATACAATCCATAGCGGCGTGTAATTTCAATTACGTCATGTACTTCATCCACATTTAAATCACCGCCTGTACCATAATAGAACTTTAATATTGGAACAACTGCTTTAAACCATCGTTCCAGCACTCCTCGTTTACGCGGATCGGAGGGGTCGAAATTAATCCCTGATTTGGCGCCCCCGATTTGAGGACCGGCAACAGTGAATTTTATTTCCATTGTTTTGGCAAGGGAAGTAACTTCATATTTATCAAGTCCTTTTCTCATGCGGGTACCTCCTCCGGCAGCTCCGCCACGCAATGAGTTAATAACAATCCACCCTTCAGCGTCTGTTTCAGCATCCTTCCACTCGAAAACTATTTCGGGTCGTTTTTCTTCAAATTTTTTAAGTTGATCCAGCATATCTTTTCTCTTTCAGGGGCAAAGATATTGAGTTATTCGGGTTTAGACCGAAAGAAGGGGCAGCTATTTACAATGCGGGAGATTGTAATCCCTGAAAATTGCGCTGTAACAGCGCAAAATGTACGGAATCCAGAAATTCGTCTCTGTAAAAATAGTTCTCATGAAAATAAGCCTCTTGAACAAATCCCAGTTTTTCCAGCACTTTGCCAGAGGCCTTATTTCTCGGGTCAATTACGGCTTCAGCCAGATGCAGCCCCATCACGTCAAAACCATATTTCAATACAGCTTCCAATGATTCGGACATAATCCCTTGATTATGAAAAGCACTGTCGAGCATGTATCCGACTTCAGCCCTATGGTGCTCAGGAGTAGCTCTTACAAATCCGCACATTCCGATTAAAGTATCATTTCCTTGCAGGGTTATGGCCCAGTTGATGGAAATATTTGAATCAACCCCTGCGTCAACTCTTACTATTAAATCATGTGCCTCCTGATCGGTTGTTGCAACGGGCCTTGCAATGAAATTCATGAGTGAAGGATTTGAACGCATTTTAAAAATGGCTGCCTTGTCACTCATCGCAATTCTTCGCAAAACCAATCTTTTGGTTGTAAGTACTGGAAAAGGAGTAAATTGGAATTGAAGCATGAGGAGTTGTTAATGTATACTGTTTTGTAAAATCGAAATTCGGGTTATCCGGTTTAATCCGGAATACTGAGCCATTTTATTCAGCGGTTCTCCTCCGGCCTGCATAAACAGCCCCTCCGGTTGAGTCAGTGGTTGCGCCGGTAGCCGAACTTAGAGCATTCGGTATCCGCAATACTCTCAGGGCACCCAAAAAAGCAAAAATTATTGCCTCCTTGTAAGCAACAATTCCGTCATCCGGAATTACAGGATGCACTCCGGTAGGTATAAGTGATTCGGCAAGACAATCCATAAGATAGCTGTTAAAGGCACCTCCGCCGGTAATAAGCATGGTGGTGCCCGGTGAAACGGGAACAGCTGCGGCAATCTGATGAGCAATGTGGTGGGTTACCGTGTACAACAAATCATTATTTTCATACGAAGGATTATTGAGCAGTGGCTTAAAAACAGTTTCGAACCACTCGCGCCCAAGCGATTTGGGTTTCATTGACGCATAATATTCGAGACGGTTCAGCTGGTCAAATAAACCGGGTATCATCCTTCCGGAGGCAGCAATATCACCGTTCTCATCGAACGGCTTACCGCTCTTTTGTGCCAGGTAATTGAGTGCAATATTTGCCGGCCCTATATCGAATGCGATCCGGCTGTTGCCATTGTCAAATGAAATGTTGGAGAATCCACCCAGATTGAGACAAAATTTGTGTCCGGCAAAAAGCAGTTTATCGCCAACCGGAACCAGTGGCGCACCCTGTCCGCCATTAGCAATGTCCGATGTTCTGAAATCGCAAACACTGTCAATGCCCGTAATTGCCGCTATATTGGCACCGCATCCTGCCTGAAAGGTAAAGCCCTTGGCAGGCTGATGAAAAATAGTGTGGCCATGTGAACAGATGGCTTCCGGATCGACCCCGAATTCATCAATGAATTTACGCACCTCATTCCCGATAAACCTTCCAAAACTGCTGTGCAAATCCGCCAATTCATCGCCTTTAGCCTGAAAAGCATCCAGCAACCGTTTCCTCCATTCTTCGCTGTAAGCCACCGTAGAAGCGGCTTCCAGGGTGAATGTCCAGATGCCGTTAGACTGCTCAAACTGACAACAGGCAATGTCAAGCCCGTCTCCGGAAGTGCCTGACATTACGCCTAAAGTGTTAATTGAAAAAGTCATTGAATGCTAAGCAGATATGCGCCCTGCAAGGTTAAAAAAGTTTTGGCAATAAAGACGCCTCTCCTGTAAAAAAAGTTACCTTTGTCGGTCTAAAAATGAAGCCTCCAGTTTTATGAAGTTTGAACTTACCGAAGAGCAGCAAATGATACGTCAGGCTGCAAGGGACTTTGCTCAAAATGAATTACTTCCCGGCGTTATTGAGCGCGATGAACACCAGAAATTTCCTGCCGAGCAAATAAAGAAACTCGGTGAGCTTGGATTTCTTGGGATGATGGTAGATCCTAAATATGGGGGTGCAGGACTGGATGCTGTCTCCTATGTGCTCGCAATGGAAGAAATTTCCAAAATTGACGCTTCTGCCTCTGTGGTAATGTCGGTAAATAACTCATTGGTGTGCTGGGGGATTGAGCAATACGGTACCGAAGAGCAAAAAAGGAAATACCTGACGCCACTGGCAAAAGGTGAGGTGATTGGAGCGTTCTGCCTTTCAGAGCCCGAAGCCGGTTCGGATGCAACTTCGCAAAAGACCACCGCTGTTGATATGGGAGATCATTACCTGATCAATGGCACAAAAAACTGGATTACTAACGGAGGTTCAGCATCCATTTATCTGGTGATAGCGCAAACGGATCCTGCAAAAGGACACAAAGGCATTAATTGCCTTATTGTAGAAAAGGGAATGCCGGGTTTTACAGTAGGACCTAAAGAAAATAAACTTGGCATTCGCGGTTCTGATACCCATTCACTGATGTTTGCTGATGTTAAAGTTCCAAAAGAAAACAGGATAGGAGAGGATGGTTTCGGGTTTAAGTTTGCCATGAAAACACTTAGCGGAGGACGCATTGGAATTGCGGCTCAGGCATTGGGTATTGCTTCAGGCGCTTTCGAACTAGCTGTTAAATATTCAAAGGAACGTAAGGCATTCGGAAAAGAAATCAGTCATCATCAGGCTATTCAGTTTAAGCTTGCCGATATGGCTACCGAAATTGAAGCTGCGCGATTGTTGTGTTTCAAAGCCGCCTGGCTGAAGGATCAGGGACTCGACTACGATAAGGCCAGTTCAATAGCGAAATTGTTTGCTTCAAAAGTTGCTATGGACACAACAGTTGAGTCTGTTCAGGTTCATGGCGGATATGGATTTGTAAAAGAGTTTCATGTAGAGCGATTGATGCGTGATGCGAAAATTACTCAGATCTATGAAGGTACTTCAGAGATTCAAAAGATTGTTATTTCACGGGCTCTTTTACAATAACATCGTTTTCCCGTTCCCCCAGAATGAAAACACTCAGGATAGTTTTTACCCTATTATTATTTTCGGCAATAACCGGATGTACTTCATTAAAAAAAATGAATTATATTCAGGATGATCCTGACGCTGCCGATACTGCTACAACGGGAACCTTACCCGACTTTGTTCTTACCATTCAACCCAACGACATTCTCTCCATTCAGTTGTTCACCATTAATGCCGAAGCATTTCCCGGAATTGCAACAACAATTGACAAACAGGTAATTGATAACCGTTCGGCTTACGAAAAAGGTTTTGTGGTTGATGGATCGGGTTCAATAGAATTGCCGCTGATCGGCAAACTTACGTTAACCGGATATACTTTGTCTCAAGCAAGGGATACAATAGCCGAACGTTACAAGAGTTACATGGATGAACCGATTGTGATTCTCAAAAAACTCAGTTTTAAGATAACGGTATTGGGAGAGGTTGCCAAGCCGGGCGTATATTATGTGCCGAATGAAAAAATTACCTTTTTTGAAGGGTTAGGAATGGCAGGCGACCTGACACCTTACGGAAACAGAAAAGAAATAAAGGTGATAAGGAGAGATGGACTCAATTACAGAGAAATTAAAGTTGATCTGACTACCAAAGCGCCCCTTCATTCAGAAGTAGCATTTCTCCACCCCGAAGATATCATTTATGTAAGTACAACTAAAAAACGAGGCGCTACTACCATCAGCCCTACTGTTGGAATTATTACTTCCATACTTGCCACTTTAACACTTATGGCGGCATTAATATTACGTGAAACCCAACCATGATTAAGCACTCAAAGGACACACGGATTGGTGACGATGAAATTGATCTGAGCGGTTTTATCAAGGAAATCGGGCAACACCGGCTTCTTTTCGCAGGTATGCTGGCTGCAGGCATCATTGTGGCCCTGCTTTATATCAGGTTTACCCTCCCGGTTTATGAAGCGTCTACCAGTATCCTGATTCGGGAAACTAATAAGCCCTCAATGAATATGGAGGACTTTCTTGCCGGCGATTTGTTTGGTGACCAGGCCAATATTGCTACAGAAAGAGGAGTGCTGGCTTCGCGAAGTGTAATGAAGGAAGCCATCAGGCAGCTGAGCCTGCAGGTGAGTTATATGAATACTTCCGTTGTTCCCAACCGCCCGCTTTATAAGAAACTCCCTTTTATTGTAAAGGTTGATTCAGTGCCTGAAGGCTTTCCAATGTTATATGATGTGCCCTTTTCCATTTCATTACTCGGAAATAATAAATTCAGTTTAAATGTAGAGGCAGAAGATGATATTAACGGAGATTATAATTTTTCAGGTGATTTTAATTTTGGCGATCATATTGTTACTCCACGCATCTCATTAACCCTGCTTGCCCCACCACAACCTTTCGATTCGGAAAGCAATAGTTTTGAGTTTACCATTCACTCGGTCGAATCGCAGGTAACCGATTACCTCTCCCGCATGAAAATAGATGCTCCTGATAAGGATGCAACTATAGTAAAAGTCTCATTTCAGGACCAGATACCTATTAGAGCTATCGATGTCCTGAATACACTTACCAAAGTGTACATCGACCTCGACATTCAGGATAAAACTTCTGTTGCTTCGTTGACATTAAAATTTGTTGACGAACAATTGGACCACACGACCAAAGTTGTTGATGATATTGAGGGTCAGTTGCAAAGCTTTAAGGAGAAAAACAAAACGGTAAATCTGAGTGATGAATCCCGTGCGGTGCTCGAAAAACTGAATGCAATTGATGTTGATGTCATGAAATCGGAAATTGAACTCCGCTCCATTGACAATTTGCTGTCGTATATCGAATCAAACGCCGATATGACGCAACTTGCTCCTTCGGCAATGGGACTTCCTGACCCGCTTTTAGTTGAACTTATCAGTAAATACCAGGAATTACAAGCCAGAAGGAATACGCTGTCGTATGGTGTGAAAAATATTACCCCCGCTATTAAAGTAATCGATCAGGAAATTACCGAAACACGTCAATCGTTGATTGAAAATATCAAATCGATTCGTCAGAATGTGGAAGCTACACATCAGGCATTAAAAGAACAGCTTGCCGGTTATGAACACAAAATAGGCAAGGTTCCTGAGATCGAAAGGGAGTTGTTAAGTATACAGCGGCAGTTTGAGGTAAATCAGGGTATTTATATTTACCTGCTACAAAAAAAGGCTGAAACGAGTATCGCTAAAGCGGCAGCAATCAGTGATACAAAGGTGCTCGATGCTGCATCAATGCTTGATGAACCCGTTGCACCCAATAAAAAAGTTATCGTAGGGTTTTCGGCATTTTTTGCCCTCATGTTGCCCCTGTTGTTCATTTTTGTGAGGAAATTTTTCAAAACCACCATAGGAAGCAGAGATGAATTACAAAAATTAACTGAGATTCCGGTGCTTGGAGTTGTAGGACATGTTGCAAAAACAGATAATCTTATCGTACAACACAGGCCTAAATCGAGAATAGCTGAGTCATTCCGTTCGGTACGTACCAATCTGCAGTTTTTCGGAAGCAAATCCGGCAATAAAGTTTTATTGATTACCAGTTCGGTAGGGGGAGAGGGTAAATCCTTTGTCAGTATTAATCTGGGTTGCGTATTTGCCATGCAAAATCACAAAGTTGTAATTGTAGGCCTCGACTTAAGAAAACCCAAACTATTCCAGGATTTTGATATTACTAACGAAACAGGTGTAAGCTCCTACCTTATCGGCAATGCAGGCTTGGATGATGTAATTCAGCATACCAATGTTGCAAATCTTGATCTGATTCCTTCGGGTCCGATACCTCCCAATCCCGGAGAACTTGTGAGTAAAAAGGAATTGACAGACATGATTGGTGAATTGTCAAAACGCTATGATTATGTTTTAATTGATACCCCGCCGCTGGGTATTGTTTCAGATGCATTTGTGCTGATGAACCTGAGTCATATAAACGTATATGTGGTACGTGAAAATTTCACTCGTAAAGAATACATCTACCAGTTGAATCTGCTTGCAGAAGAAGGAAAGCTGAATAACCTGGCGATTTTGCTCAACGATTCCGATTTTGGTCAATCTTACGGATATTCATATGGAAAAGGATATGGCAATGGATATGGGTATTATGATGATGACTACAAATCGAAAGGCCGCTTGAATGGCTTGTTGTCCAAAAAGAAAACTTCCGAAGCTTAATCTTTAAGTCCCGAAACGGCCACTTCCATACGGGATCCTCTTGAACCTTTTACAAGTATTGTGTAGCCTGAGAATTGTCGCGTACGGATGTAGTCCCGGGCCTCATCGGAAGTTGCGAACTGATGCCATTCAGGCAACGAAAAAGGCGCAAACCGGTTGCCTACAAGCACCACCTCAGTGAAATTACACGCTTTGATTTGTTCCGTAATTTTTTTGTGCTCTTCAGCAGAACTTTCACCAAGTTCAAGCATCTCGCCCAGAAAGACTGCTGTAGCTCCATGATAATTTTTACTGAAGTTTGTTAATGCCGCTTCCATACTTGTAGGATTGGCATTGTAAGCATCAAGTAAAACGTTGTTGCTGCCAATTTTTGTCATCTGCGATCGCTGGTTGTCCGGAAAATATGAGGCAATAGCAGTATTTATGTCGTCGGGAGTCACTTCAAATTTTATTCCTGCGGCAATGGCGGCGAGAATGTTTTCATTGTTATAATTTCCGGTAATATGCGACTGAACCTCATGCCAGCTGCCGGAATGTGTTTTCCATTTAAGAGCAGCATAAGTACCGTCTCCTGCAGGAATACCTTCAACATCTGCAGGGCAATCAAGACAATAACTGAATTTTTCATTGTGATTGCCCAGCATATTTAACAGATGTTCGTTTCCTGCATTAATAAATACCAGCGAATGGTTGGCTTTTGCAAAATCGTACATTTCACCTTTACCCAGCTTTACTCCTTCAAATCCGCCAAAACCTTCCAGATGTGCTTTTCCGACATTTGTGATGAGCACATGTGTTGGAAGCGCAACCGAACACAACAATTTTATTTCGCCACGGTGGTTAGCACCCATTTCAATAATGGCACATTCATGTTTGTTGGTGACTGATAAAATGGACAAGGGCACTCCTATGTGGTTGTTCAGGTTGCCGGAAGTTGAAAATGTCGAATATTTTTTTGAGAGCACTCTGCTGATTAATTCTTTGGTAGTTGTTTTACCATTGCTCCCTGTAATTCCAATTACCGGTATGTTGAGGTGCCTGCGGTGAAACCGGGCCAGGTCCTGCAAAAACAGCAGCACATCATTTGCCTGAACAATGCGTTCATGCAACAGACCCGGATTGTCAGCAACTGCATATGCAGCTCCTGAACGGATAGCTTCTAATGCGAAATTATTTCCATCAAAATTTGCACCCTTGAGGGCAAAAAAGATGCAGCCTTCCGTAATTTTTCTGGTATCGGTACAAATTACTGCTCCGTTCAGGAATGCCTTATAAATCAGTTTCAGTGAGGCAGAATCATCCATGCATCAAAAGATATCTTTACGGTCAAAGGTACTATCCTGAAACAAAAAAACCCCGGTAACTTACCGGGGTTTTCAAGAGACACCTGTTGGTGCTTATCTTTTTGCTTTTTGATTGAATCCTACAGGGCTGCCTACACGGTGCATCGCACAACGGAAGCCGATGTAATCGGTAGACTGGCGCTGGTCAAGGAAACGGCGAGTACCGGGCGACATCCAGTAAGCACGGTCTTTCCACGACCCGCCTTTATAAACCTTAGCATTGTCATCAATCATTGATGATACTCCATAATTATAAGTGATATATTCTGGTTCATCACCATCAAGATAGTTGATGTTATCTGCTTTACGGTAGTTTCTGCGGCCTTCGTTTTCAGCTTCAGAAACATCGCGGTACATGATTCGTCCAAGACTGTCTTTTTCGGCAATGGCTCCCTCTTCATCGGTAAGCTGTGTCTTAAAGACATTGCCACGGAACGGATTGAAGTCATCTTTATCTTCAGGAGAAAGCGGACGATAGGTATCCATTACCCATTCGGAAACGTTACCAGCCATGTTGTAAAGACCGTAATCATTGGGAACGTATGAGATAACCGGAGCCGTGATATCGGCATTGTCATTCAGTTTACCTGCAGTACCCATATTATCACCGCGACCACGTTTAAAGTTGGCCAGCATTTCACCTTTGTATTTTTCATCAGCGTTACGAACAACGTGACCTGTCCAGGGATAAATTTTGCGGTCGGTAACACGCTCGTAAACGGTATTTCCAATCAGACCCAGAGCAGCATATTCCCACTCCGCTTCGGTTGGGAGTCTGTAACGGGGAAGCAAAATGCCGTCCTCCATCATAACTTTTCGGGTGTCTCGATTTGGATTCAAATCATTTAACGGACTTCTTACAAGACCCTCATATTGACCGGCCAGGTAAGCGTCAGTGTTAAAGTTGTCTTCGTTTATCTGTGCAGGATTTACTCTCAGAATACCTTCGCGAATAAGGATTTGCTCATTCACACGGTCGGTTCTCCATGCGGCAAAATCGTTTGCCTGTAACCAGTTAACACCCACCACAGGGTAATCGTTGTAGGCAGGATGTCGCAGGTATAATTCAGTGTATGGTTCGTTGTAACCGACACGTGATCTCCATACCAGTGTATCCGGAAGGGCACGCTTGTAAACCTCAGGATAATCGGTAGCGAAAACCCTTTCAAGCCAGTAGAGGTACTCTCTGTATTGAATGTTGGAAATTTCACTCTCGTCCATATAAAACGACGAAACAGTCACCCTGCGCGGAATGTTATCCCAGTCAATGGTGATATCCTGTTCAGTACGGCCCATGGCAAATGTACCTCCTTCGATGAGCACCAGGCCGGGACCTGTTTCCTGCTCTTCGTAGTATACTTTTTCGAACCCGCCGTTCTTTTCGTTGTTGTAATCCCATCCGGTGGTGGCAGATGTTTCCTTTTTACAGGATGACGATACAACGACCATTCCTGTGAGGGCCATTACCGGAATCATTATCGAGATCTTTTTCATGATCTTGTAATATTGGGTTTTAAATTATGGTAGTGGATAATAAACTAAAACGAGGGACAGCTTATTGTCCTGAACCTCTTTTTCTTTGGACGGCACTCAAACTGTAATCCGAAGCTGATTTCATGTGAACCGGCTGTGGCGTTATTGGTAAGCTTGGAAATAGTGACATCATATGAGTAGCCAAATTTAAACATTCCTTTTTGAACACCAAGCAAGGCTACGAAAGATTCGCTTGAAATGAAGGAATTTTTTCCGAAATTGCCTCTGTACCAGAGTCCTCCGACAAGCGGGGACTTAAGTACGTACAATCCCATATTAAGCTGATTAAAGCTTGCCTGCTGCTGGTACAGGATGTTTGGCGAAATCCAGGTGCCCTCATCCCGATTCGAACTATTGGGTCTATAACCTCCATATGAATCACCAATTGGCAACATGGCACCGGCATGAGCGGTAATTTTCATGGGTAATTCGGAACTGCCTTCAACTATAAATGCTTCATCCGGTTGCGTCAGGTGATTGACGGCAAGTCCTCCGTAAAACTTTGAACTATAGGCAAGTATGCCGGCAGAAAAGTCGGCAAATCCTTTAGAGTCATCCGGGCGGTTTTCCTGGGTCTGATAGATATAACCGTACCTCGGGTCAATCATATCACCGAAATACAATTTGTCCCAGTTCAGCTTTTTCTGAACATAAGTGGCCTGAAGCCCCATACGAATTGAAAAATCACGGCTGACATTCAACTGATATGAATATATTCCACTGATATTGGTTGTGTTAAGTGTTCCCTCACCGGCCTTGTCGTTTAGTACCAGCAAGCCAATGCCACCTGATATTCCGTCAAAATGCTGATCATATGAGGCAGCATAGGTGATGAAGGTCTTGGATAGAGCAGGCCATTGATTCCTGTAATTCAGGGCCAGTCGGGGACACCGGGCCGACCCTGCAAAAGCAGGGTTCAGATAGAGAGGAGCAGCATAGAACTGAGTAAACTCAGGGTCCTGAGCCGAAATCTTATCAGTTACCAGGCACAAAGCGCACAGGCCAACTAAAACAAACCTCCTAAAATGCATCATCCTCTTCGTTTTCCTGTGTTATACGGTTATTTGATATTTTGTTACACCTTGTGGTGCAGCAATAAACGGATAAGATACCCGTTGTAATATCGATTTCCCTACTTTTCGGGCAGTAAATTGTTATAATAATCACAAATATAGCCGATTAAATTTTTTATTTCCAAACAAAATTAACCTGTTCATTACACTTGTCCTTTCGGTTCTCTTTCATTTATAACTTTGTAAATCAACCTAAAGCCTGATGTCCCCCCTGAATTCCATCCGTTTCAACAGTATTATGGCGTGTTTCCTTTCATTGGCGACACCTTCCATTACCTCGGCTCAAACAGCTGAAGGGGCTTCTGATAATAGAGTGGTGCTCTCTTGGAAAGCGCCCTCTTCTTCACAAATTGCCGAAAACGAGACTGTTAAATTATTTTATTTTGAAGGGGCTAATTACGATGGCTCCCGAAACGCATTACCCTGGTTTACGAAACTCATCCCGAATCCATACCCCGGATCCGATGTTACAGCTGCCATCACCAGTCCGATAGTAGAACCGCTAAAAGAGGAAGGTGTCATTGTTGACACAACAATTGGAGCCGACTTTATTGTCAAAACGGCGGTGATGCATCAGCGCAAAAAGGAACTGATTGGCGTCTCAATCTTACCGATTCGCCGAAATCCGGTTACGGGAATGCTGGAACGCCTCGTCTCTTTTGAATTGAATTATTCACAGTCAGCTGTCCGCAGATCCGCTTCTGCTCAGCGTATTTATACAAACTCCTCGGTACTCTCATACGGCACCTGGTATAAAATAGGAGTAGCAGGTTCCGGTATTTATAAAATAACTGCATCCACTCTGCACGATTTGGGAATGGACCCTGCAACAATTGATCCGACACGCCTCCGACTCTTTGGTAATGGCGGGGGAATGCTGCCTTTCTCTAATGCAATTTACAGACACGATGATCTGAAGGAAAATGCAATTGAAGTGTATGATGGCGGAACACCCGGTGTATTTGATAACAACGACTATGTATTATTTTATGGAAGTTCTCCAAATCAGTGGAACTACGATGCCACCGATCACCGTTTTCATCATAACATCCATCTCTATTCTAATGCTACCTATTATTTTCTTTCACCAGATTTCACCGATGGCAATCCACCGAAACGGATACAGTTCCAGCCCTCAGTTGGAGGTACACCTACCAACACGACAAGCTATTTTGATGATTACGCGTACCATGAAGACGACAGAATCAATTTTATCAAATCAGGACGTCAGTGGTATGGTGAGCAATTTGATGTAACATTATCACAAAACTTCTCATTTAATTTTCCGGACATTGATACTTCAGTCCCTGTTTATATCAAATCAAATGTTATTGCGCACTCATTCAGTCAATCCTCATTCAGAGTTTCATACGGTTCAGCATCACTCTTGCTGCAATCCATTCCGGCAGTAGGTACAAGTTATACCGCTGATTACGCTGCTGAAAATATTTCAACGGCAACATTTAATGCCGGCGGCAGCAGTATCGACATAAATCTCACCTATTACCCTACCACATCCACCTCTGTCGGCTACCTCAATTATCTTGAATTAAATGCACGCCGGAAATTAAAAATGAGCGGATCTCAGCTGGGATTCCGGGACGTTGAAAATGTGGGCGCCGGTAATCTGACGCTTTTTGATTTTGACAACAACGGTCAATCCTTAACAATATGGGATGTTACCGATCCTATTACTCCCAAAATTCAACAGTTTACAACCGGATATAAATTTCAATTGCCTACCGACTCATTGCTTCAATTTGTGGCTTTCAACGGTGCATCCTATAATACACCCAATCCTATCGGTCAGGTTTCGAATCAGAACCTCCATTCATTTGGACCACAGGACATGATAATCGTTACGCATCCTTTGTTTGAACAGGAGGCACAACGTTTGGCCGCTTTCAGATCAAGTCATGATAATTTGCGTGTTAGAGTTGTAACTCCCGATCAGATTTACAATGAGTTTTCCAGTGGTGCACGTGACATAACTGCCATCCGCGATTTTATGCGTATGCTTTACGACAGAGCCGGGTCTGCAGCAGATTTACCGAAGTACCTGCTCTTGTTCGGAGACGGTTCGTATGATAATAAAACGCAATCTGAATCCAATACCAATTATCTTCCAACCTACCAGTCATTAAATTCCATTTCACTTATCGGATCATATGTTTCCGATGACTACTACGGATTTTTGGATCCTGATGAGGGAGATTGGGACGATGGTATTCAGGATCTGCTTGACATTGGTATCGGCCGCTTTCCTGTAACCACCACGGAAGAAGCAACTATTGTTGTGGACAAAACAATCGACTATTCTACACCCGGCACTGTTACCAATACCGGGACAGTTTGTTCAGACGGAAACACAAGCAGTTTGGGCGACTGGAGAAACAACCTCTGTTTTATTGCCGACGACGAAGACAGCGGGTTGCATCTCGATCAATCGAATAACCTGGCTACTTATGTTCATACCAACTATCCGGTTTACAACATCGACAAAATTTTCTGTGACTCCTATACTCAGGTTTCAACTCCGGGCGGACAACGTTATCCGGATGTGAACGATGCCATTAACAAGCGGGTTGACCGTGGTGCACTCATAATTAATTATACAGGCCATGGCGGAGAAACCGGATGGGCTGCTGAACGCATCCTCGATAATTCAATGATTAATTCATGGACCAACATCCGTAAACTTCCTTTGTTTATTACCGCCACCTGTGAATTCAGCCGGTACGATGATCCCGGACGTACTTCTTCCGGCGAACAGGTACTCATTAACAACGAAGCCGGTGGCGTTGCGTTAATGTCCACCACCCGATTGGTTTATGCTGCTCAAAACGGTGTTCTGAATTCGGTAATGATGAGCTATTTGTTTGAACCCGTAAACGGGGCGATGCCAAGGCTTGGTGATATCTACATGGAAACAAAAAATAACAGCAGCGTACTGGCAGGAGGAATCAATCCACGGAACTTTACTATCCTGGGCGATCCTTCGCTCCGTCTTGCTTATGCAACATACGATGTAGTTACAACAAGTATAAACGGTACACCTGTAACCGCCGATGGCGATACACTAAGCGCACTTGAAAAAGTAACCATTACGGGTGAAGTCAGAAACAACGGCGCTAAACTCACCAGCTTCAACGGTATTATTTATCCTACCGTGTTCGACAAACAGGTTGATGTTTCAACGTTATCCAATGATGCGACAAGTCCGTTGAGAGTATTTTCATTGCAAAAAAATGCACTGTACAGAGGTAAGGCTTCCGTAACCGGCGGCGAATTTACATATACCTTCATTGTACCAAAGGATATTGCATACCAGATAGGCCGCGGCAGGTTGTCCTATTATGCACACAATGGTGTTGAAGATGCCAACGGTGCATTTGATAGTGTTTTGATAGGCGGCTCATCGGGAACTTCAATTACCGATTCGGAAGGACCAACTGTAAAATTATATCTCAACGACGAAAAATTTGTTTTCGGAGGAACTACCGATGAAAATCCGAAAGTAGTAGCAATGGTTTCCGATACCAATGGTATTAATACGGTGGGCAATGGTATTGGTCACGATATAACTGCTCAGCTTGATGGTGAACCGGAAAAGATTTATGTCCTCAACGATTTTTATGAGTCCGATTTAGATAGTTATCAGTCCGGGAAAGTCGTGTATCCCCTGTCGAAACTCTCCAACGGAAGACACACGCTTAAATTTAAAGTATGGGATATTTATAATAATTCTACCGATGCCTATACCGAGTTTGTGGTGGCTGAGTCGGCTACACTGGCACTGAACCATGTGCTCAACTATCCCAATCCGTTTACAACGAGAACCTCCTTTTTCTTTGAACACAACCGACCTTGTAACACACTCGATGTCCAGATTCAGATTTATACCGTTTCCGGGAAACTCATCAAGACAATCGATCGTACTGTAACCTGCAACGGATACCGTGTTGATGACATTGATTGGGATGGAAGGGACGACTACGGTGATCAGATAGCTAAGGGCGTTTATGTTTATAGGCTGAAAATCAAAGATTTAGACGGAATGTCTGCTGAAAAATATGAGAAATTGGTCCTTTTGAAATAAAACCTTTCCAACTACGTTTCGTTATATTTGCAATTCTTTTCGAAGACCTCAATAATGAATAAGACACTCCACAGGCAATTCTTTGCCGGTTTGCTGGCAATGGCCTGCGTATCGGGCACCTTACAAGCACAGGACAAATCAAACCTTCTGGGCCAGCTCAACACTATTACCACAGCGGTACCATTTCTCATTATTTCTCCCGATGCACGGGCCGGAGGAATGGGTGATGGTGGTGTGGCGGCATCTCCGGATGCATATGCACTGCACTGGAACCCATCCAAAATCGCCTTCGCAGAAAAAAAGACCGGAATCGCCATATCATATACTCCATGGCTTCGCAATTTAGTTCCGGATATCAACCTTTCTTATGTTTCCTTTTATACCAAACTCAAAAGCAACGATCAGGCAATAGGTGCTTCACTCAGGTATTTTTCTTTGGGTGACATTACGTTTACCGACAATGCCGGCAACGATATTGGCCAATATAAACCGGCCGAATTTGCATTTGATGTAACCTATGCCAGACAGCTGAGTGAAAACTTCTCAGGCGGGATTTCATTGCGTTACATTCACTCGAACCTTACCGGCGGATTTCAGGTAGAGAACAATGCCACCAAAGCCGGCAATTCTGTTGCTGCTGACATCAGTGCGTATTTTCACAATGACATTAAGCTTGGGAAAAAAGATGCTGTACTTGCAATTGGTTTGAACATTTCAAATATCGGATCCAAGATCTCCTACACCGAAACCGGAACAAAAGATTTTATCCCAACCAATCTGCGGCTTGGACCACGCTTAACGATGAAACTGAATGAGTACAACGAACTTACTCTTCTTGTGGATTTCAATAAACTGCTGGTTCCTACACCTCCCGTTTATTCCGACAGTTTGGTGAATGGCGAACAGGTAATTCTTTTTGGAAAAAGTACTGATGTCTCCGTTGCACAAGGTATTTTCCAATCGTTCAGTGATGCTCCTAACGGCTTTAAAGAAGAGATGCAGGAAATCAACATCGCAACCGGTTTTGAATACTGGTACGATAAGCAATTTGCTTTCCGCGCAGGTTATTTTTATGAAAACGAGAATAAGGGAAACAGAAAATATTTCACTTTGGGAGCCGGACTTAAGCTGAATGTGATAGGTTTGGATTTTGCCTACCTTATACCGACAGATCAACGTAATCCGCTTGAGAATACACTTCGCTTTTCAATCATTTTTGATTTCGATACGCTCAAGAAGAAGAACGACGATTCAGCTGAATGAGTACTCGTGTAGGATTCGGGTTTGATGTCCATCGTATCCGTGAAGGACGTTCCTGCATTCTTGGAGGCGTTCATATTCCTCACCATTCGGGTCCTGATGGCCATTCTGATGCCGATGTTTTGATACACGCAATATGTGATGCTCTTTTAGGCGCTGCAGGGTTGCGTGACATTGGCTTTCATTTCCCTGATACCGATCCTGCATTTAAAAACGCCGATAGCCGCAAGTTGCTTGAGAAAGTAGTTGAATTGGTGACCAGGAAAGGATACAGAGTTGGAAACATCGATAGCACTGTGGTGCTCGAAGAACCAAAGATTAACCCCTATATAGATGCCATGAAGTCAGAAATGGCAAAGGTTATCGGAATACTTCCCGACGATATCGGAATAAAAGCCACCACCAATGAGTCAATGGGCTTTATTGGAAGAGGTGAAGGAGCAACCGCATATGCCGTTGCTCTTTTGGAGACACTTTAAATTTAAAGTTTTTGAGAGCCTGCCAGGCCATCTGTTTAAAGAAACGGGGCCGGGCTTCGCCATCATTTAACTTTTCGGAACAGTTCACCGATGGTGATTGCTGTTGGAGTATTATACCGGACTTGTACCTGTTACCTATCAGGCTTTTTTGATCCAACTTATTGTAAATAAGTTATATAACCAACTTCCCTGAGGTAAAAGGATTAATGCTAATTTTGTTGCAAATTGTTTTTTATGGCGAAGAAAAAATTCAGCAAAGAGACCTACATCTCCTGGTATGAAAATATGTATTTGATGAGGCGGTTTGAAGAAAAAGCCGGCCAGTTGTATGGTATGCAAAAGATCAAAGGTTTTTGCCATTTGTACATCGGGCAGGAGGCTATTATGGCTGGTGCAATAAGCACACTGCGTAAAGAAGATCCGATGATTACCGCATACCGCGATCATGCACATGCGCTTGCGAAAGGTGTTTCTGCAAATGAGGTAATGGCGGAGTTATATGGTAAAATAACAGGTTGCTCTAAAGGCAAAGGTGGTTCTATGCATATGTTTTCAAAGGAACATTTCTTTTTTGGCGGTCACGGAATTGTTGGCGGTCAAATTCCCTTAGGAGCGGGTATTGGCTTTGCAGAAAAATACCGCGGAACGGATAATGTTTGTGTGTGCTACATGGGCGACGGTGCAATCAGGCAAGGTGCTTTTCACGAAGCGCTTAATATGGCCATGACATGGAAACTTCCGGTTATTTTTATTATTGAGAATAACAACTATGCAATGGGTACATCAGTTAACCGTACCAGCAATGTTACCGATTTGTACAAATTAGGTCAGGCCTTCAATATGCCTTCTTTTCCCGTTGATGGTATGAGTCCCGAGGCAGTGCACGAGGCAATGGAGTCGGCATTGGAAACTGCCCGAAAAGGTGACGGTCCCACTTTGCTTGAAATGAATACATATCGTTACAAGGGTCATTCGATGAGCGATCCTGCCAAATACCGCAGTAAAGAGGAAGTGGAAGAATACAAATCAAAAGACCCTATTGATTATACTCGTGAATTGATTCTAAAAAATAAATGGCTGAGTGAATCGGAAATTGAAGATATCAACAAAAGAGTGAACGATACGGTTGAGGCAAGTGTGAAGTTTGCTGAGGAATCGCCTTATCCCGATCCGTCCGAATTGTTTAAAGACGTGTATATGCAGGAGGATTATCCCTATATTACCAATTAAGATTTACCGGAAAAATTGAAACATAAATTATCTAAATAGCAAATGGCTGAGATCGTTCGAATGCCCAAAATGTCAGATACCATGACCGAAGGCGTGGTGGCTAAATGGCACAAAAAAGTTGGCGATAAAATTAAGACCGGCGACCTTGTTGCTGAAATTGAAACCGACAAGGCAACAATGGAATTTGAGTCGTATCAGGAAGGGGTCCTGTTATATATCGGAGTGGAAGAGGGTAAATCGGCTCCCGTTGACGGAATACTTGCCATTTTGGGAAAGGCAGGAGAGGATTATAAACCATTGCTGGATGCTGAAAGTAAAAAACCTGCCGAGAAGGCCCCCGTTGCGCCCGAACCTGCTGCAACACCAGCCCTCGCAGTTTCAAAGCCGGCACCAAAACCTGTTCCGGCACCCGCTCCTGTTTTGGAAACCGCAGTTGTAAACGAGGATCGTATTAAAGCTTCTCCTCTGGCTAAAAAACTTGCATCTGATAAAGGCATCGACCTGAGTCGGATTGCCGGTTCCGGCGATAATGGCCGAGTGGTAAAACGTGATGTTGAATGGTTCCGCCCGGGAAGTTTTATTGCTTCTCAATCGGTAATGCCCGGTGCAATTACTAAAGAGAGTTTCGAGGAGGTGGCCGTATCCCAAATGCGTAAAACAATCGCAAAGCGATTGGCTGAAAGTAAATTTACCGCACCCCATTTTTATTTGACAATGGAAATAAGCATGGATCGGTGTGTGGATGCAAGAGAAAGCATCAACGCCGCTACCGATTCGAAGCTTTCCTACAACGACTTTGTAATTAAAGCTGCGGCTGCCGCGCTCCGGCAACATCCTAAAATTAACTCCTCCTGGCTGGGCGATCGTATACGGACCAACCATCACATTAATATAGGTGTGGCAGTAGCCGTTGAAGAGGGACTGCTGGTTCCGGTTGTCCGGTTTGCCGACTCAAAAACCTTATCACAAATTAATGCTGAAGTAAAAGCATACGCGCAAAAGGCAAAAGACAAAAAGCTGCAACCTTCCGACTGGGAAGGCAATACCTTTACCATTTCCAATCTTGGAATGTATGGAATAGATGAATTTACCGCCATTATCAATCCTCCTGATGCCTGTATTCTGGCAGTTGGCGGAATGAAAGAGACTGCCGTTGTTAAAAATGGCAGGGTGCGTGTTTCTAATATCATGAAGGTTACTCTCAGTTGTGATCACCGTGTTGTCGACGGTGTTACGGGAGCTAAATTTCTTCAAGCGTTAAAAGGATTCCTTGAAAATCCGGTTTTACTATTAGGACAGTCGTCCATCTGAAAAGAACCGGTTAAAGGCTAGTTTCGGCAGAACTTTGTATTTTATTAATTTGAAAATCATTTATTGAAAACTAAACTATAACCGGATTTGCTTGTTAACAGAGGAACATTTTTGACACTATTTTTTCTGATTTATCACGACTAAATGAAATCAGGCAGGATTATTTTAATTATTTCCGTTTTAGTTGTTATTGGATTTTTGGTTCGCCTGATTTTTTTTAAAACAGCTGACCCGGTCCAATCAATACCTGCCGTTAAGAAAGACAATATAAATCTTCAGGGAATTGTTGTTCAACCTGAGCAAACCGAACAAAATATTAACGCATCAGGTTCACTGACTGCATCCGAAGATGTGATACTGCATACAGAGACTTCCGGCAAAATAGTTCTGCTGAATATCAGGGAAGGCACCTTTGTAACAAAAGGCGCACTTCTTGTAAAGTTAAATGATGATGATCTGGTTGCAGGAAAACGTAAACTGCAAACCAAACTCAATCTTGCCCGGCAGCGTCTCGAGCGTCAAAGACAGGTGTTGGCTGTAAAAGGAATAAGTCAGGAAGAGTTTGATAACACCGCAGGAGATGTGGAAGCTCTGGAAGCTGACATGGAGTATACCGACGCACTGATTAGAAAAACAGAAATACATGCACCCTTTTCCGGAAAAATCGGACTCAAAAATGTCAGTGACGGCAGTTATGTTACCCCTGCAACTGAAATAGCCCGTATGGTGCAGATTGATCCTTTAAAACTGGACTTTTCGGTACCTGAAAAGTATGCGGGAGCTGTTCGGGCCGGTGATCCGGTCAGTTTTCACATTGATGGATCCGATGAACTCTTTACCGCAAAGGTTTATGCATTCGAACCGCAAATTGATCCCTCAACGCGAACAGTTAAAATCAGGGCAGTAGCTCCTAACAAAAGCGGGAAACTTTTTCCGGGTGCATTTGCACGTATAGAATTAGGCATGGGCAAAATCAAGGCAATTTTTATTCCGACCCAGGCAGTTATACCTGTATTAAAAGGAAAAAAAGTATTTATTTCAAAAGGAGGTAAGGCGGTATCACAATCCATTGAAACAGGAATACGGTCGGCAACAAATGTCGAAGTTGTGGAAGGGCTTATGCCTGGTGATACAGTAATTACAAATGGCATCATGCAACTCAGAGACGGCATGGATGTCAACATCACTATTGTACATTGAATTATTTGACTGATACGCTTGCTTTACACCTTGCAGTAACCATATAGTTCTTAATTATTCGAATCCCAACCATTGTCACTTTCATCAACAAGTATCCGAAGGCCCGTACTGGCGATTGTGATGTCCCTCACAATTGTGATTTTTGGCATTATCGGGTATTATTTTCTTGGCATTCGGGAGTTTCCTTCTATTGATCCGCCGGTAATTACTGTAAGGACTAACTATACCGGTGCAAGTGCCGACATCATCGAATCTCAGATTACAGAACCTCTCGAAAAAGTTATTAATGGCATTGCAGGAATACGTACGATTTCATCTGCCAGCAATTTAGGGTCCAGTATCATTACTATCGAATTTAATCTGGACGCCGATCTCGAAGCTGCCGCCAACGATGTAAGGGATAAGGTTTCTCAGGCTATCCGCCAATTACCCCAGGACATTGACGCACTGCCGGTGGTCTCGAAAGCCGATGCCAATTCGGATGCCATCATATCCATGACCATTCAGAATGATACAAAAAATCAACTTGAGGTCAGTGATTTTGCTGAAAATGTAGTGGCTCAGCGGATGCAGACAATTCCCGGTGTGAGTAGCGTACAAATTTGGGGTCAAAAGCGATATGCGATGCGTATCTGGATGGATCCTGAAAAGTTAGCTGCACACCGGCTTACCCCGCTCGATGTTTATAATGCGTTGCAGCGTGAAAATGTGGAGCTTCCATCAGGAAAAATAGCTGGTGATAACACGGAACTGACTGTGCGGACTACCGGTAAGTTTACAACTGAAGACGATTTCAATAACATGAACATTGCCGCTTCCGGCGACAATAGCATTAAACTAAGCGATGTTGGTTACGCGGTACTGGGTACCGAAAACGAAGAAACTATTTTACGTCAATCGGGTGTACCAATGGTAGCGGTTGCTTTAGTGCCGCAGCCGGGAGCAAACTATATCGATATCTCCAATGAATTTTACAAACGGTATGAGCAAATCAGAAAGGAGATCCCCGAAAGTTATAAGCTCGATATCGCACTGGATAATACCCGCTTTATCAAAACATCAATTCTGGAAGTAAAAGAGACCTTATTAATCGCCATTGTTCTGGTTATCCTTATTATCTTTTTGTTTTTCAGAGAGTGGATCATCGCTGTCCGGCCGCTTATTGATATACCCGTATCCTTAATTGGCGCATTTTTTATTATGTACCTGATGGGCTATTCCATCAATACACTAACGCTTCTTGCCGTTGTACTGGCTACGGGACTGGTTGTTGATGACGGAATTGTTGTAACAGAAAATATTTTTAAGAAAGTCGAAAAGGGGATGAACCCTGTTAAGGCTGCGCATGAAGGGTCAAATGAAATATTTTTCGCGGTCATTTCAACTTCTGTTACGCTGGCCGCAGTATTTATGCCGGTGATTTTTTTACAGGGTTTTGTAGGACGACTTTTTCGCGAATTTGGAGTTGTTATTGCCGGATCGGTTCTTATTTCAGCTTTTGTTTCGCTTTCACTCACTCCAATGCTGAATGCCCGACTGCTTCGCAAAGGAGGACATCACAATAAGTTTTACCGGAAAACAGAACCGTTTTTTGTAAATATGGAAAAGGGATATTTTACTTCTCTTACCCGGTTCATGAAAAACAGAAGGATTGCCTGGCTGATCATCGGAGTGTCTTTTGTGATGATATATGGGTTTTTTGATACACTTCAATCAGAGTTATCTCCTATCGACGACCGATCTTATTTGCGTCTGCTGGTAACGGCTCCCGAAGGTGCTTCGTACGATTACACGGACAACTTTATTCTTAAACTGACTGACTTCATCAACGATTCGGTTCCCGAAAAATCGGCCCTGCTTACTGTCACTGCGCCAAACTTTACCGGTTCGGGTTCCGTGAATACCGGTTTCGGAAGAATTGTGCTGGTGGATCCTTCAAAACGAAAACGATCCCAGGCAGAGATTGCTGATTATCTGAATGCCAAACTTCGCACATTTAATGAAGCACGAACGTTTATCGTGCAGGAACAAACCATCTCTGCGGGAGGGTTATCTCGTGGCGCGCTTCCTGTTCAGTTTGTAATTCAGGCACCCGATTTTGATAAGTTGAAAGAGGCCCTGCCAAAGTTTCTGGAAGCTGCTAATGCTGATCCGGTATTCCAGAATGTTGACGCCAACCTGAAATTTAACAAACCCGAATTGCAGGTGACAATTGAACGTGAAAAAGCACGAAATCTGGGTGTTTCGGTGCTTGATATCGCTCAAACCCTGCAGCTCTCATTAAGTGGACAGCGGTTCAGCTATTTTAACATTGCCGGGAAACAGTATCAGGTAATCGGACAATTTGATCGTGCCAACCGCGACGAACCGGTGGATATGAAATCCATTTATGTAAGAAGTGTTTCCGGAAAGTTAATCCAGTTAGATAATCTGGTTAAAGTGCAGGAGGTAAGTAATCCGCCTCAGCTCTATCATTATAACAGGTATATTTCTGCAACGGTATCTGCCGGTCTTGCCCCCGGTAAAACGATTGGCGACGGCATTACGGAAATGAAAAAAATTGCCGGAACCATTCTGGATGATTCATTTTCAACCGATCTTGCCGGTCCTTCCCGTGATTATTCCGAAAGTTCTTCCAATATTTTGTTTGCCTTTTTACTGGCATTGCTGCTGATTTACCTGGTGCTGGCAGCCCAATTTGAAAGTTTTATCGACCCGTTCGTCATCATGATCACTGTACCCCTGGCACTTGCCGGTGCATTAATTTCTTTGTGGATGTTTGATCAGACGCTCAATATCTTCAGTCAAATAGGCATGATCATGCTCATTGGCCTTGTCACAAAAAACGGGATTCTGATTGTTGAATTTGCAAATCAGCTCAGAGAAAAGGGAGTCGCAAAAGCGGATGCAATTCTTCAGGCTGCTACCGCAAGATTAAGACCCATATTAATGACTACCATTGCAACTGCCCTTGGTGCGTTGCCAATTGCTCTTGCTCTTGGCGCAGGTGCCGAAAGCCGTAAATCAATGGGGATTGTCGTAATAGGAGGGTTATTGTTTAGTCTTATTCTCACCCTTTATGTTATTCCCGCCATGTATTCTTTTTTCTCCCGGCACAGGCATGCACCTTCTGATGAGGAATAATTGAGACAGCATTCCCGGATTATGTAATGCATTGGGAACACTCAGTTCACCCACAAATCGGTAAATGAAAAGGCAGTGCCGTCAAAGAGGCCCTTGTCGCTCAGTTTAATTGTCGGAATAACCAGCAACGCCATAAAGGATAATGTCATAAAGGGAGCGTTGAGGTTACTTCCCATACTTTTTACTTTTTGGTCTATTTCAGAATAGATCCGGCCTACCTCGTCACAACTTTTATCACTCATCAATCCGGCTATGGGTAATGGAACTACTAATTCTCCTTTATGGTCTACGGCGCTTAATCCCCCCTTGTTTGCCATCAGCAAATTCACCGCCCGGCATATAGATTCGTCATCGGAGCCCACTGCAATAATATTATGCGAATCGTGAGCAACTGTTGAAGCTATGGCACCTTGCTGTATTTTAAAATTGCTGATGAATGCTACCGCGGGCGATGCCTGCATATAACGATTTACCACTGCAATTTTAAGCAGGTTATTCTGCGGGTCAGCTACAGCATATCCGTCTTTGAGTGTCGCTTCCGTTTCAGAAAGTTGAGTGACCAGTTGTCCCTCAACAGCATTTATGACTCTTATTTTTTTTCCTTTGGCGGGAACCGTGAAATCCGAAGGATATTTTGAATGACTATGAAAATTGTTGATGATGATATGTTCTTTTTCCCGGAGCACGCAATTGCCGTTTCTGTTCACACAACGACCGTTTATCCAGGTCTCAACAACATGCATATTCTCAAGATCATCCACTACCACAAAATCGGCCGGATCGCCTTTTCTGAGCAACCCGACATTCAGATTATAATGGTTCACAGGATTGACACAGGCACATTGCAGTACATCAAACAGATGATGTCCTTTTTGGAGAGCTCTTTTTGCAAGCAGATTAATGTGTCCATGCACTAATTCATCCGGGTGTTTATCGTCGCTGCACAACATTACCATAGAAGGAAATTCGCTGATAAGTTCATGCAATGCCTCAAAGTTTCTGGCAGCCGAGCCCTCTCTTATCAGGATTTTCATTCCATATTTCAACTTGTTGAGTGCCTCTTCTTTGGTAAAACATTCATGGTCGGTTGAAATGCCCGCTGCAACATATTTTCCTGCCGCTTCTCCCATCAAACCGGGAGCATGACCATCAACCGGTTTTCCCATTTTTTTTGCCAAAGCAATTTTAGCCATCACTTCCTCATCGCCGGATAATACACCGGGATAATTCATCATTTCCGATAAATAACCAATTTCGGACCTCCTCAGCAGCCTTTCGGTTTCCGTCACTCCAAGTACTGCTCCCGCTGTTTCAAATTGTGTGGCCGGCACGCAGGAAGGGGCTCCAAAATGAAATTTTAAGAGCGCCGACCGGGCATTTTCTATCATATACTCCACACCTGCCATTCCGCAAACATTGGCAATCTCGTGGGGATCGCTGACTGTGGCAACAGTCCCATGTACCAATGCTTTACGGGCAAACTCATAAGGTGTAAGCATAGAACTTTCAATATGGATATGTGCATCAACAAATCCCGGGAGAATATACCTCTCAGGGGCGACTTCAAGAGGTTTCAGGGCCGAAATAGTCCCGTTTTCGATTTGAACCGTACAGGGGTACACCTTTCGGTTATGCACATCTATAAGCTGCCCGGTGACCGAATCAGGAGACATATTGAATTTTTTTGGGGGGATAAGTGTTTTCAAACAAAATAGTAGTACTTTTGAGCATAATCTTTAACAAAATTAATTTATTACACAATGAAAACAGGTAAAGTAAAGTTTTTCAACGAATCCAAAGGTTTTGGTTTTATCGTTGAGGACGATTCCAAGCAGGACATCTTCGTTCATCACTCCGGCTTGATTGACAAAGTAAAAGAGAATGACTCTGTTACTTATGAAATCACAGAAGGACGTAAAGGTCCTAATGCTGTTAATGTTAAAAGACTCCAGTAATCATTATAGCCAAACGGCAATTACTAGTATTAACATTACAAAGAACCCTGGTAGCAATACCGGGGTTTTTTTATGGTCAAAATGATTTAATAAAAGTTTAAGTCCTCATTTTATTTCCGGTAAATACCCATCCGGCTTTTATAAGGATGACTTTATCTTAAACTGTTATTCATTTCTGCTCTGCCTGAGTATATTTGTATCTGTATAACAAAAATCACCGGCTAAATTCCTAAATTAACCCGCTTTGTCTTCTTTTTTCGATACAGGTATTGAATTCCTGAAAGGGGTTGGCCCTCATAAAGGGGAGACCCTGAAAAAGGAATTGGGGATTTTCACTTTTGGCGATCTGTTGTTTCATTTTCCTTTCAGGTATGTCGACCGTACCCAATTTTATAAGATAAACCAGGTTGTCGATGATGCCGCATGGGTTCAGATAAAGGGGCGGCTGGTTAGTCTGAGAACAATTGGTGCCAAAAGAGCGATGCGCATGGTTGGCATGTTTCAGGATGAAACCGGAACTGTTGAACTGGTATGGTTTAAGGGAATTAAATGGCTCAGGGATTCATTAAAGCCGAATGCCGATTATATCCTGTTTGGCAAGCCGGCATGGTATGGAAATAAACTGAATTTTCCGCACCCCGAACTGGAACTTATCGCTCCTGTACAAAAAGCTGTGCCGGTAGCGTTGCAGCCTTTCTACAATACAACTGAAGCTTGTCGTGCAAAAGGCCTTGACAGTAAAGGAATTTTGCGTCTTCAAAAAGAACTTTGGCGGAATCTGCCTGCCGTATTACCCGAATCCCTTCCGGAACATCTGCTGCAGTCCTTGAACATGTTGCCGCTGCGGGAGGCACTTTCGTCCATTCATTTTCCTTCTGATACCACAAATCTTAAAAACGCTCAATTCCGTCTCAAGTTCGAAGAACTGTTTTATATCCAGCTCGAACTTCTGGTTCGAAAACTCATCAATACAAAAAAATACAAAGGGAAAGTTATTTCCAGTATCGGTGAACATTTCAATCACTTCTATCAAAAGCATCTTCCTTTTGCTCTCACCAACGCTCAAAAACGTGTTTTAAAGGAAATCAGAAGCGATTTGGGTTCCGGTGCTCAAATGAACCGTTTGCTGCAGGGAGATGTTGGAAGCGGTAAAACAATTGTTGCCCTTATGAGTATGATAATGGTTTATGACAATGGATTTCAGGCATGCTTGATGGCGCCAACAGAAATTCTGGCTCTGCAGCATTACAATGCCGTTTCACAATTGCTCGAAGGAACCGGAATGGAAGTTGGACTGCTTACCGGGTCAACAAAAAATGCTGAAAGAAAAGTGCTTCTTGAAAAGCTTGCAGATGGATCCTTGCCGTTTGTTATAGGAACACACGCACTCATTGAGGACAGGGTACAGTTCAACAATATTGGACTTGTTATTATTGATGAACAGCACAGGTTTGGGGTCGAACAGCGTGCCAAGTTGTGGAAAAAAGACGCTGCCCCTCCGCATATTTTGGTTATGACCGCCACACCCATCCCCCGTACCCTGGCAATGACCCTTTATGGCGATCTTGAAACAAGTGTAATTGATGAATTGCCCCCCGGACGTAAACCTATACGCACCGAACACCGCTTTGAGTCGTCACGGCTGAGGCTGGTGGGATTTCTTAAAAAAGAAATAGCCAAAGGACGTCAGGTATATATAGTTTATCCGCTCATTGAAGAATCAGAAAAACTTGACCTCATGAATCTTCAGCAAGGGTATGAATCTGTATGTCGCGATTTTCCACTGCCCGATTACAGAGTCAGCATTGTTCACGGCCGGATGAAATCAAAAGACAAGGACAGTGAAATGCAACTGTTTTCATCCGGCAAAACACATATTATGGTAGCCACCACCGTAATTGAAGTTGGCGTAAATGTACCCAATGCCTCGGTTATGGTAATTGAAAGTGCCGAACGGTTTGGTCTGTCGCAATTGCATCAATTACGTGGCAGGGTAGGACGTGGTGCCGATCAGTCGTATTGTATTCTGATGACCGGTAATAAACTCTCCTCAGAAGCCCGGTTACGTATGAATACCATGGTGCGTACAAACGATGGATTTGAAATCGCAGAAGTCGACATGCAACTCAGAGGACACGGCGACCTGGCAGGTACACAGCAATCGGGGGTAGTTAGCCTGAAAATTGCAGACCTTACCAGAGATGGCGCTATCCTTTCGGTTGCCCGCAACGCGGCAATTGAAATGCTCAAAAATGACCCTGATCTGAAAGCACCTGCTAACGCTATTGCTGCGCACATCCTTTCTGCTAAAAGAGCCGGTAAAAAAGATATGAGCAGAATATCCTGATTCGGACTTCCATATTGTTGATTTTAAGGCGCTCCGTAAAATAATCCTCCCGTTCCCCAAACATCAAAATGTAGCGGAAGCCAACCCTCATTTTTCTTAAATTTACAGGATGATCAGGAAGGTCCTACCTGCATATGATGCTAACCGGAAACTTTTAAAGTTACTGTTGTTTTTACTTGTTGTGCCGCAATTTTCTGAAGCGCAACAATACAGGTCAACTACAATTTCTCTGGCTGACGGATTAACACAAAGTTCAGTTTACTCAATTGTTCAGGATCAGCAGGGGTTCACATGGATGGCCACCCAGGACGGACTCAACAAATACGATGGCATCAGTTTCTTATCGTATCGGGAAGAGCCCTTCGATTCCCAATCTGTTTCGTCCGGCAACATCAGCACACTGTTTTGTGATTCAAAAAACCGCCTTTGGGTAGGTACGGCAACCGGTGGGCTAAATCGTTTTGTCAGGAGCGGCGGACATTTTGTGCATTACACAATGGGTGCCGAAAATGAATCCGGAACAGGTCGCATCATCAATGCTATTGCCGAAGACCAAAATGGAAACATCTGGGCGGGTACTGCCAATGGTTTGTTTTGCATGCAACACGATAGCGCATTTACCATGGTACCCCTTCGCGTAAATGCTTCGGATACCATTCCTGATAAATTTGTAAGCGCGTTGTTTAAAGATAAACAAGGCAATTTATGGATAGGCACCTTTCAGGGCCTTTTTATGATCCCTGTTGGTGCAAATAAAAGCAGTCATTCTCAACCTGCATTTTTCAGTCCTGAAAATCAATCATTTGCAGACCCCGTTGTAGCTGCCATTGCACAGGATTTGACAGGCCGTTTATGGGTTGGGTCCCGTAATGGTATCGACATCCTTGACAATAATGGGAACATCGCACAACGCCTGCAGGTTGGTGAAAAAAATCACTCAGGGATACGATCAAATTTTATTTCCGGATTATTGCTTGCTGCTGACGGAACCATGTGGGTGAGCTACAGAGATAGCGGGATTCAGTATACGAGCATTGATGCAGGCGGGACGGTAGCTTTTCATGATATAATTACCATGAATGAGTCGCCATTGCTGGATCAGGGGATGACCTTGTCGGTATATGAGGATCGAATTACCCCGGGAATGATTTGGGTAGGGTTTAATGCGGGCGGAATTGTAAAATTAGCTCCGGTCACAAAAAAATTTAAAACAGATCTTTTACAAAAACCCGGCATACAGTCGCCATTCGTTACCTCACTTACAAAGGATGCCGATGGTGTTATTTGGATAGGAACGACTTCCGGGTTGATCAGAAAAGATAAGTCAGGGAAAAATTATGATATAATCTATCCGACAAAATATTCAAAGGCAAAAGGTGTAGAGAACTATATCGGCGGTGTAGTTTGCTTGTCGTCAGGTGATATTATTTTTAGTTCAGGGTCGGCAACCATGCGGATTAAACATGGTTCACTCATACCCGAGCCAATTCCAAGTGCGGTACCTGAGCCACCTTATATCCGATCACTGTATCTGGCGGGCGATGGATCACTGTTTGCCATTTTACGATATGGGGTTCAGAAATACAATCCCCTTACGGGTCAGTTTGTTCCGTATATAAGCATTAACGATCCATTCCGCCTGCGCGACAGGGGATTTTACGTGAGTTGTATGTTGAGGGATAATTTGGGTAATACCTGGTTGGGAACTTCTAATGGCCTCGATTTTTATGTTTCCGGAAAGCCCTTTGTAACTCCCGAGCAAACATTTTATCATAAACGAAGCGATACAACCAGTCTCCGGAATCATACCATCCTAAGCATTTATCAGGATCATTCGGGGAGAATATGGGCAGGAACCATGAACGGACTTTCGCGTTTGTTTCACGATAACAGCTCGATGCGGTTTTTGAATTATTCAACTCACAATGGATTAACCAATAATGTAGTTTACGCAATTGTGCAGGATACGCGTAACGACAAATTATGGTTGAGTACCAATAACGGGCTTACATTGTTTGATCCAAAAGGACATGCTGCCGCAAATTTTGATGTAAATGACGGTATACAAAGTAATGAATTCAACAGTTATGCATCCTTTATCTCTTCGGACGGCGAAATATTTTTTGGAGGAATAAATGGTTATACCTCTTTTTATCCGGCCGAAATATCGGCAGATACTACGGCACCTAAAGTCGCGCTGATGGGATTAACACTTGGAAACGGCAAATATATTTCGTTGGATGAAGCGCATACCATTGATCTCAAATACAGAGACAATAGTTTTTCGGTAAGTTTTGTTGGATTGCATTATGTAGATCCGGGAAAAAACTCTTATTCCTATAAGTTGGAAGGATTTCAGGACAACTGGATTTCTGTTGCAGGAAGTCCCAGGGTTAATTTCTCACAATTACCCCCCGGAAAATATACGTTCCGTATAAGGGCCGCCAACAGCGACGGTTATTACGGGAATGCGGAAAGCGCTTTGGTCATCAATTTACTTCCTCCCTTTTATAAGACCATCTGGTTTTTTTTGTTGATTGCTGCATTTATCAGTTCGGTACTCTGGGGATTGCATAAATACAGGTTGAGCATGAAGCTGGAGCAGATCCGGGAAATTGAGAAACTTCGGAAGGCGACAGCAGCCGACTTTCACGATGAGCTGGGCCATAAACTTACCATCATCTCGTGGTTTGCCGAAATATTAAAAAAGAAAATGGGAGGCGATCAGAGTGAACTTCGGCCCCACCTGGATAAAATTATTGAGACATCAGGAAACCTGTACCACACCATGAAGGATATGTTGTGGGCAATGGATCCGGATAAAGATTCTGTTTATGAATTGTACAATCAGATCAGGGATTTTGGTCAGGGGCTTTTTGATGAAACAGGAGTGCTTTTTGAATCGGATGATATTCCGGAAATGTTACATGATAAAATGGTTTCACCCGCACAGCGGCGCCACGTGCTGCTGATATTCAAGGAGGTGATGCATAACGCGCTCAAACATTCAGGCGGATCCGATGTTAAGCTTTCATTAAAAGCCGAAGACAAAAGAATACTTTTTTCATTTCGTGACAATGGAACAGGTTTCCGCATGAACGGACAGAATGTGGGTCACGGACTCAATAATGTAAAAAGAAGAGCACAGATGATAGATGCTGAAATTAGTATTCAGTCTGAAGGCAACGGTACCGTTGCACGTTTGGTGCTGCCGCTGACCGGATAACGGTAAGCGCAATTGTGAAAAAAGTTCAAACAAGATTCAAAACAAACACTATGATAAAAGTAGCATTAGTCGACGACAACAAAGATCTGAGAGAAGGATTACAGATTATGATGGATGAACATCAGGATGAGTTCCAATGTATTGGCGCATTCGCCGATGCCGAATCAGCGTATTCACGGATTCCTTTACTAAATCCGGACGTGGTCTTAATGGATATTAATTTGCCTGGTATGACAGGCATTCAGTGTGTTAAAAAGCTGAAAGAAAAAATGCCGAAACTCGATGTGATTATGCTTACGGTTTTTGCTGAGGATGATACCGTATTTGATTCATTGTGTGCCGGAGCATGCGGTTACATCACCAAAAATGCTTCCCCTGAACAAATTCTGGATGCAATACGTGAAGTTCGCGACGGGGGAGCTCCTATGAGTGCACGAATCGCCAGGATGGTTGTTGGTTCGTTTAAAGTGCCGGCCGAACCATCGGTGCAACTCACCGATCGCGAACGGGAAGTCCTCGACCAGCTTTGTAAAGGAAAAAGTTATAAAATGGTAGCTGATGCTTTAAATATTACACACGATACGGTAAGACATCACATTAAAAACATTTACAAAAAACTGGAAGTTCATTCTGTTTCTGAGGCGATTTTGAAAACCATGAAACAGAAACTGATTTAGAGCTTTCAATAATAACAATCTGCTGTTGATAAGTTGAATTGTTTTGATCGTATAAAGTGGATTCGGCCAATTACTTTTGATTTGAATTTTTCACAATTGTTTTTCATTGACCCTTTTCTGTTGTTTTTTAATTCAACACCGGGTCTAATAAGAAAGGAGGCCCTTAAAATCACCTGAAATACTTTACCGGCAATGCCGTAACTTTTTTTTCTGCCTGAATGGAATCAGGACAGATACCGAAACCGCCGGTATATTCGCGGATTTTTTTCAACTTTTCAAATCTTAAATCATGAAACATTTTCTCAAAAAACTGCTTTTCGCATTACCCCTTTTTCTTTATCTGTTTTCAATTGCAACCGATGCTGCCGCAAGACCCAAGCTGCAAATCATTATCTCTACCAAATACAAGGGCGAGAATTGCTCTTCTGAGGGTGGCTGGTGTATTGATATAAACATCTGGGGCGAAAAAATTATTTCGCAACCGGGAAGTACCGATGTCGCCGGACATCTGGCTGAACTACAGGTCAGCGACGACGGTAAAACGGCTACGCTCACATTTATTGATTCTAAAAACCCGGTCAAATTTGATGTTTTTGAATCGTTATCAAACATTACTCTTTCTCCGGAAATCGCGCGATTGCTTGGATGCAACGAAGTAATGCTTCTCGCCGGTAAATACAAAGTGGATTACTCTGCAAACAGGGGAGGCACTATAGTATTTAATACCCGGATCAGATAAATTATATGAAAACTTTCAGCGTTTTCGCTTTCCTGATTGTATTGGGAATGACTTCATGCGGGAAATTGTATCTGCGTTTAAAATACGATGTCAGAAATTTCAAGCCCAGGAATACGTCCGAACTTAAATCATATTTGGCAGATAAGGGTATTGCTTACGACCAGTTTTTACGTATTTCTGAAACAGCTTTCAACGAGCAATCACACATGGCATTTAAGCCGGGTTGGAAGGAGGGACTGCGCCCTATTCAGATGCGGGCGTTTGACAGTACCGGTATAATGATTATGCAGTGGGCTGTTTGTGAAGGCTTTTTTGAAATGCTGGGTACACTGGATACGTTTCCCCCTCGCAACACAGGAGTATTGGTTCCGCATGATCTAACAGCAGACCTGCAGCAATACAACGATAATTCAGGAAAAACACCCGATCCGAATCAATTTAAACCATTTGACTTGTGTCTGGTAGTATACTGGAGCCGGGCCTTTGGTGAAATGGGATTGCGCAGTATCAGACCTGTAAATGCATTTATAAACCGGTTTCGTGATAAGCGGATAGTGTTACTGATGGTTTCGCTCGATCCCCAAAAAGATTGGAAAGTGAAACGCTGATTTTTAAACTCAAACCATGAAATACAGCATTCTTTTATTAGTTCTTCTGAGCTGGATCGGTACTGCTCACAGCAGCGGATCAACGTCAGCAATTGGCTCCTACAGACCTAAGGTAATCATCAGAGTTACTTTAGGAAGCCCGCCTCCTTCCTGCAATCGCTTTGGAGTGTGTCACATTGATGTTTTACCCGGTTGGATGAGGGCTTTACCCGGCGAAGCAGTTGGGTCGTGTGAGGCGGATGATTCCGGTTCAAGACTTACAATAACCATTTCAGAAAGTACCGGAATCGATGCAACAACTCTGCAACGTTATTTTTCGGATGGAAATTTTGTTACGGAAGCGGATTATTTGCTGTCTGATGAAGTTTGTAATGCACTTCAGATTCATACCGGAAGTTTTATTCCGGCAGGAACATGGAAAGCCGCTTCGCGTGATGGAATACTTACTGTTGTTCTAAATGTGAAATAGGTCGGGGTTGAATGATACGACGTCTTTTCACAATTCTTAAAGTTGTATTATTTATCCCGCTACCTACTGAAGCGATGCATCCTGTCGGGACCGACACAATTCCGGTTTCAATGAGAATAATGGCGGGGGCCAGCGGGTCAGTAACGGAAGCTGTAAACTGGAACGGGTCAGCATATGGATCAACAGCATTTCAGGGATATGCCGATATGATCAGGCAGGGCAAACAGACAAAATGGAATATTCAACAGACTGTTCACCTTGAACTGGGTTTCACGCGGTACCGCGATTCGCTGTGGCAAAAACATGCAGATCAGTTCCGGTTTCAGCTCCTTTGGAACCGCTCCGGAAGCAGTGGCCGGCACTCATGGAATGTGAGTGGCCGGACACAGTTGCTGAACAGCTATCACTATTATTTTGACTACACTATTGCTGCAACTCAAAAAAAATGGACCGGCACGTTCCTCAATCCGGCTGAGTTGGAAACAGGATATGGATTTTGTTTCCCGGTTAAAAATTGCGGGACCATAAACCTTGCGATTGCTACCATAAGGTTAAGACATGTTCCCGTTTTGGAAGAAGCCATCTCCGACAACGGCGCATTTAAAACACGACGGGGAAAAATTTCCCTCGATTATGGCTGTGGCGTTCAGTTATTGTTTTTGAGAACGGTGGGTGATCATATCGACTGGTATTTTACGGGCAGGATGTTTTTAAATGGAGCCGGTACCGATAATTTCAATTCAGATCTCCTCAATCGGATCACCGTTAAAATATGGAAGTTTTTCCAGATACGTCTGGAGTCAAGGGCTGTTTATGAACCGGTATTCTCACACAAAATGCAATTCCGTAATGAGCTTTTAGCCGGGGTGTTTATAGATTTTAAAGAACAGGCTAATACTATCGGGCGTTCCCCTTAGATTTACCTCTGGAATGGTATAGGATTGATGACCTCAAAATTCCTACCTTTGCCCCTTCACGTACCCCTTATGAATATTTCGTATAACTGGCTTTGCCAATACATTAACCCGGGTCTGAAAGCCCATGAAACCGCCGAATTGTTAACCTCCTGCGGACTGGAAGTAGAAGGCATTGAAAAATTTGAAACCGTTAAAGGCGGCTTAAAAGGTTTGGTGGTTGGAGAGGTGATTGAAACAATCAGCCATCCCAATGCCGACCGGCTTACCGTTTGCAAAGTAAATACCGGAAGCAGCGAATTGGCTCAGATTGTATGTGGTGCCCCAAATGTTGCTGCAGGACTAAAGGTAATTGTTGCACTTCCCGGAACTACCATTTTTCCGCTTTCAGGTGATCCGTTCGAAATAAAAAAATCAAAAATTCGTGGTGAGGCGTCCGAAGGAATGATTTGTGCTGAAGATGAAATAGGACTTGGCGAAAGTCATGCAGGAATTCTTATTCTTGATAAGGATGCGGTGCCGGGTGCTTCAGTAGCTGAGTACTTTAATATAGAAACAGATAGCATTTTTAGCATCGGCCTTACTCCAAACAGGTCTGACGCTGCCTCTCATATAGGTGTAGCCCGCGACCTTGCTGCAGTAATAAATACCCGGATCCCCAATACCGATGTTAAGGTAATCTGGCCTGAGGAAAAAACTCCGGCAATTCCTGATCAGAACCCTGAAATTGCTGTTGAAGTAAAGGATGATGACTGTATTCGCTACAGCGGGGTGCATATCAGTGGCATCAAGGTAAATCCTTCACCTGCCTGGTTGTGTAACCGGTTACGCTCGGTAGGACTGAAACCGATTAATACTGTTGTGGATATAACCAACTTTGTGTTGTATGAGATGGGGCAGCCGCTGCATGCGTTTGATGCCGGTAAAATTGCCGGAAGAAAAGTAATTGTACAGAAGCTTCCTGCTAAAACCAAATTCAGAACACTCGACAACGAAGAGCGGATCCTTAGCGGAAACGAATTAATGATTTGTGATTCGGAAGGAGGCATGTGTATGGCCGGCATTTTTGGCGGAATACATTCAGGAGTTACCGAAGAAACCACCGAAATATTTCTGGAGAGTGCAACGTTCGATCCTGTCTCTATTCGTAAATCATCCAGGTTACACGGTCTGAAAACAGATGCCTCTTTTCGCTTTGAGCGAGGAAGCGATCCGAACATTACAGTAAAGGCACTGCTTCGTGCAGCGACCCTCATTACAGAAATTTCAGGAGGTACAATTACTTCGAGGCTGGTTGACATATACCCCAAGCCGGTAGGTGATACGGAATTAACTTTTTCTCCGGTTTCTTTTGCCCGACTCACGGGTGTTACCTTGGAAACTGGAGAACTGCAAAAGATTTTACAGTCGCTCGACATAAGGAGTGAATTATCGGGTGACGGACAACTGCAACTTTATGTGCCTCCATACAGGGTTGATGTGAAGCGTCCTGCCGATGTTTCGGAGGAAATATTGCGCATTTACGGATACAACAGGATTCCCTTAAATGAAAAAATCAATGCGCCGTTACCGCCGGCACCGCTGGTTCCAATGGAGAAGGTAAGAAACAAAATTGCTGCATTGTTGGTGGCCAGAGGATTCACCGAAGTCATGTGTAATTCGCTCACCCGATCAACTCTTCTTGAATTGTATGATCAGCCTCCTGTTGCAGTGCGCATTAAAAATCCGCTGAGCAGTGAATTGGATATTATGCGGCCGCATATGTTATTCCCGTTACTTGATATGGCATCGTACAATACAAACCGTAAATCAAATAACATTCGCGGTTTCGAATTTGGCAAGGTGTATGGTGCCACTGCTGAAGGATATACCGAATCGAATAAACTTGCTTTAATACTTACCGGTACCCGGCAGCCAGAACACTGGAAGGTAAAAGACGAACCCTGGAATGTCTATTTTCTGAAGTCCCTGCTGGAAAATATTCTGGATGTGGCAGGCACGGATCGTTCACGATGGAAATGGGATACTATGGCCGTTGATTCGTTTATCAACCAGCAGGTAGCTTTGCGGGTAAAGAAAAGGGTGCTTGGTGTAGCCGGAGCTGTAAATAAAAAGTTAGCCAGAACATTTGACTTGAAGGGTGATGTTTTTTACGCGGAATTGGATCTTGAAGTATTGGATCAGATACTGCGCATTGCTCCTCCTGTAATACAAGAGCCTCCCCGGTTTCCTGAGGTACGCCGCGATTTATCTATGGTGCTCGATAAAAATGTTTCTTATGCAGCTATTGAAGCGCTGGCTTTTGAAACAGAGCGGAAAATGCTGCGGCGTATCAATTTGTTTGATGTTTATGAAGGAGATAAAATTGGGTCAGGAAAAAAATCGTATGCCCTGAGTTTTTACCTGCGCGACGATGACAAGACGCTTACCGATAAGGATATCGATAAAGTGATGAACCGTTTGATGGAAAGCTTTGAGAAACGACTGCAGGCAGTGATACGGAAATCCTGAATTTCACAGGAGATACCTGATAGCGGCTTTATTTTTTTCTCCGCTTATGGGTCTTTTTACCTAAATCAAAAATGCCCTTTGCTTTTGTAAATAGCGGCATAATGTCGTCAACCGAAGTTTTTGAAGCAATCAGCTTGCTGAAATAAGCTTTGCGGATTTGTTCGAGTTGTAATTCCTGTTTCATTTGTTCCGGCAGTACATGCATGATTAAATAATAGCCGGTATTATTTTAACGTATTAATAAGCCGGTTGTTACATATATGCTGTCACCGGCCTGTAAAGTATCTGAGTTTCAAAGACCTCCGGGTATTCTTATTCACAGTCCGATTTCGTATCTTGCAATCCCTTAAACAGGAGCAACGTTCTAATTTAAATATTTGATAATCAACATATTAAAAAATTAAAAAATGGCATTTGATATTGACATGATTGGGAAAGTGTACGCCGGACTTCCCGCTCGCATTGAGGCAGCACGTAAAGTGCTCAACCGTCCGTTAACCCTCACCGAAAAAGTGTTGTATGCGCATTTGACGCAGGGCAATGCTACTACGACATTCGACCGTGGTAAATCATATGTCGATTTCAATCCCGATCGTGTTGGTATGCAGGATGCCACGGCACAAATGGCTCTTTTGCAGTTTATGCAGGCCGGCCGTTCACGTGTGGCTGTTCCATCAACAGTTCATTGCGACCATCTGATTCAGGCCAAAGTTGGCGCAGCAGATGATTTGCAGACAGCAAAGGACAGCAATAAAGAAGTGTATGATTTTTTAGCATCTGTTTCTAATAAATACGGAATCGGTTTTTGGAAACCGGGTGCCGGAATTATTCATCAGGTAATTCTGGAGCAATATGCTTTTCCTGGAGGAATGATGATTGGTACCGATTCACACACTGTAAATGCAGGAGGTTTAGGAATGATTGCAATTGGTGTTGGTGGAGCCGATGCATGTGATGTAATGGCGGGATTACCCTGGGAACTCAAGTTTCCAAAACTAATTGGCGTAAAGCTTACCGGAAAATTAAGCGGATGGACCTCTTCTAAAGATGTAATTTTAAAAGTTGCAGGCATACTCACTGTAAAAGGCGGTACAGGGGCCATTCTTGAATATTTTGGTGAGGGTGCACAATCGTTATCCTGTACCGGCAAGGGAACCATTTGTAACATGGGAGCCGAAATAGGTGCAACCACCTCTGTTTTTGGTTACGATAAAAAAATGGCGGAGTATCTGCGCGCTACTTCACGGGCCGACGTAGCTGAAATGGCCGATGGTGTTGCCGCACATCTTACCGGCGATCCCGAAGTGTACGCCGATCCTTCAAAATATTTCGATCAGGTAATTGAAATTAATCTGAGTGAACTGGAGCCCCATGTAAACGGACCTTTCACACCCGATCTGGCTTGGCCGATTTCCAAATTCGCCGCTGCTGTTAAAGAGAATAACTGGCCCGCTAAACTCGACGTTGGTTTGATAGGTTCTTGCACTAACTCCTCCTACGAAGATATTACCCGCGCTGCTTCAGTCGCCGGTCAGGCAGTAACCAAAGGACTTGTTGCAAAATCAGAATATACCATCACCCCGGGTTCTGAACAGGTTCGGTACACTGTTGATCGCGATGGTTATCTCAAAGTGTTTGAAAAAATGGGTGGTGTGGTCCTCGCGAACGCCTGTGGTCCGTGTATCGGACAATGGGCGCGCCATGGTGCCGACAAACAGGAGAAAAACTCTATCATCACTTCATTCAACAGAAATTTTGCCAAACGTAATGATGGCAACCCAAACACGCATGCATTTGTTGCCTCTCCGGAAATTGTAACGGCATTTGCTATTGCAGGCGATCTTACGTTTAATCCTCTTACCGACACCCTCACAAATGACAAGGGTGAAAAGGTTAAGCTTGAGGAGCCATTGGGTATTGAATTACCGATAAAAGGATTTGATGTAGACGATGCCGGTTTTCAGCCGCCTGCCGAAGACGGAAGTAATGTAGAGGTGCTGGTGAGTCCAACTTCCAACAGGTTGCAACTGCTTGATTCATTTAAACCATGGGAAGGAACAGATTTACATGGATTGAAATTGCTGATTAAAGCAAAAGGTAAGTGTACTACCGACCATATTTCTATGGCCGGACCCTGGCTTAAGTTCCGTGGCCATCTTGATAATATCTCCAACAACATGCTTATAGGTGCCGTTAATGCGTTTAATGATAAAACGGATGCTGTTAAAAACCAGCTTACCGGTGAGTACGGTTCGGTGCCTGCTGTACAACGTGCATACAAAGCCGCAGGCATAGGCAGTATTGTTGTGGGTGATGAGAACTATGGTGAAGGTTCATCACGTGAACATGCGGCAATGGAGCCCCGTTTCCTCGGCGTACGTGCCGTATTGGTTAAATCGTTCGCACGTATTCATGAAACAAATCTTAAGAAGCAGGGCATGTTAGCATTGACCTTCGCTGATAAAAATGATTACGATAAAATCCGGGAAGATGATACGTTTGATATTAACGGATTAATGACATTCGCCCCTGATACCCCACTGACTTTGGTGCTTCATCACAGTGACGGGACAAGTGAATCAATAAAGGTGAATCATACTTATAACAAACACCAGATTGAGTGGTTCAAAGCAGGTTCGGCACTGAACCTGATCAAAATGTCGCTTACCGCCTGATAGCCTGTAAAAGCCCGGAATAACCTTCCGGGCTTTTTTTATCTCATTTTTCAACCTGAGGCCGATTGTCTGTTTTAATTTTTAATTTCACAGAGTGATTGAAAAAGGCAATAAGAAGATAATTCATGCCTGGACCATGTACGACTGGGCCAATTCGGTCTATTCGCTGACCATTACCACTGCTGTTTTTCCTATCTATTTTTCAGAAGTAACAAGCACAACCGATTCGGACATTGTACGATTTTTGGGTCGTGATTTTACAAATACGGTCCTTTATACCTATGCGTTATCGGGCGCATTTCTTTTGATTGCACTCCTGTCGCCGCTGCTTTCGGCAATAGCCGATTCGAGCGGAAGTAAAAAGGGCTTTATGAAGTTTTTTTGCTGGCTGGGCGGCATCGCCTGCTGTTCACTTTTTTTCTTTGATGCCAATACTTTGGGTATCGGTGTAGCCGGATTTATGTTGGCCTCTATCGGATATTCGGGAAGTATTGTGTTTTACAATTCCTACCTGCCCGAAATAGCCGAACCCGAAGACCAGGACAGAGTGAGTGCCAGAGGTTTTGCAATGGGATACATCGGAAGTTCGCTGCTGCTCATTTTTAATCTGATTATGATAATGAAGCCGGAGTGGTTTGGCATTTCAAACCCCACACTACCGGCACGTATTTCCTTTTTGCTGGTAGGGGTCTGGTGGGTTGGCTTTGCCGCGTATACGTTTAAATACCTCCCATCCAATGTGTACAACAAACAGCGACAGGGCGATTACCTTACAAGGGGTTACAAAGAATTACGCATGGTTTGGAAGCAGCTCCGCGGCCACAGTTATCTGACCCGGTTCCTGCTCTCCTTCTTCTTTTATAACATGGGTGTTCAAACGGTAATGTATGTAGCAACTCTTTTTGGTGAAAAGGAACTTCACATGGAAACCGGACAGCTTATTGTAACTGTTTTAATTATACAATTTGTCGCTATTGCAGGTGCTTATTTATTTTCATGGGCGTCTTCAAAATTGGGTAACATTCAGGCGCTTGCTATTGCAATTGTTATATGGATAGGCATTTGTGTTGGGGCGTATTATACCAGAGATGTAAATTCGTTTTATGTTTTGGCTTTTATTGTGGGGATGGTGATGGGTGGAATTCAATCCCTGAGCCGTTCCACGTATTCAAAATTGCTGCCCCCTTCGGAGGACCACGCCTCCTATTTTTCCTTTTACGATGTGTGCGATAAAGTAGGACTGGTGCTGGGCTCAGCCTCTTATGGATTAATTGAAGAACTAACGGGGAGCATGCGCAACTCCATTATTTCACTCATCGCTTTTTTCATAATGGGAATGATTTTTTTATTTTTTATCCTCTTTAACAACAGAAAACCAGCAGGCACTTTATCTTAGCGCCGGAATTCCATGATAGTTGATATTTTCATCCCCTGTTACATCGATCAGGTTTATCCGGCCACAGCCATTAATATGGTAAACGTGCTGGAACGAATCGGATGCGGTGTTAACTACAATGCCGGCCAAACGTGCTGTGGTCTGCCTGCTTTTCACAATGGATTCAGAGAGCATTGCAAAGAAGTGGGCGAAAAACTGATCAAAGAATTCCAGAATGAAAGATATATTGTTTCGCCCGGCGGTTCCTGTGTGAGTATGGTTAAAAATTATTACCCCGATATGTTCCACAATTCTGTCCTGCACAATGAATTTAAGAGCGTTCAGAAATACATGTACGAATTTTCGGAATTTCTGGTGAAGGTGATGCATGTGTCCGACACAGGATCCCGCTTCAGCGGTACAGGAGTGTTTATGGATAATTGTACAGCCTTGCGCGAATGCGGAATCCACGAGAGCCCAAGGTTATTGCTTAGTAAGGTAAAAGGTTTGAAAATGGTTGAAATGGCCGATGGAGGGATGTGTTGCGGCTTTGGGAATACATTTGCCGGTAATTTTGAGGAAATTGCTGTGAAACTTGCGGAACAAAAAGTTCAGCATGCCCGCAATGCCGGTGCCGATGTAATTATTTCAACTGATATGGGGTGTTTAATGCACCTGGATGGCTATATCCGAAAACAGCAGATCCCTATGAGAGTGATGCACATTGCCGATATACTCGCTTCAGCATCGTAGCATTTTGCCATTCAAAACTCAGATAATCCTGTAGTTTTTCCATTCACCGATACGCCATCCTGTTATACGTTCTATCAGGTGCAGGAACCTTGATTGGAGCGACAACTTTTTTTGTGACGGATCAAATGTGAATTGCCAGTTTTTGCGGGCAATACGATCCGCCATGACTGCAGGATGGGTGCCTTTAAAACGGGCCAGTGAATCAATACCTGAATAATCGAAGGTTTCTGCTTTTGGTACATTTTCTTCCACCCATTCATCGGTATGCCATAATTTTTGAAAACTCTGTTGCTTGGCCTGCATCGACTCAGGCGGCTTTACCCAGCCGTAATGATAAATGTAAGCATCAACAGCTTTTACATTGGGTTTGCGGCCGTCAATTTTAAAACCCTGAGCATCTTTGTAAGAATGAAACCGGGGTGTATTGCGGATAATTCGCACTTCATTTCGATACCATCTTCTTGAATCACCAATAAAATCATAGGAACCATAGAAGTGGAGGTATTTGAATAACAGCCCTTCCACTTCAGGGTGATCTTTATATTTATGCATGGCTTCCAGCACGGCAGGAATACCGTTTTCATGAAACAGTTCATCCCCCTGAATATAAAAGGCCCAGTCCGCTGAAGGATCTATTTTGGCAAATGCTTTGTCGGTTTCAACAGCAAGCACTTGTCCGCCCTCTCGTAACGAGTCGTCCCAAACACTGTCAAATATTTTTATTTTATCACTGCTTATCGACTCCAGCAGACCACGGGTGTCATCATCACTGTTGCCCAACATTACTACCACCTCATCACACACCGGAAGTATTGAAAGTATCGCCTCCTTTATGGGATAGTCGTACCTTACAGCATTTCTGATAAATGTAAAACCTGAGACTTTCAATGTGGCGGGTTAATAGAAAAAGAAAAAACTTTCGGAGTATAAATAGTGTTTTGGGAAATCAAAATAGTTTTATGATTTGTATTCTCCTCACATCTTAAATTTCATGGCATTTCCAACATAATTTGCAGGAGTGATAGCCGAAAGCTCATCTCTCACTTTTTCGGTAACAGCAAGTTTTGCAATAAATGCGCTGATGGTTTCCCTGGATATTTTTTCTCCGGTGCGGGTTAACTCTTTCAATGCCTCATACGGATGCGGATACCCTTCGCGACGTAAAATAGTTTGAATGGCTTCTGCTACAACGGCCCAGTTCTGTTCAAGGTCGTTGGCAATAGCACCGGTATTTACCTCTATTTTGCCTAATCCCTTGTGCAGTGATTTGAGAGCAATAAGCGTATGGGCAAAGGGCACTCCTACATTTCGTAATACAGTGGAGTCAGTGAGGTCGCGCTGTAATCTTGATAGTGGCAACTTCGCTGCCAGATGTTCAAATAACGCATTGGCATATCCCAGATTCCCTTCGGCATTTTCAAAATCAATAGGGTTTACCTTATGTGGCATTGCCGATGATCCAACTTCACCTTTTTTAACCTGCTGAGTAAAATAATTCATTGAAATGTATGTCCAGATATCCCGGCTAAGATCAATAATAATATTATTGATTCTTTTTAATGCATCAAAAATGGCT